>NZ_CP100128.1:0-301022 GCF_024207115.1 Chromobacterium sp. IIBBL 290-4
CCCGGATCGAAATCATCGCTTTCTCCTCTTCTTTGACCTGCAGCCTACGCCGGACGCGACGCAGCCAGCCCACTATGCGTCCGCGCGCATTGCGATACGGCGATGCGCTATTGAACTGTATCATTCTGCCGCGGGTCCACTTCCCATACCAGCATGCGCCATACAATTCGGCATCGGACAAACCCTCCACCAAGCGCGCCAAGGCCTGAAAGCCGTCATCCAAACGCGTCGACAACTCTTTCGCGCTCAGGCCGCGATAATCACGATAAAACTTTCCCGCCAATAAACCAAGCTGGTTCCAAGCATAGCCGGTCTCCGGAAAATCTATCGCCAGTCCCGCGGACTCTCGCTCATGCCATTTGAGCACCAACGCGTTCCAGCCTATCAAATAGGCCAATAAATCCGCCACGCTCATCAGCGTGCCTTTGGCATGCCCCTCCAGCGATGGCTCAAATAATCGCTCCTCTGGCACACGCTCGAGCGCTTTGCGCAAGGAAGCATAAGAACTACGCATCGCACCCAGCAATTCATCCTTGCTTTGCGGCACAGCCATAGCGCCCTCGCCAACATTATACCAACGACATCATCCTAGCGTCTTCCAGCCAGCATGCCACTGATCATGATCAAGCCCATGGCCAACAGCGAATCCATCGTCAATATATCGCCCCACACCAAAGCGCCCAACAAGCAAGAGACACAAACGGTCAAATACGATAGATTGGCCGCGGTCAGCTTGCGCCCCACCTTGTAAGCGCGGGTCATCGCCAGTTGAGCCAGCGTAGCAGTGACACCCACGCCCAATAGCAGCGAAACGTTTTCCAGCGTGACCGGGTGCCAGCGCTCAAAACACATCAACAGCAAGCCGCCCACGCTGGAAATCAGCGCGAAATAAAACACAACCCGCCATTCCGCCTCGCCTTGCCTGCCCAGCTCGCGCACATGCAGATAAGACCAACCGGCCAGAAAACCCGACGCCAGCCCCATCAGACCGGCAAACCAACACCTCGCCCGACAAAGTCGGCCGCAGCAGCAATACCACGCCGACAAAGCCCAGCGCCAAACCCATCATGGCGCGCGCGGGCAGCTTCTCCCGCAACAAAACCACGGACAGCAAGGCCAGGAACATCGGCGAGGTGTAAGTCAGCGTGGACGCCGTCGCCAAAGGCAGATGGGCGATGGCGTAAAAAGACATCAACAGCGAGGCATAACCTATCACCCCGCGCTGCAGATGGTAGCGCAGCAAGGGCGTGGCGAAACGCTCGCGCCGCCACAAGGCCGCGCAGCCCAAGGCCAGCACGCCGATCAGCGTGCGCCAGAACACCAGTTCCGTGGACGAGAAATACTCCGCGCCCAGCTTGACGAACAAACCCATCAGCGCGAAAAACAGCGCCGCCACCACCATCCAGCCCGAACCCAGGCGAAAATTCGCCAACCTGCTGCTGCTACCGCCAATTGATCTTCCTCTGCTAACTGCTGAAAACTATTTCTTGCCAACCGCCACGCTGAGGCAGATCGCCTCCATCTGCCGCCTATAGGTGCGAAACTCCGACGCATTGGCCGTGCAGCGCGCCTCCAGCAGCCGGCTCTTGTCCACCAGCTGCATCACATGCAGATTATGGCGCACGATCCACAAGCGATTGGAAACGAAGCGGCCGTCCCGATACTCGGTGACCAGCCTGCCCGTCTTTTGATTGAGCCTGACGAAGTTTGCCGCCTCCCTGTCGCCGTCTTCCGAACGGAGTTGCGCGGCAAGCTTGGCCAGGGTTTCCTTTCTCGCCAGCTTGCGCAGACCGATCTGCACCTCGATGGCGGCGCGCTCGCGCTGATCCGCCTTGGGCGGAATCACCCGCAACATCCGCGCCGTTCATAGTGGCCGGCCGCACCTTCCAGCCAGGCGGCACCGTGAAATGGATTTTGCTGACTGGATCGTTATAACTGGCCGCCCAAGCCGACGCGGCCGCCAGGGCGAGCGCCAATACAGTGATAAAACGGAAAATTGCCGACATCTGGGGACACGAAGAGTGGAAAATAAAAAAGGCGCGTATTCCGCGCCTTTTCATTATGGCATTCAAATGCCTGTCTCAGCCAGCCAATGCCGAGCCCATCATCCACCGATAGTACTCGTGGAAGTGCAGCATGCCTTCCTCGGTCGGCGACTGGTACGGCCCCACCTCGCTGACGCCCGCCATCCACAAGCCTTGCGCCCTCATGCATGCGATAGCAGATTTCGTCGTCTTCCTTGGCGGTTTCAAAGTAAGCCGCTTGCTCGGCCTCGATGAATTCCGGCTCAACCACACGCGTCTTCCGGATAGTAAAACTCGGTGATCACCGTGCACTTTTCCGGACCGCGCGGAATCACCACGCTCACCACCAGCACATGCGGATACCACTCCACCATGATGTTGGGGTAGTAGGTCAACCAGATGCGCCGAACTCCGGCTGCTGTTCGGCATAGCGGCGCAGCACTTCCTCGTGCCACTTGCCGTATACCTTGGACCGGCGCGCGCCAGGCGGTTTTTCACGCCCACCGTTTGCACGTGGTATTGCTCGCCCCACTCCCACTTCAGATCCGCACAATCGACGAAATTGCCGAGGCCGGGGTGGAAGGGGTCGACTGATAGTCTTCCGAATACACTTCAATAAAGGTCTTCCAGTTGAAGTCGTATTCAGTGGACTGCGTCGAATGAAAGGCATAGCCATCGAAGGTCATGTGCTTGGCGACGCCCAGCTTGGCCAGATCGGCGGCGATATCGCGGCGCGCGTCGAACAACAAGCCGTTCCAGCGGGTCAGCGCGGTCTGATTCAGATTCAGGCATGGCGTTTCCGGGAAGTGCGGCGCGCCCACCAGCTGCCTGCGGCGTCGTAGTCCAGCCGTGCAAGTTGCAGACGATATGATTGCCGTTGCCGCGCCTTTATAAATGATGCCTGTCGATGGCGGCAGACGTTGGAGATCAGCTTGATCTCGCCATCGACGTTTTTAAGCATTTTGCCATGGCCCAGCCAATCCAGCGTGTGATAGTCGCCCGGATTGGGCGTCATCAACTCATGGCCATAGTACTGGGCGCGTCTGCGAACAGCAGCTCCTGCTCCTTGGCGTAGAACGCGGGATCGAAATAGGTATAAACGGGTAGCTGGGCTGCAGATGCTTGAAGCAGTTGAGCAGAAGCCAGATCAACATTATTCCCACACCTCCGTGTAGAAGATATAAGACCAGCCGAATCTCGCTCGGGACGAGTTTGCGGGACTATCAAAAACAATCAATCAAACAAGGCGAAAGCCTCGCTTCACAAGGCCGAATTATGCCTTCGCCCCTCCCCGGGGCAAGCGTTAATTCTTTATGACAATCCCTCGTCAAGCCCGTTTACCGCAAGTTATCGCCTCTCACCCCGATTCCAACAAGCATTCGACACGATAGTTAATCAAAATCAAATACTGCCACTTTTAGTGCGGCGCAACATTAGAAGCCGTTAATTTATAGTGATATACTAGCTCGATATCGTTGCCACACCGACTGTCAGATTTCCGCCCTCGCCCTGCCGCCGCAGGGGGAGCGTCCAGCTCGCCACGCTGCAAAGCCCTGATATGGCAAGACTGCGCTTTATTTCTTCCCCCATGCGGCGCGGCGTAAGGTAAGGCTAGCCAAAAGGCTGCGCATGCCTACCACACGGTAAGGACGCAGGCGCCGAGCCACCGGGCAGAGACGCGCGCGCTGACAGCAAACCGGTGATAACAGCATCGCACTGGATTTTTTCATCGATTTAGTCCGTTTTTTTCAAATTACATGTTCAAAGCTATGAATTCCAGCATCCTCGTCATCAATTGCGCAGCTCCTCCCTGAAATTCGCGCTGATCGACAGCGCCAGCCACGAAGCGGTCATGACCGGCCTGGCTGAGAAACTGGGCCTGGCCGACGCCTGCATCACCTTCAAACACGACGGCGGCAAGCAAACCGCCCTGCTTCCGTCCGGACCACGCCGCGCCATGCACGCCATCATCGAGAAACTGCAGCAAGTGTCGCTGCTGGACAGCGTGAAAGCCATCGCCACCGCGTGGTCATGGCGCGAACACTTCAAGCAATCGGCGCTGCTGGACGAAAACGCCATCAACGAAATCGAACGCTGCATCAAGCTGGCGCCGCTGCACAATCCGGCCCACATTCTGGGCATCCGCACCGCGATCAAGGAATTCCCGAGCCTGCCGCAAGTGGCCGTGTTCGACACTTCCTTCCATCAGACCATGCCGGAAAAGGCTTATCTGTACGCCGTGCCGATGAAGCTGTACCGCGAAAACAGCCTGCGCCGCTACGGCATGCACGCACCAGCTACCGCTTCGTGGCCGAAGAAGCCGCCAAGATGCTGGGCAAGCCGGCCGATGAGACCAGCCTGGTGATCGCCCACCTGGGCAACGGCGCGTCCATCTCCGCCATCCGCAACGGCAAGTGCGCCGACACCTCGATGGCCTGACCCCGCTGGAAGGCCTGGTCATGGGCACCCGCTCCGGCGACATCGACCCCAGCGTATTCGCTACCTGGCCACCGAGCGCGGCATGGACGTGCAGGCCACCACCAATATGCTGAACAAGGAATCGGGCCTGCTGGGCCTGTCCGAGCTGTCCAATGACTGCCGCGAGCTGGAAGAAGCCGCAGCCAAGGCCATGAAGGCGCCAAGCGCGCGCTGGAAGTGTTCGCCTACCGCCTGGCCAAGTACGTCGCCTCGATGAGCGTGGGCGCGGGCCGTCTGGACGCCGTGGTATTCACCGGCGGCATCGGCGAGAACTCGTCCTTCCTGCGCGCCGAAGTGATCAACCAGCTGGGCTTCCTGGGCCTGAAGCTGGACACCGCCGCCAACGAAGCCTGCATCCGCGGCAACGCCGGCCGCATCACCTCCGCAGACTCCGTGCCGGCGCTGGTGATCAACACCAATGAAGAGCTGATGATCGCCATGGACACCGCGAACTGGCCGGTCTGGCCAAGTAAGGAAGGCGCGCGATCATGCAGACATTCTTTCTCGCCCCCACCGGCTTCAACGCCGGACTGACCTCGGTCACCCTGGGCGCCATCCGTTCGCTGGAGCAGGCTGGCCTGCGCGTGGGCTTCGTCAAGCCCATCGCCCAGGACACCAAGGACGGCGAAGCCGAGCGCTCCACCCACTTCGCCCACGCCATCTGCCGCCTGAACCCGCCGCAGCCTATCAGCATGGAGCGCGTCGAGCACCTGCTGTCGCAAGGCCAGGTGGACCAGTTGATGGAAGAGGTCGTCAGCCTGTTCCAGCAAGCCTCGCAAAATGTGGACGTGGTGATCGTGGAAGGCCTGGTGCCGGACCAGAAACAGGTGTTCTCCACCTTCCTCAACACCAAGATCGCCCGCAACCTGCAGGCGCAGACCATCCTGGTCAGCTCTGTGAAGGATCTGGGCGCGGCTGAAATCGGCCGAACAACTGGAAATGAACATCCAGGCCTTCGGCGCGCAAACCGTGTCGGCTACATCCTCAACCACGTGCTGCCTAGCGCCGATCGCGCCGAACTGGCGCGCCGAGGTGCAGCAATCCGGCAATCTGAAAAAGGCCGGCCTGCGCTCTTGGCGTGATTCCGTATCAGCCGGAGCTGCTGGCCCCGCGCACGGAAGACGTGGCTCGCTACCTGAACGCCAATGTGGTGCATGCCGGCCAACAAGCCAGCCGCCGCGTGCGCAATATGGTGGTGGCCGCCCGCACCGCGCCGAACATCGTCAACCTGCTGAAGCCGGGCGCGCTGATCATCACCCCGGGCGAACGCGAAGACGTGGTGATGGCCACCTCGATGGCCGCCATGAACGGCGTGCCGCTGGCCGGCCTGCTGCTGACCTGCGACTCCCAGCCGGACCCGCGCATCCAGCAGCTGTGCCAGCAAGCCTTCACCGGCGGCCTGCCGGTGCTGGCCACCTCGCTGAACTCGATGGAAACCGCCAGCGCGCTGAACGCAATGAGCCATCAGGTGCCGTCCGACGACTTGGAGCGCATGGGCAAGGTGATCGAGCACGTCGCCGAGTTCCTGGACGTGTCCACGCTGAAGCAAAGCGTGGGCGAGCCGCGCGAACTGCGCCTGCCGCCGCCGGCCTTCCGCTTCCAGCTGATGGAAAAGGCCCGCAAGGCCAACAAGCGCATCGTGCTGCCGGAAGGCAATGAGCCGCGCACCATCCAGGCCGCCGCATCTGCCAGAAAAAAGGCATCGCCCGCTGCGTGCTGCTGGGCAACCGCGCCGAAATCCTGCAAGTGGCCGAGACCCAGGGCGTGACGCTGCCGGAGTCGGTGGAAATCCTGGATCCGAACGAAATCCGCGGCCAGTACGTGGCGCCTATGGTCGAGCTGCGCAAGGGCAAGGGCCTGAACGAGCCGATGGCCCTGGCGCAACTGGAAGACACCGTGGTGCTGGGCACCATGATGCTGGCGATGAACGAAGTGGACGGCCTGGTTTCCGGCGCCGTGCACACCACCGCCAACACTATCCGTCCGGCGCTGCAGCTGATCAAGACCGCCCCGGCTCCAGCATCGTGTCCTCGGTGTTCTTCATGCTGATGCCGGAACAGGTCTACGTGTACGGCGACTGCGCCGTAAACCCGGACCCGACCGCTGAACAGCTGGCCGACATCGCCATCCAGTCCGCCGATTCGGCCGTCGCCTTCGGCATCACCCCGCGCGTGGCGATGATCTCCTACTCCACCGGTTCTTCCGGCAGCGGCAGCGACGTGGAAAAAGTGCGCGAAGCCACCCGCATCGCCCAGGAGAAGCGCCCGGATCTGCTGATCGACGGCCCGATGCAGTACGACGCCGCCTCGGTGGAATCCGTCGGCCGCCAAAAGGCCCCGGACAGCCAGGTAGCCGGCCGCGCCACCGTATTCGTGTTCCCGGACCTGAACACCGGCAACACCACCTACAAGGCGGTGCAGCGCTCCGCCAACGTGGTGTCGGTGGGCCCGATGCTGCAAGGCCTGCGCAAGCCGGTCAACGACCTGTCGCGCGGCGCGCTGGTGGACGACATCGTCTACACCATCGCCCTGACCGCGCTGCAAGCGGAACAGACTCCGGCTCGCTAAGACCAATGCTGGAACGCATCGAAACGGCTCCCCTGCGGAGCCGTTTTTTTTGCAAGTTCCTACTATGAATCGACAAACCAACAAGCCTTCTTCGCTGCCGCTACGCGCAGCATGGCCAAAATCTTCAATCGAGGTTTGAAAATGGAAAACCGCTCAACCCTCCACACAGAATCAGGCGTGCGTCTGCGCCGCGTTTCCAATCGCCCAGGCCGACACAACTGGCTGTTGCTGCCAGGAGGCCCTGGATTAGGCTCTGAGAGCTTGGCTTCGCTGGCCTCTTGCCTGGACGTTGACGGCGCGGTCTGGCTGGTGGACCTGCCCGGAGACGGCAACAACACCGGCCAGCCGGAAGATTATCAGCGCTGGCCAGGCGTCATCAGAGAAGCGGCCCGCGCCCTTCCCCACTGCGTATTCGTGGGCCATTCCACCGGCGGGATGTATTTGCTGTCGACGCCTGAGCTTGAGCCCCTGCTGCAAGGCATGGTGCTGATCAGCTCCGCGCCCGATGCCCGCTGGCAAGCGCGCTTCGCCCGCACCAGCGAGCAGCATCCGCTTCCCGAGGTTGGCCAGGCTTTCGAGGCCTACTCGCAAAATCCTAGCGCCGAAACGCTTAAGCGGCTGACACTAGCCGCCGCGCCCTGGAACTTCTCTCCGGCGTCGCTCGCCAGCGGGCGCGCCATGCTGGAAACCTTGTCATACAATGTGGCAGCCATGAAGTGGTCCGGCCAACATTTCGATGCGGAATACCAAGCCCGCTGGTGGCCGTCCCAGCTGCCGGTGCTGATTCTTTCCGGAAGCGAGGACCGGATCGTCGATCAGTCGCTATGGCAAGACAGCGCCTACCAAGGCGCCAATGTGCGCCACGCGCTAATCGAGGGCGCAGAGCACTTCCCGTGGTTTGAAGCGCCAGGCCAAGTCGCGGCGGAGTTTACCCAGTTCGCGCAGCGATTGACTTAATCCCTCCACCCCCTCCAAAAAAAGAAACCCCGCCTTGCAAGCAAGAGCGGGGCAACCATTGGGCGCAAAGCGTCGAAATGCGCCTATGCCAACATCTCCAACAACCGCTTGGCCACGCCGCCCGCGGCGTGATGGCCGATAACCGTCGCGCTCGGCACCCGCTGAAGCAAGCCCGGATGGGCATTGGCCATGATGTGGGGCATGCCGGCCAGGCTCAGCATCTCGGCGTCGTTCAGGTTGTCGCCGAAGGCGGCGCAGTCCTCGGCCTTCACGCCCAGATGCTTGAGCAGCAGAGCCAGCGCGCTGCCCTTGTTGACGCCCGGCGCCATCACCTCCAGATAGCAGATGTGGGAATAGGTCATGGACACCTCGTCGCCGAAATCGCGCGCGATGTCCCGCTCCACCTCTTTGAGCTGCTCGGGCGTGCCGCAATAAATCACCTTGGACACGTCATCGGCGGCGAAACTGGCCAGATCATCTATCTCCGTCACCTGGCCGGTGTAATGGCTATATTCGCGCTTGCTGTGGTAAGCCATGATGCAGTCGTCGCGATACACGCCCAACTCCGTATCCCTCACCAGCTCAGGCCGCAGCAAACGGCTGATCAGATCCTGGGACAGACGCGATTGAAACAACAGGCTGCCGTCGGCCAGATGCACGCGCGCGCCGTTGGCGCTGATCACCGGCACCGCCGGCAAATCGTCCGGCCACAGTTTGCGCACCTGACGCTCGTGCCGACCGGTCGCCACCGCCATGGCGATGCCCTTGGCCGCCACTTGCCGCAAGGCGGCGTACGTTTCCGGCGCCAATTGCGAGTTTTCGTTCAACAGCGTGCCATCCAGATCGGAAACCATCAGTTTCATTGCGTCCACTCCTATTGCAGAACAAGCATCATTATGCACAACCATGCAAGAACATGCACGAAATCTTTGACCAACCAGGCATAATCGTGCAACATCCGCGCATTCCCGCTTAGAGCCCACATCATGCGCAAAGAACGCCAACCCGCCTCCGGCCTGCCCTCGGACCGCCATCAATACATCCGCCAGCAACTGCTGCAGCATGGCCGGGTGCTGGCCGGCGAATTGGCCGCTACCCTGGGCGTGTCAGAGGATTCGATCCGCCGCGATCTGCGCGAACTGGCCGCCAACGGCGTATGCCAACGGGTATACGGCGGCGCCATCGCGCTGCGCCCCATCGACACCAGCTTTGAGCAGCGCCGCCACGAACACCCTGTCCGCAAGGCCCGCCTGGCCGCCACCGCGGTGCGCCAGCTGCGGCCCGGCCAATTCGTGTTCCTTGACGGCGGCACCACCAATCTGGAAATCGCCCGCGCCCTGCCCGCCGACCTGCCGCTGACCGTGGCCACCAACGCCATTCCCATCGCTGCGGAGCTGTTCGGCAAGAAACAACTGGAAGTGCTGGTGCTGGGCGGCAGCCTCAACCACAAAAGCGGCGACACCGCCGGCACCATAGCCACCCGCATGCTGCAATCCATGCATCCCGACATTTGCTTCCTCGGCACTTGCTCGGTGGACCGCGAGCTGGGCGTCGGCACCGTCATGGCGGAAGAGGCGGCCTTCAAGCGCATGCTGGTGGAGCAGTGCGGCCAAACCATCCTGGCCGTCACCAATGAAAAGCTGGATACCGCCTCCCCTTTCGCTGTGGCGCCGCTGGGCGACATCGGCCTGTTGATCGCCGAGCCGGACGCCGATCCGGTCAGACTGTCGCATTTAAGCGCCGGCGGCGTGCCCGTCCTGCTCGCCGACTGAGTTTTTATTCCAATGGCAATATTGCCTAGAATCAAACAATTGTTTTAAAGTGCGCTTGGAGCGCGCTTACGATAAAACCTTACAAATCAGCGTGCTTTTCCATCTGGAACATCCTTGGAGGGGAAACCATGTCGATACAGGCCATCACAGAATGGTTCATACCGGACACCGTCCGACAGGCGCCGGAGCAAGCCATCCGCGCCCGAACCGTGGTGGGCGTCGGTCTTTTGGCCGGCCTGATGGCGCCGTTGTTCGCCGTCGAATACCTGATGCTGGGCCATTATCCGATGGCCGAAGGCATCGCCCTTGGCGGCCTGGGCCTGCTGTGCGGCCCTTTTCTATTGCGCCTGAGCGGCGCGGTGCGCCTCACCGCCGAATTCATCACCAGTTGCATGTACGCCATGGTGTGCTGGATGGTGTTCGTCAACGGCGGCATCCTGTCCACCAGCCTGATGTGGTTCGCGGCCATCCCGTTTACCGCCGTCTTCATCGGCACCCGCCGCTCCGGCATGTTCTGGCTGGCGATGTCTCTGGCCGCGGTCGGCGCGGTGATGTGGCTGTCCGGCATAGCCGCCATCCCGCCCACCCCGCTGCCGCGCGAGGAACTGCCCAAGCTGCAGGCCAAATCTCTGGCCGGCTTGTCCTTGGTGGTGCTGGTGCTGGCCCTGGCCTTCGACAAGGCCAAGGCCAAGAGCTTTGAAAAACTGGAAACCGCCCGCCAGGACGCCGAGCGCGCCAGCCAGGCGCTGGCGCAGATGATGGAGCAGATCAGCCTGTCCATCCGCGACGCCTCCGGCGCCAGCCGCCAGATCGCCGCCAGCACCGGCAGCATGGCCAAGACCATGGCCGAGCAGCAGGAACGCTCGGAAGACATGGTGGTGGTGGCGCAGCAGATGGCGGTGGTGACCAGCCAAAACGCCGAGCAGTCCACCACCGCCACCCAACTGGCGCAAACCGCCGGCGGCGCTGCGCAGGAAGGCGGCAAGGCGATGGACCAGGCGGTCGGCCAATTGGGCCGCGCCGGCGAAGTGATAGGCCACGCGGCCGGCAAGCTGGAAGAGCTGGGCCAGCGCAGCGCCGAGGTGAGCGGCATCGTGCAGCTGATCCGCGACATCGCCGACCAGACCAATCTCTTGGCGCTCAACGCCGCCATCGAGGCGGCGCGCGCCGGCGAAATGGGCCGCGGCTTCGCCGTGGTGGCGGACGAGGTGCGCAAGCTGGCCGAGCGCACCCAGAACGCCACCCAGGACATCGAAACCAAGATCAAGCTGATCGTCGACGGCACCAATCTGGCCATCGTGGCGATGCGCGACGGCAACCAGCAAATGCAGGCGGGACGCGACCACGCGCAAAACGCCCAAAGCAAGCTGTCCGGCATCATCCGCGAAACCAGCCAACTGGCCGGCCTGCTTGATCAGGTTTCGCAAGCGGAAAGCAATCAGAACCAGGGCTTCGCGCAATTCGCCGGGGACATCGTGGCGGTGGGCGAATCCACGCGCAGCCTGTCCGGCGAAACCCGCAACATCGCCGAGGCGATCCGCCAACTGGACGAACAGATGGACAAACTGCACCAAGCCGTAAGTCGTCAAGACGCCTTGTCATCTTCATCCGCGATTCCCCGGCCCGCATACCATTGAAACCGCACGCGGCTTGGCGGTGGACATCACGCCGCCAAGCCGCGCACGGCCATCACTCAGGCAACCGGCCGTGGTTGCGCTCGGCTTTATAACAAAGTCCAGTGTATTGACAGAATATGGCTCCCGCCCTAGCCTGCACTTCCATCCACATCCCGCCTCGCCACAATGCCTTCCTCGAAGCGCCAGCGCTCAGCCGCCGAAAGCGACCAGTTGCTGCCCCTCCCCCTTCAACACATCCAAGCGCTGTCCGGCGAAATACGCGGCCAACCCAATATTGCCTGCTTGCGCGCCTATCATCTGGCCGTCGGCTTGACCTTCGCATTGATCGGCCTGGGCATCTGGTCCCTACTCTTGCTCCCGGAAATGCAAGGCAAACCCGCCATCGGGATTTTTCTCTTGCTCCTCATCGGCGCGCTGCTTTTAGGATCTGCTTACGCCATCCTCAGGCGCTTGCGCCGTCCTCTGCACCATGAACTCAGCGTGAGCGACAGCGGATTGCATATCCGCACGCCTTGCTCGTGGATGCTTGCTGGCGCGCGCCAGGATACGTCTATCGCCTGGTCTGAAATCGTTCCATCTCCTGACGGCGGATGCGATGTGGAAACCCTGTTCTCCACCAGCAAATCCATCGCGCGGGATCTGGTTTTCTGGCGCCGGAACGCCCAGGGCGAAATCAAAATGCAACGCATCCCGTGGCAGAGATTCTCCCGCCTGACCTTTGCCAATGGCGAGGAGCTTAAACGCGCCTTGCTGTTGCGCCTGGCCTCGAAACCCGGTTTTCGCTTCGCGGCCGATGTCTTTGTCGCCGCGCGAGTCAATCCGGTCGATTGGCGTCCCATGCGCGCCCCCATGCGCATGCAATCGCTATCTTTGCTGGCATCGGGGGCCCTGCTGACTGCGGTTTGCCTGTCTATGGATACACATCAGCCCTTGCTGCAAAGATCGTGGCCCTTGCTTGCCGTTTTGCTGGCTTGCGCGCTTGGCAGCATGCTGCTTTGGTGCTGCTTGTTCCCCGACTTGCGCCAATCCATTCGCTTTCTCCCAGAGGGGGATAGCGCTCTGGCGAAGCCCTGCCAAGACGAAAAAACAGCCGACACCGCGCTCAAACATCCGCGCGAAAAACGCTAAAGCGCTTCCCATCATCGATCTGAAAAAACAAATCATGCCCAGCTCCAGCTCACAGCCCTCGCCAAACCCGTCAGTCCTATCGCCCAAAGAGCTGTTATTGCGCTACGCGCTTATCTCTTTGATTGTGACAGGCATATTCTTTTTCCAATTCAAAATGGATGCGCCCAATCACGGCTCCGGCGATGGCATCGGCCTTGGCGTCTTCATCCTGAATCTGATCCATCACGCAGCCATAGCCGCTCTCGCGCTGTTGGCATTGACCTGGATCGGCATCCCTAAAGGCAAGCGACTTGTTTTTATTCTCTTATCGCCGCTGCTAACGGCCCTCAGCCTCACGCTGCTTCCAATCATCGATGCGATTCAAGAACCCGCGCCATCCACCGACTGGCAACGCAGCGCTAAAGCTTTCAATGCTTTTGGCGCCCATTTTCCCGCAGGCAGCCTCGTGCGCACCAGCGGATATTGGTTCTGGAAAAAGGCAAGCGATGGCTCAAGCGAGCACCCAATCCAATGGGGTTCGCTTTCCATCCTGAAATTGGAACAAACGTTATACCCGGGCCTGGACAAGAAAAATCTCGAGGCCACCCTGGCAAAACCACAAGCCATCGCGGGCTGGGCATGCTCGACCAACGCGACATTCGAGCTGCCGCTGAAACAGCGCGATAACGAGCCTTACTATTGGCCCTTTACCGGTTGCAATCTGGATCTGCCTGCGCTGCAAACCATGCTGGGCGGGCATTGGAGCCTGCCCACCGAACTCTCCCGCAATGATGGCGACGACGAACCGTGGACGCTGTCGCAACGCGAGCCTGAAATCCGCTGTCAAAAGCCACAAATAGTCGATGGCTTCAAACTGAACTACATTCAGAGCGCGCGGCTGAATGGCCAGCGCCGCATGGTTTTCCTGCTGGCGCAAACCTGCGGCGACATAACCATCGGCCGCTATCGCTTCCCCGATGACAGCTATCTGCAGCAAAGGGAAATAAACGAATACTGGCTATCCGGCTCCGGCAAAAACTTGGCCACTGGAGAAAGCGTCAGCTGCGTGAAACTGAAATCTACGACAGAAGCCCTTTCCCCATGCTGACAGCCGCAGCGGCGATCCATCGCCTCACATTCTTTCGCGATGAATCTTGGTCCGCCATTTGCCTTTGACCAGCCGCCGCTCCGTCGTGACCATCACCGAGCCGCCATCGTCGTAGCTCAGAGACTCATCCCAAGAAGACACCAGGGTGAGGCGGCCCTGGAAATAACGATAGGTTTCGCTGCTATGGCTGCAACAGCCTCCCCGCGAAGCGGACAAGATGCGCTTGCGTTTAGCGTCTATCTGCAATTGCGGCAACTCTGACAGTTTGGCGTTGCGCTCAAACCGCCCCGTCCGCTTTTTGAAAACATAAACGTTATGCGTGTCGTTCGGCCCCGCGCCTCCCGCTTGCTCCAACACCAGCAGATCGAGCTCGCCATCAAAGTTGACATCGACCAGCTGAACGACATCCTCATCGGCGCTGCGCGACTCCATCGCGCTGATGTCGTAGAGCGTCTGGGCCACCTTGCCGCTGCGCCTGTCGCGCGCTTCGATAGCCAAGGGCAGGCGGTCCAAGCCGTTCTCGTCTCCTTCGCTCAACAAAACGCGGAAACGAAAGCGAGGATGGCGCGCCGCCTGTTCCACCCACTGGCCGCCCAAGGCGTCCGCTCGCAAAATCCAGCCTGACTTGGCCCGCCCCTCATGATCAAAAGCATCCACTTTCAGCCAGTCGCCGTCCACGGCCAGCACCGCGGCAAAACTGTCTTGCGGCAACGATTCGGTAAAACCTGAGGCGTCGGCGCTGTGATGCAAAGCCGTGGAGCCCGACAGATAAAGGATGTCGCGGTAGTCCCGCGACTGCAGCAAAGAAAAGTCGGAATGACGGCGCGTCACCTTTTCATGGCGAATCCACCGCCCAAAAGCCTCAGGATTGCAATTGTCGAGCATGCAAGCGATCTGCTCATCGCCAGTCGGCTTGCGGGTAGGTTGAATGCGCTCGCCCTGTTCGCTGTCATTGAGCTCGGGCCAGTCCAGGGACAATAAGTCTCCCTGCCGACTCACGCTAGGCTCGCCTCGGCCTGGGTCGCCGCTGCAGATAGGCCGATCGGATGCATAGTCATGCCAATCCGGAAAACCATAGGCCCGGCAAATTCTCTCTGCGGACTCTCTCCCGTCCCACCCAGGGGCCGCCAGAAAGAACACCGTATTCTGTTTCTCTCCCTTGGCCACCACCGCGTAACGGATTTTGGCCGATGGCGGCAGCGCCGGCATATCGACAAAGCGCCGTTTCAGCTCCGTTTCATCCGGAGTGCGCGGCGCGCTCCACGCGGCCGGCTCATTAAGGCGGTAGATGCCAGGCGCCAGCAAACCCTCGGCATGAGCCAGCCCCATCGCCAGAGCAAGTCCAAACAACAGCGCGCGCATACACTCTCCAATCGATATTTCAGCCACGCGCACTATACCGTTTGCCACGCGGCATTGCATAAAAGCCGCATATCGCATAGCCGGCCACGCCCCAGCTAGCGTGGGGAAAACAGTCCAGAAAACTGCGCGCTCAAACGATTTTCAGCCCCGCATGCGCGCGCCAGCGGCTGCAGGATGCATAAGAAGGCCGTGTGATATCGCCGCAAGCAGGCCTATCCCCTGCCGCGCCGTCAGCCTTTCCAAGGCTATAGCCAGGCGGGGAGCCCTTGCATCCTTGCGCGCCATCACCGGAAACGGTCTGGCGCTACCTATTTGTTATGTTATAACTTTACTTTGATTTTATGTAATGATATAACATTTCCAAAATCATTCTCACCTCCCCTCATGACAGCCACCCACGCAACGGCAACGCAGCACGCCTCCGACAACCTGGCCGTGCTCGCCGCCATCTTCGAAACCGAGGCCGAACTGTGTCTGTACCGCCGGCCGCCCGACGCCGACATCGCCGGCTACCTGAGCCGCGCCGGACTCGAAGGCCGGCTGGGCCTGGGCTGGCGGCGGGTGCTGACGCCAGGCGAAACCCACGACTTGCCACTGGCCGAGCTGCCGGGCCGCGCGGCGCTGCAAGCCGACATCGCCTGGCTTTGCGAACTGTACGCCACCCTGACCGGCTGTCCGCGCGTCGGCGCGCGGCTGGAAGTGCTGCGGCAGGCGATGTGCCCACGCTTCCACGCAGACCGGGTGGGGCTGCGCCTGCTGTGCTGCTACCAGGGCCCCGGCACCGAATGGCTGCCCGACGCCGCCGCCGATCGCTCGCAACTGGGCGCCGCTGCCCAGGGCCTGGCCGACGAGCAGTCGGGCCTGATTCTCGATGCCGCGGCCATCGGCCGCGCGCCGCCGTTCTCGGTGCTGCTGCTGAAAGGCTCGCAATGGCCGGGCGCGCGCGGCGGCGCCATCCATCGCTCCCCGCCGCCGGCGCCGGACCAGCCCCGCGTGCTGCTGGCGCTGGACGCCATCTGGTAACCCCTTCCCCCCTTCCCAAGGAGCAAACATGAACAAGCTGCCGGTAACGGTGCTGTCCGGCTTTCTAGGCGCCGGCAAGACCACGCTGCTGAACCACATCCTGGCCAACCGCGAAGGCAAGCGCGTGGCGGTGATCGTCAACGACATGTCCGAGGTCAATATCGACGCCCGGCTGGTGCGCGAAGGCGGCGCCCAGCTGTCGCGCGCCGAGGAAAAGCTGGTGGAGATGAGCAACGGCTGCATCTGCTGCACACTGCGCGAGGACCTGTTGCTGGAAATCCGCCGGCTGGCCGCGGAAGGCCGCTTCGACTACCTGCTGATCGAATCCACCGGCATCTCCGAGCCGCTGCCGGTGGCCGAAACCTTCACCTTCCGCGACGAGGAAGGCCGCAGCCTGGACGATCTGGCGCGGCTGGACACCATGGTGACCGTGGTGGACGCCTGCAATTTCCTGCGCGACTACGCCTCGCGCGACAGCCTGGGGGACCGGCAGGCCAGCCTGGGCAACGAGGACGAGCGCACGGTGGTGGATCTGCTGATCGAGCAGGTGGAATTCTGCGACGTCATCGTGCTGAACAAGACCGATCTGGCGAACGCCGAACAGCTGGCCGAGCTGCAGGCAATCCTGCGCTCGCTGAACCCGCGTGCCGACATCGTCTGCAGCGAATTCGGCCGCGTACCGCTGGATCGCGTGCTCGACACCGGCCGCTTCGACTTCGAAGCCGCCGCCGAAGCGCCGGGCTGGCTGGCGGAGCTGCGCGGCGAACACCAGCCGGAAACCGAAGCCTACGGCATCGACAGCTTCGTCTACCGCGCGCGGCGGCCGTTCCACCCGCAAAGGCTGTGGCAATGGATGGGCCGGGAATGGCCGGGCGTGGTGCGATCCAAGGGCTATTTCTGGCTGGCCAGCCGGCCGCAGTTCGCTGGTCTGTGGTCGCAGGCCGGCGCGGTGGCGCGCCATTCCTGCGCCGGCTTGTGGTGGGCGGCGCTGGACCGCGAGGAATGGCCGGCCGACGAGGATAGCCTGGCGCTGATCCGCTCGCGCTGGCAGGAGCCCTTCGGCGACCGCCAGCAGGAACTGGTGCTGATAGGCATGGCCATGGACCGGCAGGCGCTGGTCGCCGCCTTCGACGCCTGTCTGCTCAGCGACGCCGAGATGGCGCGCGGCATGGCTGCCTGGCAAACGCTGGACGACCCCTTCCCGCAGTGGGCGGTTGACGCGGAAGAAGCCGGCGTTTGAGCAGCCAAGCGGACGGCCTCATGCCGCCCGCTCTGTTATAATCGGCGGTTTACGCAATCCTCCGTTCTTTAGCCGATGACACCTGCCGCCCGCCTCGCCGAACTGAAATCCGCCCTGTCCTCCTGCCTGATCCGCGACCGCCACATCCTGCGCCGCAAACTGGCCGACGCCGCAGACCGGCTGAAGAAAAACCAGCCCGCCGACAAGCTCTTGGCCGACATCGCCAGCCAGGCGGAACGCTCGCGCAGCCGCGCCGACGCGCGCCGCGCCCATCTGCCCAAGCCCAGCTTCGACGACGCGCTGCCGGTCAACCAGAAGCTGGCCGACATCAAGGGCGCGATAGACAAGAACCAGGTGGTGATCATCTGCGGCGAGACCGGCTCCGGCAAAACCACCCAGCTGCCCAAGATCTGCCTGGAGCTGGGCCGCGGCGTGTTCGGCCTGATCGGCCATACCCAGCCGCGCCGGCTGGCCGCGCGCTCGGTGGCGACGCGGATCGCGCAGGAACTGGGCTCGACGCTTGGCGAACACGTCGGCTTCAAAGTGCGCTTCACCGACAAACTGTCGGAAAAATCGGTGATCAAGCTGATGACCGACGGCATCATGCTGGCGGAAACGCAAACCGACCGCTACCTGGAAGCCTACGACACCATCATCATCGACGAGGCGCACGAACGCAGCCTGAACATCGACTTCCTGCTCGGCTATCTGAAGCAGCTGCTGCCGCGCCGCCCGGACCTGAAGATCATCATCACTTCCGCCACCATCGACGCCGACCGCTTCTCCAAACACTTCGACGGCGCGCCGGTAATCGAGGTGTCCGGCCGCACCTACCCGGTGGAAGTGCGCTACCGGCCGCTGAAGCAGCGCGACGAGGACGAGCGCGAGATGGAGATGGAAGACGCCATCGTCGACGCCGCCGACGAATTGTCGCGCCAGGGCTCCGGCGACATGCTGGTCTTCCTGCCCGGCGAGCGCGAAATCCGCGAGACGGCTGAGAAACTGCGCAAGTCCGGCATCCGCGGCTACGAGATCCTGCCGCTGTTCGCGCGGCTGTCCAACGAGGACCAGCAGAAGATCTTCAAACCGTCGGGCGGCCGCCGCATCGTGCTGGCCACCAACGTGGCGGAAACATCCTTGACCGTACCGGGCATCAAATACGTGATCGACACCGGCCTCGCCCGCATCAACCGCTACAGCCCGCGCGCCAAGGTGGAGCAGCTGCAGGTGGAGAAGGTCTCGCAGGCGGCGGCCCGCCAGCGCGCCGGCCGTTGCGGCCGCGTCGAGTCCGGCATCTGCGTGCGCCTGTACGCCGAGGATGACTTCAACGCCCGCCCGGCCTTCACCGATCCGGAAATCGTCCGCTCCAACCTGGCGGCGGTGATCCTGCGCATGGCGGCGCTGCGGCTGGGCAAGGTGGATGAATTCCCCTTCCTGGAGGCGCCGTCCAGCCGCCTGATCGCCGACGGCTATCAGGTGCTGACCGAGCTGGGCGCGGTGAATGAGCAAGGCGAGCTGACGCCGGTGGGCAAGGAGCTGGCGCGCATTCCGGTGGACCCGAAGGTGGGCCGCCTGCTCTTGGCCGGCCGCGACTACCACTGCGCGCGCGAAGTGCTGATCATCGCCGCCGCGCTGTCCATTCAAGACCCTCGCGAGCGGCCGTTCGAGGCGCGCGATGCGGCAGAGAAAGCGCAGGCGCGCTTCAACGACGAGAAGTCGGACTTCCTGTCCTTCCTGCATCTGTGGGACTTCTTCGCCGACGCGCTCAAGCACAAGAAAACCAATCGCCAGCTGGTCAATACCTGCCACGAGCACTTCCTGTCTTACCTGCGCATGCGCGAATGGCGCGAATTGCATGGACAGCTGGCCGAAATCGCCAGCGAGCTGGGCCTGATCACCCGCGACGAGGCCCATGCCGACGCCGGGCAGCCGGACGCGCAAATGTCGGCCAAGAAGCGCCAGCAAATCGACGCCGTCGCTTACGAAAACCTGCACAAGGCGCTGATCACCGGCCTGATCGGCAATATCGGCATGAAAAACCAGGAAGGCGACGACTACCAGGGCGCGCGCGGCGTCAACTTCCTGGTATTCCCCGGCTCCGGCCTGAAAAAGGCCAAGCCGAAATGGCTGGTGGCATCCGAACTGGTGGAAACCACCCGCCTCTACGCGCGCTGCGTCGCCAAGATCGAGCCGGAATGGGTGGAGAAGCTGGCGCAGCATCTGGTGAAATACCACTATTTCGAACCGCACTGGGAAAAGAGCCGCGGCGAGGTGGTGGCCAGCGAGCGCGTCACGCTGTACGGCCTGACGCTGATCCCGCGCCGTCCGGTCAGCTACGGCCGCATCGCGCCGGAAGAAGCGCGCGAGCTGTTCATCCGCGGCGCGCTGGTGAATATGGAATACGTCAGCAACGCGCCTTTCTTCCAGCGCAACCAGCAGCTGATCCGCGAGGTGGAGCAACTGGAACACAAGGCTCGCCGCCAGGACGTGCTGGTAGACGAAGAAGCGCTGTTCGCCTTCTACAGCGAACGCATCCCGGCCGAGGTGGTGGACGCGGCCAGCTTCGAAGCCTGGCGCAAGGAGGCGGAAAAAACCGAGCCCAAGCTCTTGCACCTGACCCGCGAAGAGCTGATGCGCCACGCAGCCCAACACGTGACGGAAAACCAGTTCCCGGAATGGCTGGAGCTGGAAGACGGCAAGCTGAAGCTGCGCTATCGTTTCGAACCCAAGCACCCGCTGGACGGCGTCACCCTGGACGTGCCGCTGGCCATCCTGAACCGCCTGACGCCCGCTCCATTCGAATGGCTGGTTCCGGGCATGCTGCGCGACAAGCTGCAACAGCTGATCAAGGGCCTGCCCAAGCAAATTCGCCGCTGCTGCGTGCCGGTGCCGGACTTCATCACCCGCTTCCTGAGCACCAATCCCGACCTGCAGCAGCCGATCGCCGCGCAGCTGGCGCGCTTCATCCTGCGCGAGACCGGCGGCGTCAAGGTGGACATCGACGAATTCAACAAGCAGGAACTGCCGGAGCACATGCTGTTCAACTTCCGCGTCATCGACGACGGCAAGCAGGAAATCGGCATGGGCCGCGATTTGATCGCGCTGCAGAAGCAGTTTGGCCAGGCGGCGCAGTTGACCTTCCGCGACACCAGCGCCGAGTTCGAGCGCGACGACGTCAAGACCTGGGACTTCGGCGAATTGCCGGAGAGCATACAGTTCGCCCGCGGCCGCCAGCAGCTGACCGGCTACCCGGCGCTGACGCTGGAGGAGGACCGCGTCGCCATCCGCCTGTTCGATACCCAGGACGTGGCGGAAAAGCACCATCGCCAGGGCGTGGTGAAGCTGCTGCAGCTGCAGTTGAAGGAGCAGATGAAGCAGCTGGGCAAGGGCCTGCCCGGCATGACCCAGATCGCGCTGCAGCTGCGCGCGGTGGCCAATGCCGACGACCTGCTGGCCGACGCCATCGCCGCCATCTGCGACCGCGCCTTCATCGGCGAGGACGCGCTGCCGCGCAATGAAAAAGCCTTCAACGATCAGAAAAACCGCGCCCGCACCCGCTTGCCGGCCGTCATCCAGGCTGTTTCGCAGTATTTGCAACAGATCGCGGCGGAATACGTCCCGCTGTGCAACAAAATGCAGAAACATAAATTGGGATTTGAGCTAAAACAACAATTGGAAAGCTTGGTTTACCGGGGTTTCCTGGCCGCGACGCCTTGGTCCCATCTGCCGCAGATTCCGCGCTATATGAAGGCGATGAGCCTGCGGATGGACAAGCAGCCGGCCAATCCACAGCGAGATGGCCAAAGGGCGGCGGAAATCCGTGAACTGTGGCAGCAATGGCAGCAAAGAGTGGCGGAGCAGCAAGAGCAAGGCGAACCCGCCGAGGCGGTGCTAGCCTTCCGCTGGATGATAGAGGAATTGCGTGTCAGCCTGTTCGCGCAGGAATTGAAAACGCCTTATCCCGTATCTGTTAAAAGACTATTAAAAGTTTGGAGCGAGCTGCCAAGATAGTTTGAGAAATCTACAGCTTGCGATGACAATAGATTATCATTCTGTGAATTTTGACGTTGCAAGCGGCCATCTATATGACTGTGGATTCCTCCAAACGACCTTCCAAGGTCTATTCGGCGATGGTAGAACTCGGCAAGGAATTGCCGGTGGATGTCTACTCCAAAAGCGGCTTTCTGCTGCTGAAGCGCGGACATTACGTACTGACGCCGGAACTGAAGCAGAAGCTCATCAATATGGGCTTCTCCGGCAGCTTGTCCGACGCCAAGCCGATGGACAAGCCCAACCTCAACGACAGCAAGAAACACTCGCTGTTCGAGGATATCGCTTTTCTTCAGCAGCGCGTGCGCAGCATGCTGTACTACGCGCTGGCGACGCCGGGCATGGAAGACAAGGTGATGGAGATCGCCCAGACCTTGATCCGTTTGTCTGAGAAATATCCGGACGCGCTGATCGCCTCCATCTTCCTGGTCCCGTTTTCCGAATACAGCGTCGCGCACTCGCTGCACACCGCGGCGCTGCTGGCCATCATCACCCGCCACATCACGCTGCCGCCCAAGCACCGCGAAACGCTGATCAGCGCGGCGCTGACGATGAACATCTCGCAAGTGGAGCTGCAAAACACTTTGTTCGGCCAGGCGGACAAGCTCAACGACACGCAAAAGCAGGCCATCCTGGACCACCCCATCATGAGCTCGGCCATCTTGCGCGAGGCCGGCATCGAAGACCAGCTATGGCATACCCTGGTGCAGACGCACCATGAATCCTGGCAGGGCAACGGCTATCCCTTCGGCCTGCCGCGCGAGCAGATCCTGCCGCCGGCCCACTTGCTGCATCTGGCCGACATCACCTGCGCCAAGCTGCTGCCGCGCCGCTACCGTTCGGCGCTGCTGCCCGCCACCGCGCTGGGGCAGATTTTCCAGCGCAAGGACAGCGAGTTCGACCAATCCTTCACCACCATGCTGATCAAGGATCTGGGCATTTATCCTCCCGGCAGCTTCGTCAAGATCGCCAGCGAGGAGATTTGCGTGGTGATCTCCGCCGGGGCCAAGCCCAGCGAGCCCATCGTCGCCGCCATCCGCCGCGCCGACGGCCCCCCTTATGGCGAGCCCCTGATGCGCGACACCAGCAAACCGCATCAAAAAGTGGTGGCGCCTTGCCATGCCGGCGAAGCCAAGGTGCGGGTCTCCTTCCTCGCCCACTTGTGGAAATGCTGACAGAGCGGCCATGCCCGTCAAATTTCACGCAATTGAAATATAATGTTATTTTGGCAGAAACAGTCAAAAAATATTATTTGTGCGCATTTTTAACAAATATGAGCACAAATAATGCGCACCTTCAGTCTCACTTTAAGTCTCGCCTTGGCTTTTGGCGCGGCGGGCTGCAATAGCGACAGCACCGCCAGCGCCTCCCGTCCGCAAGACAACGCCACAAGCAAGCCGCCCGTTTCCGCGCCGGCCGCCAAGAATGTGATCTTCTTTCTTGGCGACGGCATGGGCACCACCACCACCACCGCAGCCCGCATCTATGCCGTTGGCGAAGACGGCCAACTGACCATGGACACCCTGCCGGAATCCGGCTTCGTCAAAACCTTCTCCAACGACGCGCAAGTCACGGACAGCGCGCCGTCGATGTCGGCCTATATGACCGGCGTGAAGATGAACAACGAAGTCATCTCCATGTCCACCGACACCCAGGCCAAGACACCCGCCGCCGACCTCACATCCAACTGCGGCGCAGGCAACGGCAAGCCGGTCTCCACCCTGCTGGAGCTGGCCAAGGCCAAGAACTGGGCCACCGGCGTGGTCACCACCACCCGCGTCACCCACGCCACCCCGGCCGCCACCTACTCCCACGTCTGCCACCGCGACGCCGAATCCGACATCGCCGCGCAACTGGTGCCGGGCGGCGCGCAATACAACGCCGCGCTGAAAGACGGCGTGGACGTGGTGTTCGGCGGCGGCCGCCAGTTCTTCCTGCCCAAGGCGGCCGGCGGCAAGCGCGCCGATGGACGCGACCTGGTAGCAGAACTGAAAGCCAAAGGCTACGGCTACGCCGCCGACAAGGCCTCGTTCAGCGCCATCGATCAGGCCAAGACCCAGCGCGCCGTGGGCCTGTTCACCTCCAGCCACATGAGCTACGACCTGGACCGCGACGCGGCCAAGGAACCCAGCCTGGCGGAAATGACCGGCAAAGCCATCTCCATGCTGGCCAAGCGGACCGACAAGCAGGGCTTCTTCCTGATGGTGGAGGGCGGCCGCATCGACCATGCGCTGCATGAGACCACCGCCAAGAAAGCGTTGCAGGACACCGTCGCCTTCGACCAGGCCATCAAGACCGCCATCGACGCCATGCAGCAGCAAGACCCGGGGCTGAAGAACACGCTGATCGTCGTCACCGCCGACCACGACCACACCCTGGTGCTGAACGGCTACGCCAAGCGCACCGGCAAGACCGCTCCGGGCAATCCCGGCGTACTGGGCCTGGCCAAGGATTACGTCAGCGGCAAAAACCTGACCGACGCCGACGGCATGCCCTACACCATCATCGGCTTCGGCAACGGCGAAAACCGCGTCAATGACAAGCGCAGCGCCGCCGCGGCCTTGACCGACGATGCGGTAGCCGCCAACGACTACCACCAGGAGGCTGCCATCCGCATGCCGGCCGGCGGCGAAACCCACGGCGGCACCGATGTGTTCATCGGCGCCATCGGCCAGGGCGCGGACAGCATCCACGGCTTCCTGGAAAACATCGAAGTGTTCGGCCTGGTCAAAAAAGCCGCCGGCCTGTAAGCGCTCTGGAGAACAACAATATGCAAACCGTGATGAAAACCCTGCTGGCCGCCGCCGTGCTGGCCGCCCTGCCCGCCGCGCCCGCCCAAGCCGCCGGCGAGGCCAAGAACGTGATCTTTTTTCTCGGCGACGGCATGGGCCCCGCCACCGTCACCGCATCGCGCATCTACCAGTACGGCGAGAGCGGCAAGCTTAATATGGAAAAGCTTGATCGCACTGCGCGGATCAAAACCTTCTCCAACGACGCCCAGACCACCGACAGCGCGCCGTCGATGTCGGCCTATATGACCGGCGTGAAGATGAACAACGAAGTCATCTCCATGTCCGCCGACACTCGCGCCATCGAGCCCAACAGCGACGGCACCGGCAACTGCGGCGCGGGCAACGGCGCGCCCGCCGCCACGCTGCTGGAGCTGGCCAAGGCCAAGGGCAAGGCCATAGGCGCGGTCACCACCACCCGCGTCACCCACGCCACCCCGGCCGCCACGTATTCGCACGTCTGCCACCGCGACGCCGAGTCCGACATCATCGCCCAGGCCGTTCCGGGCGGCGTCGGCTACAACGCCAAGCTGGGCGCGGGCCTGGACGTGCTGATGGGCGGCGGCGCCAAGTTCCTGCTGCCCAAGGCCAAGGGCGGCAAACGCAGCGACGGCCGCGACTTGCTGCAAGAGTTCGCCGCCAAGGGCTACCCGGTGCTGCAAACCGGCGCGCAGCTGGCCGCCTTCGACGCCAAATCGGCCGTCAAGCTGGTGGGCATCTTCGGCAATGATCATCTCGATTACGAGCTGGACCGCGTCAAAAACAAGACGGACCAACCCAGCCTGGCGCAAATGACCGCCGCGGCGATAGACGTGCTGTCCAAGAACGGCAACGGCTATGTGCTGATGGTGGAAGGCGGCCGCATCGACCACGCCCTGCACGGCACCAACGCCAAGCGCGCGCTGGTCGACACCATCGCCTTCGACGACGCCATCAAGACCGCGCTGGCCAAGGTGGATCTGAAAAACACGCTGATCGTCGTCACCGCCGACCACGACCACACCATGACCATCAACGGCTATTCCAAGCGCGGCAATCCCATCCACGACATTTCGCGCAGCTATGTGGACGGCCAGCCGGCCAAGGATGCCGACGGCGCGGTCTACACCACGCTGGCCTTCGGCAACGGCCCCAACCGCAAGCCCAGCCGGGTGTCGGTGAACTCGGCGGACGCCACCGCCGACGACTACCAGCAGGAAACCGGCCTCCGCCTGTCCAGCGAAACCCATGGCGGCGGCGATGTGATGCTGATGTCGGGCGGCGCCGGCAATCAGGGCTTCAAAGGCACCATGGACAACACCAAGGTGTTCGGCCTGGTGAAAAGCGCGCTCGGTTTGTAAGGCCTGGATGAACCCAACTGCGCGGCGCAAGCCGCGTGGTTTCTTTTGAATGGATGCGAAATGAAATATTGGATGGCGGCTCTGCTGCCGCTGTGGCTGAACCAAGCCTGGGCTGAGCTGCCCAGTCTGCAAGCCATCGTCCGCTATGAAACCGTCAGCCTCGGCGCGGACGGCACGGAGAAAACACTGCGCTACAGCGAAAAATGGCTGCGCCAAGGCAGCCATGTCTGGCGCGAACGGCTGAGCGTTCAGCAACACGGCGATCATGCCGACGACGACGGCCATCATCACTTGGACTTCGCTTCCGCGCCGCGCCATGTCTGGCTGGACGGCAATGGGCTGATGCGCGTGGAGTTTCTGAATCGCGAGCAGAAGCGCCGCATCGCCGTGGAAAAGCGGGAGTGGTCGGACATCGGCTTCGCCGCCTCCTGGCCGCAAGCCGCGCAATTGATCGATCTCTCGCAATTGAAGGGCTTCGCCGTGCGCCGCGAAAGCGCCGACATCACCCGCTACAGCAAGGCAGGCAAAACGCTGCGCTGGAGCGCGCGCTGGCGGATGCCGCTGTCGGTGGCCATCCGCTCAGCCGATGGCCGGCAAGTCGAAAAGATCAGCATCACGCCCTCAGTCCTGCCGGCGAATATGGCTTTGCCCTGGCGGCAAAGCGCTGGCTGGCAGAAGCAGGACTATCTCGACACGCTGGACTGAGCCCCCGCCGCGCGCCGGTATTGCGCCGGCGTCTGGCCGACATGGCGGCTGAAGAAGGCGATGAAGGCGCTGTCGCTGGAGAAATCCAGCGCTTGCGCCACCCGGCCAGGCTCCTCGCCGTCCGCCAATTGCTCCATCGCCTTCAGCAAACGCCATTGCTGGCGCCAAGCCTGGTACGACATGCCGGTGTCGCGCAGGAAAATCCGGCTGATCGTCCGCTCGCAAGCGCCCGTCCCGTCCGCCAGCTGGTTCAAACGCGGCGGAGCCTTGCCCTCTCCCAGCTCCGCCAGCCAATTCGCCAAGCGCCGGTCCCGAGGCATGGCCAATTGCCAACTCTCGCGCTTGGCGGCATTCAGCTCCTCGGCGAACACCTGAAGCAGCGCTTGCTGACGCGCGGCGGGAAAATCCCAAGGCCAGGCCGCCATGCGTTCGATCACCTCGCGCAGCAGCGGATTCACCTCCAGCACCTGCACGCTGGCTCCCATGCCGGCCAGCGGCGCCTCGAAGTAAAGCGAACGGTAAGCCACCTGGCCGCGCATCAGCGCGCGATGGCTGACGCCGCCGGGTATCCAGGCGGCGCGGCTGGGCGGCAACAGACAGCGCGCGCCCTCCAGCGCTATCGTCATGCAGCCGGAAGCCGCGAACAGCAGTTGATGCCGGCGATGCCGATGAAAGCCGGAATCATGCCGCCCCAACAGGGAGGCGATGCCTATCACCTCGCCAGGCAAGCCATCCGCGTCGAATGGCTGCGCCGCTTCTATCCAGGCCATTTGTCCGATTTTTGAATGATTGAGTCTTTCTTATTGTAACCAGACAAATCGGCGCGCTCTACACTGCCGTCTTTTCCCGCTATAGAAGTCACCCGCAATGAAACCCTCCCCCCCGCTTTGGCTGCTGATCGGCCTGATGATCTTCCCGCAATTGGTGGAGACGCTATATAGCCCCGCCCTGCCCGCCATCGCCGCCCGCTACGCGGTGAGCGAGGCGCAGGCGGCGCAGACGCTGTCCATCTATTTTTCCGCTTTCACCATCGGCGTGGCCTTATGGGGATGGCTGAGCGACCGCATCGGCCGTCGGCCCGCCATGCTGCTGGGGCTGGCCTGTTACGGATCCGGCGCCGCGCTGGCCTTGATCGCGCCGGACTTTCATTGGCTGCTGCTCGCTCGCGCCCTGGCCGCGTTCGGCGCGGCCGCGGGCTCCGTCGTGACGCAAACCATATTGCGCGACAGTTGCGACGCCTCCCGGCTCGCGCACGTCTTCGCGCTGATGGGCATGGCGCTGGCCATCAGTCCGGCGCTGGGTTTGCTCAGCGGCGGCGCGCTGCTTCTATCCGCCGGCCTGGATGGGGTGTTCATGGCCCTGGCCGGCCTGGCCCTGTTGCTGCTGGGACTGGCGTGGCGCTGGCTGCCCGAAACCCGCCCAGCCTCGCGCCAGGCCACTCCGCTGGGACCATTGGCGGCCCGCATGCTGCGGGATAGCCGCCTGTGGCGGGATGCCGCGCTGGTGGCCTTGTTCAATACCATGCTGTTCAGCTACTACAGCCTGGCGCCCTTCGTTTTCGACGCCATCGGCCTATCCAGCCAAGGCTATGGCCTATCCGGCATCGCCCTGGCCGCCGCCGCGCTGGCCGGCGCATGGGCCAATCGCCGCTTGCTGGCCAAGGGCCGGCAGCCTGCCGCGCTGATTCGCCAAGCCTGCGCGCTGGCCCTGCTTGGCTCCCTGGGCGTATGGGTCTGCGGCGGCTCGGCCTGGCTGCTCTTGCCCATGGCGGGCATCGTCATCGCCTACGGCATTGCCATTCCCAATGTGCTAAGCCTGGCTTTGCAGCGTTACCGGGAGGCGCTGGGCAGCGCCGGCGCCTTGTTCGGTCTAAGCTACTACCTGTTGCTGGCGCTGGGTCTTGCGCTAAGCGGTTTGAGCCAGAACCTGGCCTGTAGCTTGCTGTTCTGTTCGGCGCTGACATTGCCGCTCTGCACCGCTCCAGCCCCAAAACCGCTCAAGACGGAGGCTATATAAGCTAGATCCCACGCCAAGAAACACTCAAGAAAAACCGATATAAAACAATGCAATATCAAAGATGTGTAGAACTGTATCAAGCCTGACGATCATTAACTTCTATTTACTTGTGATATTGAGCATTCAATCACACAATGCGCCGTCTTCCGCTGCATGCCAGCGGGCTGATACCTAACCCCATCAAGAAAGAGAGCATTGCCATGAAAAAAATCCTGATCGCGCTGTGCGCCCTGGGCTTCGCTTCCACCGCCTTCGCCGCTGGCGACCGCCCGTGCAAGGAAGACATGCAGAAGCTGTGCGCCGGCAAGAAAGGCCGCGAAGAGATCAAAGCCTGCCTGATCGAAAACAAGGACAAGATTTCGCCCGCTTGCAAGGCCAAGATCGAAGAAAAGGCCGCCGAAAAGAAGGCGCAGCAATAAAAGAATAAGCCCGGCACACGCCGGGCTGGTCCTTTTAACTCACGGGCAGAGAGTCAAACTTTGTCCGTCGCGCGGTAAAACAGCAGGCCGACATACTCCCGCAGCAGGTCATAACAATCGCTCAGCGCCGCGCCGCTGGGCAGCCATTGATACCACCCCGGCCCCTCGTAACGGACAAGACTCATCGGCGCAGGCAGCACCTGCAGTCCAGTCCGTTCAAAAAAAGGAACCGCTCGCGCCAAATGCCAGCCATGGCTGAGCAGAGCGATGCGCCTGACGCCATCGCCCTTCAGGATATCCGCTGAAAACAGCGCGTTTTCCAAGGTGGTATTGGAGCGATCCTCCACCCAGCGGGCGCGCACGCCGAAGTCGCGCTGCAGCGCCCTCGCCATGACTTTGCCCTCGGCCTCGCCGCCCAAGGGCGCGCCCCCTGTCACCAACAAAGGCTTATGGCTGGCTTTGGCGAGATAAGCGCCATATCGCAAGCGCGCCAGCGTCATTCCATTCGGCTCCATATCGCCATATTCCGCCGCGGGACGCTTGCCGCCGCTCAACACCACGATGGCGTCAACGCCTGCCAGATCCCGCGCTTGAATCACAGGGTATGGCTCCAGCCCTTGCGCCAGCCACATCGCCATCTGCGGCGTGGACAGCAAATAACTCAAAACCAAGCCGCATGCGATGAGCGCGCGGCCAAGGCGACGCCAACGCTGAATGACCATCGCGCCGGCGACGATAGGCAATAGATTGATCAGCGGCGGCAACAGCAGCGCGCCCGCCACTCTATGCACTGCCACCATCACGCTCCAGTCAGCCATCCATGCACCCTTCCTTATTGCCAATGCGGATGGCCAGCATAGCGGAAAACCCAAAACAGCGTCTCGTCCGCGCAAACATGGCCCGCTTCCGGCGAATAGCGCCGAACTCATGAAAAGACAGGCATCGGTGCGCAGCTTGCCTGGGAGTTTGAATCTCCCAGCGACTCAAGATCCTGTTGGCCAGGGACATAAAGGGGACAATCGACCTCGCGATGGGAAGGCCAGAGCCATGTGGTCTATCAGGCCGGAAACCTCGCGCGGGCAGTCGAAACCGCCGCCAATAACGATACGGTTTGATGTGGATGGAGATGACGATGCCGGAAAGGGATGAATTGGCAGCCACTCGGCAAATACATGAACTATCGAAGGAACCGCCAGATGATCCACCGCAGGGCACGGCATGTCAGGCGCTTCCGCTCCCCTGACAGTTAGGCTGGACCCCGTCCGACAAACGGGGAATCCCCCCTCACTCGCGCAACTCGGTGAGCTTGGGCTGCAAACCCAGCCCCATGCCGACAAAGGCAGCGACAAGCACGGCGAGCAGCATTTTCCATAAGCGGGCCACATCCGCTTCGGCATTGCGGATCGCGCGCTCGAAAACCTGTTGCTTGTCGTTTTGCACCGTTTGAAGCGCGGCGATGGTTTTGGCGTAAGCGCCATCAGTCTGGCCCGGGCCGTTCCCCAGGCTCAGCGCCGCGGCCTGTGCCGTCCGTCCTTCGCGCGCCAGAGCAAAGACTTGCTCATTGAGCGCAAGATAGCGCCGCCACTCAAGCTGCACATCGGCCATTGGGCGCGAAATGGCTCTGTCGCGCATCATCGGCCCCAGCAATCCTTCGCCGCGGAATTGCGTGGATGAGGACTGGGCGTCCTGCTTGGCGTAAATCCTCGCCGCGGCATCGCGATACAGCGTCTCTTGCTCCGCCCTGTCGTCGCTTGAGGAGGCCAACAAATACGCGCTGACGTGACTGTTCGCAATCGAAGTCCACGCCAGGGCGCTGGACAGCGCGTACACCGAGCCGAATGCGTCTTCCTTGGCCGTCCTCATATCATTGCCGATGTCCGAGCAATCGAAAATGAAGCCCAGCCCCGACACCGCCAAAGCCGCCATGCCCATCAGCAACATGGGGCTGAGCATGCGGCGGAAGCGGCTTGCCATGAAAATCTGCGTTTCCATCATCAGCATCAGTTGCAGGACCACGGCCGCGATGAAAGCATATTTGGCATACCACGCATACATCAGATCTTCATGATAAGACTGTCTCAAATACTTGAGATTGGTCATTTCCACCGCTTGCGCTTGCGGCAAAATGTTTTCCCGCATCAGCTTGTCAGCCTGCATCAGCAAGCGTCGATCGCCATTTTGCGCCAGCGCCATGCCAACCAGGCGCTGGTATTCCGCCAACTCGGTGATGGTCTGCCGGATCGGCTCGCGCTCATCCTCCCCATAGGTGATGTTTTCGGCGACAAAGACCAGATGCTGGCTGACGCGGGCAATGGCCTGATGAAATGAGCCGACATTCGGCTGGCCCGCGGCATCCGGATGCAGGAAGGCATCGATGACCTGGGTATGGGCATCCGCCAATGTCGCGCGAATGTTTTGCGCGGCGACGATGGACGGCGCGGTGTCGCGCCCGATGATTTGCACCGCCTCGCGGCTGATGTTCCAGGCCGCGCCCCCGGACAAGCAGATCAGCAGGCCCAAGACCAACGCCAGGCGGCGCCGGAGCCGCAATTGAAAAGGCACCAGATGTCGCGTCGCGAACAGCACCGACTGCGCGATGGATACGACTCGCTGGGTGGGCAAACAATTCTCCTCGAAATTCGACAACGCAAGGCCAAGCGCATGGTTGAACAGACGCTCTCGCGCATTACCCTTCCATTAACGGCCCAGACGGCATTTGGTGGACCGCCAAGGCAAAATTGCCCAGCAGACCTCCGAGCCGGCAAGAACATCGACCTGGACCAATATTAAATAATATGACATTATCATTTAAACTGAGCAAGCAAAAACCCCCTGCCGATTCTCATCGACAGGGGGCTGGCTCGCTCGCCAAACCCGCTTATTCGCCCAGATAGGCGTTGCGCACGCGCGGGTCGTCCAGCAATTCCCTGGCGTTGCCGCTCATGGTGATTCGGCCGCTTTCCATCACGTAGCCGCGCTGCGACACCTCCAGCGCCAGCTTGGCGTTCTGCTCCACCAGCAGCATGGTCACGCCCTGCTTGGAAATCATCTGGATGATCTCGAAGATCTTCTCGACGATGATGGGCGCGAGGCCCATGGACGGCTCATCCAACAGCAGCAGCTTGGGCTTGGACAACATCGCCCGCCCCATCGCCACCATTTGCTGCTCGCCGCCGGACAGGGTGCCGGCCAGCTGCAGGCGGCGCTCCTTCAGGCGTGGGAACAACTCGTAAACGTGTTCGATCTCGCCCTGGATCGCGTCCTTGTCGTCGCGATAGTAAGCGCCCATCTGCAGGTTTTCCTCCACCGTCAGCTTGGCGAACACGCCGCGGCCTTCCGGCACCATGGCCAGGCCATGGCGGACAAAGTTGTAGGACGGAATCGACGCCACATCCTTGCCGTCATACGTAATGCTGCCGCCGGATTTCCTCACCATGCCCACCAGCGTTTTCAGCGTGGTGGTCTTGCCGGCGCCGTTGGCGCCGATCAGCGTCACCAGTTCGCCCTGCTCGATATGGAAATCGATCCCCTTGACCGCCTGAATGCCGCCATAGGCCACTTGCAGGTTTTTCACTTCCAGAATGCTCATGCGTGGGCCGCTCCCAGGTAGGCTTCGATCACTTTCGGATTGCGGCGCACTTCTTCCGGCACGCCTTCGGCGATCTTCTTGCCGTAATCCAGCACCGCGATGCGGTCGCACAGACCCATCATCAGCTTGACGTCGTGCTCGATCAGCAGCACCGTCACGCCGCCGGCGCGCACCTTGCTCATCAATGCCTTCAGCTCTTCGGTTTCTTTAGGGTTCATGCCGGCCGCCGGCTCGTCCAGCGCCAGCAGCTTGGGCTCGGTGGCCAATGCGCGGGCGATTTCCAGGCGGCGCTGATGGCCGTAGGACAGGTTGCGGGCGCGCTCATGCGCCACATCGGCGATGCCGACATACTCCAGCAGCTCCCAGGCCTTGGCCTCGATGGCGCGCTCTTCGTCCATCGTGCCCTTGTCGCGCAGCACCGCGCCCAGGGCGCCTGCCTTCGAGCGGATGTGGCGGCCCACCATCACGTTTTCCAGCGCCGTCATCTCGGCAAACAGGCGGATGTTCTGGAAAGTGCGGGCGATGCCGGCCGCCACCACGATGTGCGGCTTCTTCTGGAACAGATCATGGCCGTCAAACGCGAACTTGCCCTCATCCGGCACATACAGGCCGGTCAAGACGTTGAACAAGGTGGTCTTGCCCGCGCCGTTCGGCCCGATCAGACCGTATATTTCGCCCTGGTTTATGGTCAGGCTCACATCGCTCAGCGCATGCAGGCCGCCGAAGCGCTTATGGATGCCTTCGATTTTCAGCAATACTTCAGCCATGATTAACCTTTCTGCGCAGCCGCTTCTTCTTTGGCGTGCTGGAATTCAGCCTTGCGGCGCTTGGACGGCCACATCCCTTCCGGGCGGACCAGCATCATCACCACCATGGCCAGGCCGAACAGCAGCATGCGGGCGTTTTCCGGGTCGACCAGCATGCGGCCGAAGGCTTTCATCTGCAGCGGGCCGATCACGTCGCGCAGGATTTCCGGGGCGATGGTCAGCACCACCGCGCCCAGGATCACGCCGGGGATATGCCCCATGCCGCCCAGCACGATCATGGCCAGGATCATGATGGACTCGATCAGGCTGAACGACTCCGGCGATACAAAGCCCTGGAAGGAGGCGAACAGGCCGCCGGCCACGCCGCCGGACAGCGCGCCCAGCGCGAAGGCCAGCAACTTGATGTTGCGGATATTGATGCCCATGGCCGCGGCGGCGATGTCGTCCTCGCGCAAAGCCACCCAAGCGCGGCCGATGCGGGAGTGCTGCAAACGCCAGGCCATGATCACCACGCCTATGGTCAGCGCCAGGAACATGTAGTAGTACAGGTACACGCTGTGGAAGCTCAGGCCGAACAGCTCGATGCTGCGGCCCAGCGTAGCGCCGCCGATATGGATGGGATCGATCAGGTTGATGCCCTGCGGCCCGTTGGTGATGTTGATCGGCTGGTTCAGGTTGTTCATGAAGATGCGCACGATCTCGCCGAAACCCAGGGTCACGATGGCCAGATAGTCGCCCTTCAGCTTCAGCACCGGGGTGCCGAGCAGCACGCCCCCCAGCGAAGCCATCGCCGCGCCCAGCGGGATGGTGAAGAAGAACAGCCAGTGGATGTCGAAATGCGGCGAGCTCAGCAGCGCGTAGGCATAGGCGCCGATCGCGTAGAAAGCGATGAAGCCCAAGTCCAGCAAGCCGGCGAAGCCCACCACGATGTTCAGACCCAGCGCCAGCATCACATACAGCAAGGCGAAGTCGATGATGCGCACCCAGGAGTTGCCCAGCGCGCCGCCCACGATGAAGGGCAGCACCAGCAGCGCGATGGCGCTAAGGGCGAACAGACCCATCTTCTTATTGGTGTCCAGAGTATTCAGATTCATGTTTCCCCTCCTCCGGATCAGGCGCGATCGGCCATCTTTTCGCCCAGCAGGCCGGACGGACGGAAGATCAGCACGGCGATCAGCACCATGAAGGCGATGATGTCCTGGTAGTTGGAGCCCAGGAAGCCGCCGGTCAGCGAACCGATATAGCCAGCGCCCAGGCTTTCAATGATGCCGAGCAGAATGCCGCCCGCCACCGCGCCGCCCAGGTTGCCGATGCCGCCCAGCACCGCTGCGGTAAAGGCTTTCAGGCCGATCATGAAGCCCATGTAGTAGTGGGCCTGCTCGTAGTTGGTGGCCACCATCACGCCGGCCACCGCGCCGAGGGCGGAGCCGATGACGAAGGTGGTGGAGATGATGGTGTTGACATTGACGCCCATCAGGCCGGCCACGGCCGGATTCTGGCTGGTGGCGCGCATGGCGCGGCCCAACTTGGTCTTTTCCACCATCAGCAGCAAGCCGCCCATGATGGCCAGACAGAGCACGATGATCACGATCTGCAGCTTGGTGATGCTGGCGCCGAAGATGTTTACCACGTCATGATCCAGGATCTGCGGGAAGGGAATGTAATTGCGGCCCCAGATCAGGATGGCGACCTGTTGCAGCACGATGGAAACGCCGATGGCGGTGATCAGCGGCGCGAGACGCTGCTTGCCGCGCAAGGGCCGGTAGGCGATGCGCTCGATGGTGAAGCCGAGCAGCATGCAGGCGGGAATGGCCACCAACAGACCGATCAGCACCAGCGCCGGTCCCGGCAGATTGATGCCTGCGTTCATCAAAGTGGTAATGACGGTGATGGTGATCATGGCGCCGAACATGACCACTTCGCCGTGGGCGAAGTTGATCAGGCCCATGATGCCGTACACCATGGTGTAACCCAGCGCGATCAGCGCGTAGATGCTGCCCAGCACCAGGCCGTTCAGGATTTGCTGCAGAAAAATGTCCACGTTTGGAGATCTCCTCTGATTTGTCGACCGGCGGCTTGCGGGATGGATCCTCTTATGAATGCCGCCTGTTTTGTCCCCCTGCGGCGAGCCTTTATCTTGGCTTCTGTCCGACAGGCGAACCGATTATCACCATGTATCCAATCGACTGTCAATTGCGTCTAATCCAGAAAACGCCGCCTCTGAAAAACCAAGAAAAAACAAATCAACCATTTGTTTTTTAAAGAAAAAAGCACAGGAACGCCATAGGGAATTTTTCCATGGAAAGCGATTGCCAAAACTCTTTACCGTCAAAGTTCGGTTTTACATTTCAGTCATATTTGGCATGCGTTTTATTCAATTCCGAACATAGAAAACCTCATTCCTCGGCCATTTTCGAACAGACGTCCATGAGTATCGTTCAATTGCATACAATCTACGGTACACACATCCACCCTGCCGAGCAGTCAACTGAGGAAAAAATAAAAAAATGCTGCCGATTGTTGCGCTCGCCTTCCCCCATCCCAAGCAGGCTGCCAAACTCATGCAATATCCATGCCGGTTTTCAACATAGCCCGCATTTAGAATGAGCAGGCGCCAATTTGTTAACAGCCGCTAAAGCGCAGATAAAAAAAACCGCCCCAGGCCTGGGGCGGTTTTGCGCAGCTGCTTCGATCAAACCAGCTGGAAGGGATAGACGCTGCCCAGGCTCAAAATTTGGGTCAACTCGTCCAAGGCCGCGCGGCACTCGGACAAGAGCTGCGGATCGGCCAGATCCGCCGGCGCCAGCCTATCGCGATAATGTTTATCCACCCAGGCGTTCAGCTCAGCAAACAAACCGTCGCTCAGCAATACGCGGGAGTTGACCGCGCCCAGCTCCGCCTCATTCAACGCCACCCGCAAGCGCAGGCAAGCCGGACCGCCGCCATTCTGCATGCTTTGCTTCAGATCGAAGACCTTCACCTCATCTATCGGCCCGCCACCTGCGGCCAACTTCTGCAAGTAGCCCCATACCCGCTCGTTATGGCGGCACTCCTCAGGAACCACGATCAACATCTTGCCGCCCGGCTTGGACAACAGCTGGCTATTGAATAGATAAGTCTTGACCGCCTCCTCCACCGTCACCTCGGCGCGCGGCACCTCGATGGGCGCGAAGCGGCCGCCGCGAGCTTCCAGCTTGCGGGCCAGCTCGTCCAGCACCGCCGCCTGATTGAGAAAGGCTTGCTGGTGGTGGAACAGCACCTCGCCATTGCCGACCGAGATCACATCGTTGTGGAACACGCCGGCGTCTATGGTGCCCGGATCCTGCTGCGCGTAGACCACGCCGGCTTCGGACAGGCCGTGCAGCCTGGCTACGGCCTGGCTGGCCTCCAGCGTCTGCCGCGCCGGAAACTTGGCCGGCCGCGGATAACGCATGTCGAAAGCCGCCGCGCCGAAGACGAAGAACTCCACGCCCGGCTGGCCGTAACCGGCGCAAAAGCGGGTATGGTTGGCCGCGCCCTCGTCGCCGAAATGCATCTGCGCCGGCAAGGCCTCGTGCACGGCGAAGCGCGATTCGTCGGCGAACATCGCCCGCAGCACGCGGCGCGTGGTGGGGTGTTCGATCGAGCGATGGAATTTGTTGTTCAGATTGGCCGGCGTGAAATGCACGCGGCCATCGGCGGTGTCGGACGAGGGGCTGACCGTAGCCGCATTGGCCGTCCACATGCTGGATGCCGATGTAGCCGCCGCCAGGATGGTCGGCGCTTCCTTGGCCGCTCGGGCGATCACCTCGGCATCGCTGCCGCTGAAGCCCAGCTTGCGCAGACTGGCCACATCCGGCCGTTCTTGCGGCGCCAGCACGCCCTGCTTGAAGCCCAGATCATGCAGGGCCTTCATCTTTTGCAGGCCCTGCTTGGCCGCCAGCTTGGGATTCGATGCCGCGCTGACATTGTTGGTGGAGGCCACATTGCCGAAAGACAAGCCGCTGTAATTGTGGGTCGGGCCGACCAGACCGTCGAAATTCACTTCATAGGCGTTCATTTGGAGAATGCTCCCTTGCCTCGATCCATCTGAATGGCGGAGCGGCCAGCAGGCCGCTTTTCGCCATCTCACTCTTTTGCGTTGACTGCACGCCCCTCTCCCCGGCTCCTCCCCCGCGAGGAGTGAGAGGAGAAAATCACTCGCTGCCCACATGGACTGCGCGGAGTGCGCCGGCTTCGCTTTCAGCCTTTCGCCCTCCTCCTGATATAAAGAGAAGGGAAAACCGTTCGACCTCCGCGTTGCGGTGCGGATAAACCTGCGCGATGCTCGGCATTCAACCCCTCGCCCCTCCCGAGAGAGAGGCTGGGGAGGGGGCTTTCTTAAAACAAGATTCCAGGTGACAGCTGCGCGGGCAGCGCCAAGCTGTCGCACTCCAAGGATGCCACCGGATAAGCGCAGTAGTCCGCCGCGTAGTAAGCGCTGGGGCGGTGATTGCCGGAGGCGCCGATGCCGCCGAACGGCGCGGCGCTGGAGGCGCCGGTCAGGGGCTTGTTCCAGTTGACCACCCCGGCGCGGCTTTCCAGCCAGTAGCGGTCGTACAGGTCTCGGCTATCGGATAGCACGCCGCCGGCCAGGCCAAAGCGGGTATCGTTGGCGATGGCGATGGCTTCGTCGAAATCGGCGTAGCGGATCACCTGCAGCAAGGGGCCGAAGAACTCCTCGTCCGGACGGACCACGGCGGTGGTGTCGATGATGCCCGGCGTCAGCATGGCCGCGCCCTCTTCCAGCCGGCGCATCTCCAGCAGCGGCTTGCCGCCGGCAGCGATCAACGCGGCCTGCGCCTTGAGCAGCGCGTCGGCGGCGGCGTTGGAGATCACCGCGCCCAAGAACGGCGCCGGCTCGGCGTCGAACTTGCCGACGCGCAGCTTGCCGGCCACCTCCGCCAGGCGGGCGACGAAGGCATCGCCCCATTCTCCCTGCGGAACGAGCAAACGGCGCGCGCAGGTGCAGCGCTGGCCTGCCGAAACAAAGGCGGACTGAATGACATGGTGGACCGCGCCGTCCACGTCGGCCACCGGGCCTACGATCAGCGGATTGTTGCCGCCCATTTCCAGCGCCAGGATTTTGTCAGGGCGGCCGGAGAACTGCTTGTGCAGCAGCGCGCCGGTGGCGGAACTGCCGGTGAAGAACAGTCCGTCGATACCCTCATGGCCGGCCAGGGCCACGCCGGTGTCCTTGGCGCCTTGCGCCAGGCCGATCACGCCGGCCGGCAAGCCGGCTTCCGCCCACAGCTTGACGGTTTCCTCGGCGGTCCACGGCGTCAGCTCGGACGGTTTGAAGATCACCGCGTTGCCGGCCAACAGCGCCGGCACGATGTGGCCGTTGGGCAGGTGGCCGGGGAAGTTGTACGGGCCGAACACCGCCACCACGCCGTGAGGCTTGTGGCGCAGCACCGCCTGAGCGTCGCCCATCGCCGCGGCGCGCTCGCCGGTGCGCTCGGCCAGCGCCTTCAGCGAAATATCAATCTTGCCGACCATGGTCGTGACTTCCGTCGTCGCCTCCCACAACGGTTTGCCGGTTTCCTGAGCGATCACCTTGGCCAAGTCGGCCTTGCGCTCGGTCAGCAATTCGCCGAAACGGCGCACCACTTTGGCGCGTTCGTCCAGGCTCTTGCGCGCCCAGGCCGGAAAAGCCGCGCGGGCAGCCCGCACGGCGGCCTCCACTTGCTCGCCGCTGGCGGCTCGGCCGCTCCACAATGGCGCATTGTCGGCCGGGTTGGTCTTGGCCAGGCTCTCGCCTTCGCCAGCCAGCCACGTTCCATTGATGAACAAAGTCGTCATTACACAGCCTCCTTCGGCGTCAACGCCACGCAGCGAACATGGTCGCCGTCTTTGATTTCCAGCGCGCGAGCCAGCTCCGGTGTGAGCAGGAACTCGCCTTGCGGCGCGGCTGACTCGGCCAGCACGGCGCGGTAGCCGCGCAGGGAATCGTTGCAGACCAGATGCCATTCCTTGTCGCCCACCGGCAGCGGATCGACGATGCGGGCCGGCAGGCGCTGGCTTTCTTTCACAGCGCGGATATCGCCGGTATACGCTTGCACGGTCGGACCGGCGTCGAAGATGTCGACATAGCCCTCATAACGGAATCCTTCCGACTCCAGCATCGCCACCGCCGGACGGGTGGCTTCGTGAGTCAGGCCGATCACCGCTTGCGCCTCCGGTGCCAGGAAATCGACATACACCGGATGCTTGGGCATCAGCTCGGCGACGAAGGCCTTCTGGCCGATGCCGGTCAGGTAGTCGGCCTCGGCGAAATCGATGGAGAAGAAATGGCGGCCCAGCGCCTCCCAGAACGGCGAGCGGCCGGCCTCGTCGGACACGCCGCGCATCTCCGCCACCACCATCTTGCCGAACAACTGCGGGAATTGCGCCAGGAACAGGAAACGGCTCTTGGACAGCAGGCCGCCGTTGCGATTGACGCGGTAATCCGGGTGCAGGTACAGCGTGCACAGCTCGGAATAGCCAGTATGGTCGTTGGACAGGAACAGCGTCTCGTGGCGGCTGTAGACACCCAACTCTTCCGAAGCGTGGACGATGGTGCCGATGCGGTAGTTGTACCAGGGCTCCTTCAGGCCGACGGCGGCTTCCACCGCGCAGATGCCGGCCACCTTGCCGGTGTCGCCATCCTCCAGCACGAAGACATAGCCGTGGTCGGCGCGGTCCAGCTCTCCGGCGAACGACAACACCGAACGGGCGATGCGTTTCTGCAGCCGGTCTTCATTGATAGGCAGCGAGGTCAGGCCCACGCCGCCGCTGGCCGCGCTCTTGGCGAGCTCCATCAGGCCGGGCAAATCCTTGTGATCGACAGGTCGAATGAACATCATGGCCGTTTCTCCTTACGCCTGCTGCAAGCCGGCGACGCGGATCATCTCGCCGCTCGCCACGCCCAAGGCCTTGGCGGCATCGGGATTGATGAAGGCCACGCCGTCCACCACCGCCACCTTGGCGGCCACGGCGGCGAAACCGGCCAATTGCTGATTGCCCAGCAGCTGCAAGCTGGCCTGCCCCGGCAGGCTGGCCTGGATTTCCACCGGATAGACGCGGCTGTGCTCTATCGTTTTCAGCCGGTCCAGTTCGGCGGTCAGCACCGCGCCGCCGTCGAAAATATCCAGGTAGTTGTCCGCCTCGAAGCCCTCATTGCACAAGAGCTGGCAGACGCGCTCGAAGTGCGGATGGATCTGGCCTATGGCCTGCTGCGCCTCATCCGGCAACAGCGGCACATAGATCGGATAGCTGGGCATCAGCTCGGCGATGAAGGTTTTGCTGTGGCTGACGAAAGCCTGCTCCACCTGCAGAAAATCCAGATTGAAGAAGCGGCGGCCGATGGCGTTCCAGAACGGCGACTGGCCGGCGTCGTCATGCACGCCCTGCATCTCGGCGATGATGCGGCGGCCGAAGCGTTCGCGTTCGCCGGCGATGAACAGCAGGCGGGCGCGGGACATCAGCTCGGCGGCGATCGCCTCCAGGCCGCTTTCCACATAGAAGCCGCACAGCTGCACCGTGCCGGTCAGGTCATGGCAGATGTTCAGCACATGGATGCGGTTGTTCACCTTGAGCGCGCGCGAGGCGTGAACGGCGGTCTCGCTGCGATAGCTGTAGAACGGCTCGTCGAAACCGGCCGAGGCGCAGATGGAGGCAGTGCCGACCACGTTGCCGCCTTGCTCCAGCACGAACATATAGTAGTCGCGGCTGGATTCGCCGCTGGCTTCGTGTTCGAAAGCGCTGATCGATTGCTGAATGCGCTCGAACAGTTTTTCGCGATTGCTCGGCAAGCTGGTGACGCCGATGCCGCTGGCCTGGGCCAGCCTCTCGATCGCCGGCAGGTCCGAGGTGCGGACGGGACGCACGGTAAACATGGGACTTCCTCCCTGAGTTTGAAGACAGCCGCGCGGATTTTAGGCGCAGCCGTAACCGCGACCCAGCCGGAGCGGGGTCGTGGCGGTGCAATATCGGGGTCTAGCGGGCGCCGCCCGTCAGACCGGGCGGCAAAAGATCACTGCGCGGACAGCAGATCGGCGATGGCCGCGTCGAGGCGCTTCAGGCCTTCGTCGATGTCGGCGTCGCTGATCACCAGCGACGGCGCCAGGCGCAACACGCTCAAACCGGCTACCAGAATCATCAGTTGCTGCTTTTCCGCGGCCTTGAGGAATTCGCGCGCGCGGCCCTGGAAAGCGTCTTCCAGCACGCAGCCGATCAGCAAGCCCTTGCCGCGCACCAGCTTGAATACCTTGTGCTTGGCGTTGATCGCGTTCAAGCCGGCCACCAGGCGCTGATGACGCGCCTCCACGCCGGCCAGCAGCGCCGGATCGCTGATCAGCGACACCACTTTGTGCGCGACCGCGCAAGCCAGCGGATTGCCGCCATAGGTGGAACCGTGGGTGCCGATGCCGAAGCTCTTGGCCACTTTGTCGGTGGTCAGCATCGCGCCGATCGGGAAGCCGCCGCCTATGCCCTTGGCGGAAGTCAGAATGTCGGGGGTGATGCCGTATTGCTGATAAGCGTACAGCGCGCCGGTGCGGCCCATGCCGCTTTGCACTTCGTCGAAAATCAGCAGCGCGTTGTGCTGGTCGCACAGTTCGCGCGCGGCCTTGAGGAAGTCCGGGTCGGCCGGCAGCACACCGCTCTCACCCTGGATGGGCTCGATCACCACCGCGCAGGTCTGGTCGGAAATAGCCGCCTTCAGCGATTCGATATTATTGAACTCGAAGTGGGCGATGCCGCCCGGCACCGGGCCGAAGCCTTCGGTGTACTTGGGTTGGCCGCCCACGCTGACGGTGAACAGCGTGCGGCCGTGGAAGGAATTGACACAGGACAGGATCTGATTCTTGTCCGCGCCGAAATGATCGTGAGCATACTTGCGCGCCAGCTTGAACGCGGCCTCGTTGGCCTCGCCGCCGGAATTGCAGAAGAACACGCGCTCGGCGAAGGTCTTTTCCACCAACAGGCTGGCCAGCTTCAACGCCGGTTCGTTGGTGAAGACATTGGACACATGCCACAGCTTGCCGGCTTGCTCGGTCAGCGCCGCCACCAGCTCGGGATGACAGTGGCCCAGCGAGTTGACGGCGATGCCGCCTGCCAGATCCACAAATTCGCGGCCGTCCTGGTCCCATACGCGGGAGCCCAGACCTTTGACCGGAATGAAACCGGCGGGGCCGTAATTCGGCACCATGACTTGGTCGAAATCAGCGCGGCTTACAGTATTGCTCATTGATGGTTTCCTTCCTTGTTCTGTCGTGTGTTTTTTTTATGCTGTCGATCGATTCTAATGGAAGGCTGCCACACTTCACTTTCCGAGATGCGACATCGGATTACAGAAAGCGCGCGCTACGCTGTCCTACAAAATACAGTCTTCAGCAAAAACAGTCGCGCCAGCGCCAGTCAAAGACAGGGTTCCGCCGGCGCGACATGATGCAAAGCAGCATACCGCAAGCCTAGGCTTATTTACAAAACAATACTGATTCGAATCACTTCAGCTGCATACAGCGCCCTTCCGCAACTACCGCCGCCCATGGCGCGGATCCAAGCAAGCAGCGCATATCCAGCCAAAAAAAGAGCGACCGCCCAAGCCGTCGCCCTTAGTCCACGCCATTTTCCTCCAGCCATCAACGCTGCTGGCTTTGCCCCTCCACCCGGCTGAAACGCATGCCGTCTTGGCTCGCGCCGCGCCAATAACGCGCCTGCACGTTCTGCCCCGGCTGATAAACCTGCCAGCTCTGGCCGTCATTGGAGTATTGCAAGCGCGCGCCCGGCCATTCGCAGGTGACAGCCAAGCCGTTCGCGCCCTGCGCCACCGCCGGCAAAGGCACGCGATAGCCAACACCGGCGCGCTCAAGCTTTGGCGCCTCGCGCCAGCCGAGCACGGCGGCGAATTGCTGCCAGTCGGCATTGAGCGCAGCTTTGTCAACCAAGTGCGTCATGCCCAACTGGTAAGTTTCTCCCACCTTATAAGGACGCTCCCACGCGGCCTGGTGCCAGGCGCGCTCGGCCAAGGCCAACATGCGCGGATAAACGCGCTGCTCGAAAGTGGCGTCATTGCGGACGATCTCGCCCCAAGCCTGGCCTTGCATGCCGGCGAAGCGCGCCGGGGCGGCGCTGCTGGTCACGGCGAACGGCTGGCCTTGACGATCAGGCATGACTTCCGCGTTTTGCGGCAGATTATCCGGCGCGAAGCTGAACACCTTGTAACTGTCGGTATCGCGCGAAGCCCAGTAATAGCCGTGCTCGCGCGGGTTCAACTCATAGGGGAAGTCGAAATACAGATAGTCCGGCATCGCCAGCACCGTCTGGAAACCTTTGGCGGCAAAGCCATTGGCCGCCTGCGCCGCGCCCCAGAACACCGTGCCCCATTCGGTCACCATGGTATGCTGAGTGGCGAAATCAGATGAGGCGGAGGCGCCGCTCACCCCATCCTGCCAAGCAGCCATCGTGGCTATGCCCTGCTGGGCTACGATGCGGCTAGCCGTCTGCGCGAACCTCAAGGGCAGATCGTCGACGCTGCGCAAAGTCCCCTTGGCGATTTGCGCCTGGCACGCGGGCGAGCGGCCCCAAGGCTTGTCCTGCTCGCTCATCTTGACTTTGCCCTTGCCGGGATCGCTGCCGCTGACATCCTGAAAACCACCGCCTAACAGAATGTTCTTGGCCTCGTCGCCGCCGAAGTGCCAAGTCTGCAGCGGCTGCCCGGCCTCGCGATGCATCTGCGCCACTTCCGACACTAATTTAGCGACAAACCGCTCGCTGCCCGGCACGCAAGGATTGAGATAGGTGCGATGGTCGTAGAACTGCACCGACAAGGTGTTGGATTTATCCTGAGGGTCCAGCAGGCGATACTCCTCCGCGGCCTGCGGTTTGCCCTCGGCGGACAAGCGCCGGTACCTAGCCTCCATCGACACAACAGCGGCTCGCGCATGCGCGGGCATGTCGAACTCGGGAATGACCTCGATAAACCGCGCCTGGGCGTAACGCACCAGATTGATATATTCGTCGCGGCTCAGATAACCGCCGCCTGACTGATTATCCGGCCCCGAGCCCAGCTGCGGCAGCAAACAGCGTGTTTCGCTCAAATCATGGCAACGTCGCCCGCCGACTGCCGTCAGCTCCGGCAAGCCGGGAATCTGCAAGCGCCAGCCTTCGTCATCCGACAAATGCAGGTGCAGTTTGTTGAGCTTGTATGCCGACATCTGATCCAGCAGGCGATGCAATGTGGCAGGATGCTTGAAGTTGCGCGCAAGGTCCGCCATCAAACCGCGATAGCCGTAACGCGGCGCGTCCTCCACCGTCATCCATTGCACTTTGCCGCCCTGCTGAGGCAGCAGGCCAAACAAGGTCTGTACTCCATAAAACACCCCGGCGGCGTCATAACCTTCCACTACCACGCCGCGCTCCCCTATCCGCAGCCTGTAACCGCCGGCTACTGCCACATCCGCCGGCAAACTCGATCCGACGACCTTTCCTTCCAACCTCACGCCGCCTTCGCGCAAACCCAACTGCGCCGCCCGAGTAGACAAAGCTTGCCCTTGCTCCCACGACAACCCGGACAGATTAAAGCTCAGGCCGCGGACATTCAGCTGGCCGCCGCCCAGTTGCTGGCGCTTGACCGCCGGTATCACCCGGTTGGCGACTTGCGCGGCCGATAATTGCGGGCCGCGCTGCGTAAAGTTTAGGTAGCGTTGCTCCAAGGTCACGAGCGGGCGTTGCTCGCCCGCCGGATTCTTCCAGTTATCGCCAGCCAAAGGGAGCAAATAGCTGGCGTCATCGCTGCTGTTGTCGCTCAACAAGACAGGCGGCTGCCCATCCACCACGACATAAGGGCGCGGCAGCACGTCGCTTTCTTGCAGCAGCCAATACTCGTCAATCAACGGCAACTCCAGGCGCTGCCCTGCCGCCAGGCCTTGGAAAGCGGCAGTTGGCGTCAGTTGATACAGGTCGCCAGTGATGTGGCGAATAGCGAATTGCGGCGTATCCAGCTTCAAGATCCGCCGAATGCTGTGCAGATATAGACTCCAGCCGCTTCCTGCGGCAATAGCATTGCCGCCTTTATTCTGCAATATCAGGCGGCCTTTGAGACAAAGCGCCCAATCAGCTCCCAGGTCGGCGCAAGGCGCGCCCGCCGCCGCGCCGCGATTGCTGTCCACCGCCACACGCAGCGACAGGCTATTGCCCAACGAGCCAGCATCAGGCGCGCCAGCCCAAACCCATGCAGAACCTAACGCCAGCACCGCGGCGCTCAACTTCCCAAGCTTTCTCATACCAACCCTCCTCTTTGCGAGACGTTGTCATGGCCCATCCCGCGCAAGGCTAATTGGTATTAATATGGTATTCAATAGGTATTACCCTGCAACTCCAGCGTTTTATTGAGCCGGCTCAAGGAAACACGATAATAAACAACAAAATCTGTCCCATAAATGCTACGTTCGGTTCCAAAGCACAAAGGCCACAAAAAACAATTTCACAATAAATTCAACAACTTAACCATGGCGGCAATTTTGAATATTTTGTGAGAAACCTTCGCTCACACACCGGTAGCAAACCTCGCCGCTCAGAAAGGCAACAATACGCGGCTGGTCAAAATGCCTGGTGATTGCTTTTGCCCGCTAACATCCAGCGGACTGACTTCGCACAGTCAAATCTCATGAATCTTTTTACATCAACTACTTAGCCAGGAAAAAATCCGTAGCCACTGCAAAATCCGCTTCAGTGAATGGATTTGCTGCGCCGCAAAACCTTGCCAACCCTGCTGAAACCCGCTAAATTCGGGGGCTCTAGCGAAGCGCGCGGGTGTAGCTCAATGGTAGAGCAGAAGCTTCCCAAGCTTACGACGAGGGTTCGATTCCCTTCACCCGCTCCACTGACTTGCGCTATATCATCCCAACCCTGCATGCATGGCCTATCCTGAGCGATCTCCAATGAAATTGAACTCCGGCCGGCTGTGGTTAAGAATCGCGACTTACGGCTCCGCCGCCGTGGTCTTGCTGCTGGTATCGATCCAAGCCTTGATCTACTGGCAATTCGACGAAGCCGCCGTGCGCGGCGCTCTGACCCACGCCCTAAAAGAAAATGGCCGCAATGTGCGCATAGACGGCCGCATCACGCCTACCGTTTTCCCTTATCCCGGCATCGATGTAGAAAAAATCAGCGTCAGCGAAGCTGGCCAGCCTTCCGCCATCTTCGCGCGCGCGGAATTGATGCGCGTGTCGCTGGCATGGATTCCGCTATTGGCCGGCAATCGCGAAATCAAAGGGCTGGAGCTGTACGGCCCCAATCTGACGCTTTCCAGAGGCCTGGATGGGCAGCTGAACATCGCCGATCTGTTCCAACGCCGCAGCCAGGAAGGCTACAGCGTCAAACTGGACCGCCTGCGCCTGCGCGAAGGCACCCTGCTGCTATCCGACCAGCCCACCCATACCGACAAGCGCCTCTCCAGCATCAGCCTGGATGCGGAAGGCTTGCGCGGCACCGCCAGCCTCAGCGCCGGCGCGCTGCTGGAAGACGACAAGCGCCCGGTCCGCCTGGCCATCAACACTCCGCTGACCATCCTGGACGATCAGGTCAGCCTGCCGGAACTGGACGCCATCGCCATCAGCAATATCCAGGGGCTGGGCGAAACCAAGCTGGCCGTCAGCGGCCAGTACAAACTCAACTTCGCCTCGCTGCAGGCAACCGGCAGCAATGTCGCCTTCACCTTCACCAGCGAGCGCCCAAGCAGCGAAGTGAAGCTGACGCTGCCGCAAGTCAACGCCAGCCTGCGCGAGCTCTCCATGCCCGGCGGGACGCTCAGTGCCAAGCTCAGCTACGCCCGCAGCCAATATCAATTGCAAGCCGCGCTGGACAATCTCAAGCTGAGCGAAGGCGGCCTGTACGCGGACAAGCTGGACGGCGAGTTCAACTGGCAGGCCGGCAGCACCAAGGTCAACGTCAAACTCAACGCGCCCTTCTCGCTGGCCGGCATGAACCAGCTGCAAATGCAGCCTATCAACCTGACCAGCACCATCACCACTCCCGCGCTGCCCCGCGGACGGCTGATCGCCAGCATGGCGGGCTCGCTGGACGGCGATATCGACGAGCCGCGCCTGAACCTGCGCGTTTCCGGCAAGCTCGACGGCTCGGACGTCGCCGCCAGCCTGACCCAGTACGGCTTGATCAAGCCGCGCCATGAAGCGATGCTGACCATAGGCAAGCTGGACCTGAACCGCTATCTGCCGGAAACCCAGGGCGATCCGGTCGCCATCTTCCAGAACACCAACGAGATTCCGCTCGACTGGCTGGACTTCTTCGACCTGAACGGCAAGGTCGCCATCGGCGAACTGGAAATGGGCCGCTTCCGCATCAACCACATCAGCAGCAACGTCCGCATCAATCCGCGCGAGCTGGAGCTGGACCAGATGTCGGCGGACATCTACGACGGCCGCTTGCAAGGCGACGCCACGCTGAGCCGCCGCGACGTGCCGCGCCTGGAGGTCAAGCAGACCCTGCAGGGCATGAAGATCCGCCCGCTGCTGATAGACCTGTTCAACTTCAATCGCCTGGACGGCAAGGGCAACGGCAAGATCGCCATCAGCGCCGACGGCAAATCCTTCGCCGAGCTGCGCAACACGCTGAGCGGCGAGGCGGCGTTCAGCCTCAACAACGGCGCGCTGTCCGGGATTGACTTGGTGGCGGCGCTGAAGAACCTGCCTGCCGAGTTGAAGGAATGGAACAGCGCGGCGCAGAACGATCAGAAAACCACCTTCTCCACGCTGTCCACCAGCCTCAAGCTGGACAAGGGCATCGCCCGCAGCCAGGACCTGAAGCTGGCCTCGCAGCTGGTGAATGTGAACGGCGGCGGCAAGATCGACCTGAAGCAAAGCATCGTCGACTACACCATGGACGTGCAGGCCAACCCGCAAGAGTTCGCCCGCTTCAAAGGCGTCAATGTGCCGCTGAAGATCACGGGGCCGATCAACGCGCCGGTTTACGCGCTGGATTTCAATGCGATGGTGAAAGGCAAGAAAACCGAGGGCGAGAAACAGCAGGCGCTCAAGCAACAGCTGAAAAAGCAGATCACCACCATTCTGCCTTGATCGTTCCCGCCTCAATGACAAAGCCCCGAATCTCGGGGCTTTGTCGTTTGCATCCTGCGATGCCTGGGTCGTTGAGGGACAACATCAGTCGCCTTGCAGAATCCTCGACTCCGCCAAGGCCAGTTGCTCCGGCGTGCCCAGCAGCACCAGCACATCGTCGGGCGATATCTCGAAAGCGTCGTCAAAGTCTGTCCGCCTGGCGCGCTGGCGGCGGATCGCCTTGATTTCCACACCCAATTCGGCCAGCTTCAACGCGCCCAAGGGATGGCCGATCGCCGCCGCCCCGCCGCAAACCTGCACGCTGAGCAGGCGCGGCACCAGCGCCTCGTCCAGACTCTCCACCTCATCGCTGCTGCCGCGGAAAAAGCCGCGGAACAGGTCGTAGCGCTCCTCCCGCACCGCCCGGATGCGGCGCAACACGCGGCTGGGCGGCACGCCGGCCTCCATCAAGGCCTGCGAAGCCAGCATCAGGCTGCCCTCCATCACCTCGGCCACCACCTCGTCCGCGCCCGCGCCGCGCAGCACATCCATCTCGCTGTCGTCCACTGTGCGCACAATGACCGGCAGCTCAGGCCGCACCTCGCGCACCGCGTGCAGAATGCGCAGGGCGGCGTGGGTGTCGGCGAAAGTCACCACCACCACCTTGGCCCGCATCAGGCCGGCGGCGATCAGCACCTCTTTCTTGCCGGCATCGCCGAACACCACCTGATCGCCCGCCTCGCCGGCCTCGCGCACCCGCTCCGGGTCCATGTCCAGAGCGAACAGATTGATGTTTTCCGCCTCCAGCAGCCGCGCCAGCGCCTGGCCGCTGCGGCCATAGCCGCAAATCAGCACGTGCTCGCTCTTGCTCATGCTTGCCACCAGCATCTGGTGCAGGTCCAGCGATTGCAGCATCCAGTCCTGCTTGATCAGGCGGCGGGTGATGCGTTCGCCGTGCATGATCAGGAAAGGCGCGATCAGCATGGAGATCAGGATGGCGGCGATGGCGGCCTGCGCCATCGGCGCGGCCACCAGCTTGAGATTCATCGACAATGCCAGCAGCACGAAGCCGAATTCGCCGCCTTGCGCCAGCGCCAGCGCGGCGCGCATCGAATCATTGGCGCGATGGCCGAGCATGCGCCCCAAGCCCAGCACCACGCCCAGCTTCAAGGGCAGCAACAGCAACAGCATCAGCAACACTTCGCCGAAGCGGCTGAACAAGACCGACAGCTCCAGCCGCATGCCGACCGTTATAAAGAAGAAGCCCAGCAGAATGTCGCGGAAAGGCTTGATGTCCTCTTCCACCTGGTAGCGGTATTCGGTTTCCGAGATCAGCATGCCGGCCACGAAAGCGCCCAGGGCCAGGCTCAGGCCCGACAACTCGGTGAGCCAGGCCACGCCCAGCGTGACCAGCAGCACATTGATCATGAACAGCTCGCCGGAGCGCTGCCGCGCCACCAGGTGAAACCAGGGCCGCACCAGCCGCTGGCCGAAAAACAACAGCAAGGCCAGCACCACCATCACTTTGCCGCCGGCCTTGGCCAAGTCCAGCCATAAGGTTTCGCTGCCGCCGGCGAAAGCCGGCAACAGGATCAGCAAGGGGACGACGGCGATATCCTGGAACAGCAGCACGCCTATGGCCAGCTGGCCATGCGGCTGCGTCAGCTCCAGTCTTTCAGTCAGCAGTTTGCTGACGATGGCGGTGGACGACATCGCCAGCGCCCCGCCGATGGCAAAGCCGGTCAAGGCGCTGCCGCTGACAAAGCCGATGGCGAGCGCCACCAGCAGCATGGTGGCCGCCACCTGGGCGAATCCCATGCCGAACACCAGCTGCCGCATCGCTTTCAGCCTGGGCAAGGAAAACTCCAGGCCTATGGTGAACATCATGAAGACGATGCCGATCTCGCCCAGAAACGCGGTTTCCTCGCCTTGCGGAATCAGGCTCATCACCCCCGGCCCGGCCAGGAAGCCCACCACCAGGTAGCCCAGCATGGCCGGCACTTTCAGGCTGCGGCACAAGGTCACCACCAGGACGGCGGCCAGCAGAACGAGAACAATGGGGGCCATGGAATGCATCGGCGATCGGATCTCCCGCGACAGGTTTGGACAGGGAAAACTGCGACCGCCAAGCAAAAGTTGCACCAGCACCCGCGTCAATCGATTATAACCTTTGATATACTTTTGCCTTATGGAAAAAATTCACGCCTCCCGCCGCCTGGAATTGGCGCGCGAAGTTCTGTGCACGGAAGCCTCAGCCCTCTCCACGCTGGCGGAGAAATTGAATGGCGATTTTCTCGAAGCCGTGGACGCCATCCTGTCCTGCCGGGGCCGGGTGATCGTCACCGGCATGGGCAAATCCGGCCATGTCGGCCGCAAGATCGCCGCCACGCTGGCCAGCACCGGCACGCCGGCCTTTTTCGTCCATCCGGCCGAGGCCGCGCATGGCGACCTGGGCATGATCACCGGCGGCGACATCGTGATCGCGCTGTCCAATTCGGGCGAGTCCGGCGAGGTGGTCTCTCTGCTGCCGGCGCTCAAGCTGAAAGGCAGCAAGCTGATCGCCATTTCCGGCCGGGAAGACTCCTCGCTGGCGCAAGCGGCGGACATTCTGCTGCACACCCACGTGGAGCGCGAGGCCTGCCCGCTGAATCTGGCGCCCACCACCAGCACTACGGCGCAGATCGCGCTGGGCGACGCGCTGGCGGTCACGCTGATGGAAGTGCGCGGCTTCGGCAAGAGCGATTTCGCGCTGTCCCATCCCGGCGGCAGCCTGGGTCGCCGCCTGCTGGTGCATGTGCGCGATCTGATGCACAGCGGCGACGCCCTGCCGCGCGTCGCGCCCGGCACGCTGCTGAAGGACGCGCTGCTGGAAATGTCGCAGAAGCGGCTGGGCATGGTGACGGTTTGCGATGCGGACAATGCGCTGCTGGGCATCTATACCGACGGCGATTTGCGCCGCACGCTGGCCAATGCCGCCGATGTCTACAGTTTGAAAATCGATGAGGTGATGAGCCCGACTCCGCGCACCATCCATCAAGACAAGCTGGCCGCGGAAGCGGGCTTCGTGATGAAGGAAAAGCAGATCACCAGCCTGGTAGCCGTGGACGACGCAGGCAAACTCGCCGGCGTGATCCACATGCACGATCTGTTGCGCGAAGGCGTCTTTTGATTTCACCCTCCGTCTGAAGGCGGAGGGCTATTAGGAACAAGCATGCGAATGATTTCCGAGCAGGCCCGCAAGGTGAAGCTGCTGATCATGGATGTGGACGGCGTCATGACCGACGGCCGCATCTACTACAACGCCCAGGGCGAAGAGAGCAAATCGTTCTATGTGCAAGACGGCCTCGGCCTGCGCCTGCTGCAATCCACCGGCGTGCAACTGGCCATCATCTCCGGCCGCGCCGACCGTTGCGTCGAACATCGCGCCAAGGCGCTGAAGATCGACCACTACTATGGCGGCGTCCACGACAAGAAGGTGGCGCTGGCCGACGTATTGAAAAAGACCGGCCTGACCGCCGAGCAATGCGCCTTCATCGGCGACGATCTGATCGACCTGCCCATCCTGACCCGCGTCGGCCTGGCCGTCGCCGTGCCGGAAGCGCCGCCGCAGGTTCGTCAGCATTGCCATTACGTCACCGGCAATCCCGGCGGCCATGGCGCGGTGCGCGAGCTGACCGAAATGATCATGCAGGCGCAAGGCACCTTCGACGCCATCGTGAACGGATATCTGGAATGAACCGACTGCTGCGCTCACATCGCCTGTTTCCGGTGCTGCTGATCGGCCTCACCGCCATGCTGACGCTATGGCTGGACCAGATTTCGCGCTGGGACACCCACAAGCGCGATCTCGACCCCGACAAACCGGAATACGTGGCCGAACATATCACCGCCACCCGCTACGATCCGCAAGGCAAGCTGCAGGACCGGATGATCGCGGACCGAATGTGGCAATACCCCAGCAAGCCGGACGCTTTCTTCGAACACCCCGAGCTGTTCCAGTATCAGCAAGGCGTGATGCAATACCATGTCATCGGCGACAGCGGCCGCTACAACAACAAAACCCGGCAAGCGTACTTCGACAAGAAGGTCACGCTGATCAAGCCCGCCGACAGCAAACAGCCGGAAACCCGCTTGCAGAGCAGCGCCATGCTGGTGGACACCGCCAAGAATGTCGCCAGCTCCCAAGCGCCGTCGGTGGCCTACCAAGGAAAATCGGAGGCCCACTCCATCGGGTTCGTTTATCAACAGCAATTGGGCCTGCTCAATCTGCTCTCCAAGACCAAGATCATCTATGCCAAATAACACCCGCACTCTGCTGGCCAGCCTGCTGCTGGCCGCTTCCGCTTTGGCGCACGCCGAGCTGGCCGACCGCGACAAACCAGTGGAAATCACCAGCGACAACGGCTGCGTAATGGATCAGATCAAGGGCGTGTCCACCTGCTCCGGCAATGTGGTGGTGGTGCAAGGCACCTTGCGCCTGAACTCCGACAGATTAGTCGTCACCCAAGACAAGGCCGGCAATCAGACGCTGCACGCCACCGGCCGCATCGTGACTTTCCGTCAAAAGATGGATAACAACCAAGGCTGGGTGGAAGGCCAAACCAGCCAGCTGGATTACGACAGCGCCAAGAACCTGGCGGTGCTGACCGGCAATGCCCGCGTCAAGCGCAATGGCGACCTCTCCATCGGCACGATCATCCGCTACAACACGCTGGATCAAACCTATGAAGTGGTCGGCGGCGGCGCGGCGGCCGGCGCGCAAGGCCGCACCACCGTGATCATCCAGCCGAAGAAAACCGCCTCCCAGCCCGCCGCTGCCAGCAAGCCGGCGGCAGGGAGCGCCAAGCCATGACCATGAAGCCCAGCACCCTCTCCGTCGCCCACCTGAAAAAGCGCTTCAAGAAGCGCACCGTGGTCAAAGACGTCTCGCTGCAGATCTCCAGCGGCGAAGTCGTCGGCCTGCTCGGCCCCAACGGCGCCGGCAAAACCACCAGCTTCTACATGATCGTCGGCCTGATCGGCGCCGACGACGGCGAAATCCAGCTCGACGGCGAAAGCATCACCCACTACGCCATCCACCAGCGCGCGCAGATGGGCCTGGGCTATTTGCCGCAAGAAGCTTCCATCTTCCGCCGCATGACGGTGGAAGAGAACATCGCCGCCATCCTGGAGATTTCTGGCCGCAAGGGCAAACAGCTGGAAAAAGAGCTGGACCTGCTGCTGGACGACCTCAACATCGCCCACTTGCGCGACAGCAATGCCTTGTCGCTGTCCGGCGGCGAGCGCCGCCGCGTGGAGATCGCCCGCGTGCTGGCCACCCGTCCGCGCTTCATCCTGCTGGACGAGCCGTTCGCCGGCGTGGACCCGATCGCGGTGATCGACATCCAGAAGATCATCTCCTTCCTCAAGGGCCGCGGCATCGGCGTGCTGATCACCGACCACAACGTCCGCGAAACGCTGCGCATCTGCGACCGCGCCTACATCATCAGCGACGGCTCGGTGCTGGCTTCCGGCGAACCCGAAGAACTGGTCAATAACGAGAGAGTGCGCGAGGTCTACCTCGGCGAACACTTCCATCTGTAAGCAATGAAACAGGCCCTCCAGCTCAAAGTTTCCCAGCAGCTGACGCTGACGCCCCAACTGCAACAATCGATCAAATTGCTGCAGCTCTCCACGCTGGATCTGCAAGCGGAAGTCGAGCGTTTTCTGCTCGACAACCCCTTGCTGGAGCACAGCGACGAGCCGCGCGAAGCCGATAGCCCCTCCGACCGGGAAGACGCGCCGGCGGAAAGCGCGGCGGACGATGCGCGAGACGGCGATGGCGGCGAATTGCTGGAATGGGGCGGCGGCAGCCGCGCCGCCGGCGACGACGACTTCGACCCCATGCTGAACGTGCCGTGCCAGGTCACCCTGCGCGAGCATCTGCTGGCGCAGTTGGGCGAGGTGGCGCTCTCGGATCGCGATCGGGCCATCATGCGCCTGCTGATCGAAGAGTTGGACGATGACGGCTATCTGCCGGTGCAGCTGGAAGAGCTGGCCAGCAATATCCCGCTGGAGCTGGAGCTGGACAGCGACGAGCTGGCGGTGGGACTGCGCCTGCTGCAGCAGTTCGACCCCGCCGGCGTGGGCGCGCGCTCGCTGGCCGAGGCGCTGGAGCTGCAGCTGCTGCGCCGTCCCGGCCAAGAACCGGGACACGCCCTGGCGCTGACTATCGTCCGCGAGCATCTCGCGCTGCTGGGCAACCGCGACTACGCCCGCTTGAAAAAAACGCTGGGCTGCGGCGACGATCAGCTGCGCGAAGCGCAAACGCAGATCGCCAGCCTCAATCCCCGCCCGGCCGCCGGCTTCGTCGAGGGCGAGGTCCATTACGTGATTCCCGACATCAGCGTGCGCAAACGCCGCGGCCGCTGGGTGGCCGAACTCAACCGCGCCGCCATGCCCAAGCTGCGCGTCAACGGGCTGTATGAGCGCATGCTGGCCGACAACCGCGGCCAGAACGGCGAAATGTCGGGGCGGCTTCAGGAGGCGCGCTGGCTGGTGAAAAACATTCAACAGCGGTTTGACACCATCCTGAAAGTGGCGGAAGCTATTGTTGAACGTCAACAATTGTTCTTTGAACATGGCGAAGTGGCGATGCGCCCGCTGATCCTGCGCGACATCGCCGAAGAAATCGGCCTGCACGAATCCACCGTCTCGCGCTCGACCAGCCAGAAGTATCTGCTATGCGCGCGAGGTTTGTTCGAGCTCAAGTATTTCTTCGGCAGTTCGCTGGAAACTGAAAGCGGCGGAGAGTGCTCCGCCACGGCGATCAAGGCCCACATCCGCGGCATGGTGGAGTCGGAAAATCCGGCCAAGCCGCTGTCGGACAGCGCCATCGCCGATGCGCTGGACAAGCTGGGAATACAGGTTGCCAGACGCACCGTAGCCAAGTATCGTGAAGCCATGCAGATTCCTCCCGTGAATCTGCGCAAGACACTGTAAAGCGCCACAGCAGAATACCAAGCCGCCCGGCGACCCATCCGGGCGGATAACACCAGAAGGAGCTAGGGTATGAACCTCAAAGTTACTGGTCTGCATCTGGAAGTCACCCCGTCGCTGCGCGAATACATCGAAAGCAAACTGGAGCGCATTACCCGACACGTCGACAATGTGATCGATATCTCCGTCACCCTGTCGGTGGACAAGCTGGTTCAGAAGGCCGAGGTTAACGTACACCTGTCCGGCAAGGACATCCACATCGAGGCCACCGAAGCCGATCTGTACGCCGCCATCGACCTGTTGATGGACAAACTGGATCGCCAAGTGCTGAAGCACAAGGAGAAGCAGACCGAGCACCGCGCGGTGGGCTCGGGCGAGTCCTCCCAGGCGCAAGCCTCGCTGTAAGGCGGCTCAAATGGCAACGGGAACCAGGCGGTTCCCGTTTTTCTTTGCGCCTGCCGGTTTTCAGTACTATCAAGGCAACGTAGAATTCCAGCTTTCTCCCCAAGCCGCATGCATAACTAAAGATATGAACCTCATCGGCAAGATCCTGACCCCGGACCACGTGCTGCTGGATCTGGACGTCGCCAGCAAGAAGCGGGTGTTCGAGCAGGTGGGCCTGTTGGTGGAAAACACCCGCGGCATCGCCCGCAGCGAAATCTTCGACAGCCTGTTCAGCCGTGAAAAACTCGGCTCCACCGGGCTGGGCCAAGGCGTGGCCATTCCCCATGGCCGGGCCCGCGGCCTGAAGGAGGCCACCGGCGTATTCATCCGCCTGAAGGCCCCCATCCCCTTCGACGCGCCGGACGGCAAGCCCGTGCAATGCCTGTTCGTGCTGCTGGTGCCCGAGCACGCCACCGACCTGCATCTGCAAGTGCTGTCGGAACTGGCGCAGATGTTCTCCAGCCGCCAGATGCGCGAAAAGATGCTGACCATCACCATGCGCGACGAACTCTATCAGCTGCTCAGCGAGTGGACGCCCAATGCCTAGCATCACCGTACGCAGGCTGTATCAGGAAAACCAGCAAAAGCTCAACCTGACCTGGGTGGCCGGCACAGGCGGCGCCGACAATGTCATCGGCAACGATGAGCAGCGCCCCACCCTCGCCCTGGTGGGCCACCTCAACTTCATCCACCCCAACCGGGTGCAGGTGCTGGGCCTGGCCGAGGTGGACTATTTGAACAAGCTGGAGCAGTCCGCCGCCAAGACGGCGCTGGACCAGCTGTTCCACAAGAGCATGTCGGTGGTGATGGTGACCAACGGCCAGCCCGTGCCGCGGCTGCTGCGCGACTACTGCCACAGCCACAATGTGCCCTTGATGTGCAGCACGCTGGAAAGCCCCTATCTGATGGACGTGCTGCGCATTTACCTGGCGCGCGCCCTGGCGGTGTCCACCGTGCTGCACGGCGTATTCCTCGACGTGTTCGAGATCGGCGTGCTGATCATGGGCGATTCGGCGATGGGCAAGAGCGAACTGGCGCTGGAGCTGATCTCGCGCGGCCACGGCATGGTGGCGGACGACGCGGTGGAGCTGTACCGCATCGGCCCGGACACGCTGGAAGGCCGCTGCCCGCCGCTGCTGCGCGACTTCCTGGAAGTTCGTGGCCTCGGCATCCTCAATATCCGCACTATCTTCGGCGAAACCGCGGTGCGTCCCAAGAAGGTGCTGAAGCTGATCATCCACCTGGTCAAAGCCAACGATCAGGCGATGCAGGCGCTGGACCGGCTCAACATCCAGTCGGAAACCCAGGACATCATCGGCGTCACCGTGCGCAAGGTGGTGCTGCCCGTGGCCGCCGGCCGCAACCTGGCGGTGCTGGTGGAAGCCGCGGTGCGCAATTACATCCTGCAGCTGCGCGGCATAGACAGCACCCGGGAGTTCATCGAACGCCACACCAACTTCTTGAGAGACCAGGAAAATGCGCCTGATATTGATTAGCGGCCTGTCCGGCTCCGGCAAATCGGTGGCGCTGCGCGCGCTGGAGGATTCCGGCTTCTACTGCGTGGACAATCTCCCCGCCACCATGCTGCCCGAGGCGCTGGAGCTGTACGCCGACTTCGGCTACCAGGACATCGCCATCAGCGTGGACACCCGCTCAGGCCCCTCGCTGGGCGCCCTGCCCGACGTTGTGGCGCAACTGCGCGCGCAAAACATAGACGTGCGCCTGCTGTTTCTGGAGGCTCGCCCGGAAACGCTGGTCAAGCGCTTTTCCGAAACCCGGCGCCGCCATCCCCTGTCCGGCGCCGGCATCACGGTGGAGGAAGCGATCCAGGTCGAACAGGAAATGCTCAGCGATGTGCCGGAACTCGGCACCCGCATCGACACCAGCGAGCTGTCGGCCAACGCCCTGCGCAGCTGGGTGCGCGAACTGGTCGACGCCGACTCCGGCAAGCTGACGCTGATCTTCCAATCCTTCGGCTTCAAACATGGCGTGCCGCAAGACGCAGACTTCGTCTTCGACGTCCGCTGCCTGCCCAACCCGCACTACGACCAAGCCTTGCGCCCGTTCACCGGCCGCGATCAGCCCATCATCGACTTCTTCGCCAAGCACTCGGAAGTGGCGGAGATGATAGCCGACATCCAGGCCATGATCGCCAAGTGGCTGCCCTGCTACAACAAGGAAAACCGCAGCTATCTGACGGTGGCCATCGGCTGCACCGGCGGCCAGCACCGCTCGGTGTTCATCGCCGAAAACCTGGCCCGCGCCTTCGCCGGCAAGCAGGTGCTGGTGCGCCACCGCCAGCTGTATCGCGATCACTGATCGATCCGCGCCCCCGCCCAAGCCGGCGGGCGGCGCACGCAGGAGACAAGAATGCCACCCCGCCCTCAAACCGTCACCGTCGCGCTGACCGGCGCGTCCGGCTTGCCCTATGGCCTGCGCCTGATCGACACCCTGCTCGCCGCCGGCGTGCGGACCTGGGTGCTGTATTCGCAAGCCGCCCAGATTGTGGCCAAGCAGGAGATGGACCTGACCCTGCCCTCGCGTCCGGCCGAGATGAAAGCCTGGCTGCTGTCCCGCCACCCTGTCGATCCCGCGCTGCTCGAGGTCTATGGCCGCGAAGAATGGTTCGCGCCCGCCGCTTCCGGCTCCAACCCGCCCGACGCCATGGTGGTCTGCCCCTGCTCCATGGGCACCCTGGCCGCCATCCGCCACGGCATGAGCGACAATCTGATCGAACGCGCCGCCGACGTCTGCATCAAGGAAGGCCGCAAAGTGGTGCTGGTGCCGCGCGAGACGCCCTTGTCGGCCATCCACTTGGAAAACATGCTGGATCTGGCGCGAATGGGCGTCGTGATCCTGCCCCCGGCGCCGGGCTTCTATACTCATCCCAAAACCGTGGACGATATGGTGGACTTCGTGGTGTCGCGCGTGCTCGACCAGATCGGCGTCGAGCATGCCCTGACCCCACGCTGGGGAGAATAAACATGCAAGGCAAGCCGATACTCAGCCTGGAAGCGCTGCGGCGGCTGGAAGCCGACGCCGAGGCGGCGGGCCTGGGGCTGATGCGCCGCGCCGCGCTGGCGACCGCCGACTGGGTGTGCCGGCACACCCCGCCCGGCAGCCGGCTGCTGATCTGCGCCGGCCCCGGCAATAACGGCGGCGACGCCCTGTACGCCGCGCTGGAATTGCAGCAGCGCGATTATCTGATTGATGTTTACCAGCCCGCCCCGCCTGCCAGCGCCGCGTGCCAGGAGGCGCGGGAACAGGCTGAACTCTCCGGCCTGCCCATGCTGGCGAGCTTGCAGCCGGACTACGAGCCGCCCGCCTTGCTGATCGACGGCCTGTTCGGCGTCGGCCTGTCGCGCCCGCTGGACGAAGCTTGGCGGCAACGCATCGCCATGCTCAATCAGTTGGGCTGCCCAGCGCTGGCGCTGGACTGCCCCAGCGGCCTGGACCCCTACACCGGCCACCCGCAGGGCGCAGCCATCCGCGCCGAACACACCCTGACTTTTCTATGCCATAAACCCGGCTTGTTCTGCGGCCCTGGCGCCGACCTGGCCGGACGCGTGGAATTGGCCGATCTCGACTGCCCGCCGACGCTCTACCCCCAGGCGGAAGGCGCATTGAACGAGCCCTCCGCCGCCGCGCTCGCCCGCCCCAGAGACAGCCACAAAGGCAGCTACGGCACGGTCAGCATCATAGGCGGCGCGCCCGGCATGCTGGGCGCCATCCTGCTGGCGGGGCGCAGCGCCCTGCTCAACGGCGCCGGCAAAGTGTTTTTGTGCTCGCTGGACGATCGCCTGCCGGTCGACCCAGTCGCGCCGGAATTGATGATACGCCCGGTGGACGAGTCCGCAGACCTACCCGGCGCCGACGTATTCGCCATCGGGCCCGGCCTGGGACAACAGGAGCTGGCCGAAGGCCTGCTGCGACACACGCTTACGCTGCCGGGCCCGCTGGTGCTGGACGCCGACGCGCTCAATCTCATCGCCGCCGACCATACGCTGGCGGACATGCTGGCGGCCAGAGGCCATCCTGCCGTATTGACACCCCATCCCGCCGAAGCGGCCCGCCTGCTGAATATCGATACCGCGGAAATCCAAAGCAACCGCCCGCTCTACGCCCGCAAGCTGGCCGTGCGCTTCAACTGCGTGGTGGTGCTGAAGGGCGCGGGCAGCCTGATCGTCCGGCCGGACGGCTTTTATCTGGTCAACGCCAGCGGCGGACCCGCGCTGGCCGCCGCCGGCCAGGGCGATGTGCTGACCGGCCTGATCGCCGCCCTGCTGGCCCAAGGCATGCCAGCCTTCGAGAGCGCCGCCCTCGCCGTGCATGTGCATAGCCAGGCCGGCGATGATTACCGGCGCGAAAGCGGCGGCCCCATAGGACTGACCGCATCGGAAACCGCCCGCCGCGCCAGCCAGGCGCTGAACCGGCGGCTGAGCGGCGGCTGACGCCCGCTTTGCCGCCAGCGGCGCTTATGGTTAACATGTTCCGGGCAAGCCCATCACCCGGAGAGCCGAGTTGTCGCCGCAACACCATCAGAAAAAAGCCTATGCCTTCGGGCTGGGCGCCGTGCTGGCCTGGTCCACCGTCGCCAGCGCCTTCAAGCTCAGCCTGCAGTACCTCTCCCCCATGCAGCTGGTGCTGTACGCCAGCATCGCCTCGCTGCTCTCCCTGTTGTCCATTCTGGCTTGGCAGAAAAGACTGCCGGAATGGATCGCCGCATTCCGCCTTCACTGGAAAAGCTCGCTGCTGTTCGGCGCGCTCAATCCCTTCGCTTATTACCTGGTGCTGTTCCAGGCTTATTCTCTGCTGCCGGCGCAAGAAGCCCAGGCGATCAACTACACCTGGGCGCTGACCATGACGCTGCTGGCGGTGCCGCTGCTGGGGCAGAAACTGCGGCCGCGCGATGCCGCCGCCGCCCTGGTCTGCTATTTGGGCGTATTGGTGATAGGCACCCGCGGCCAGTTGCTGGAACTGCATTTTTCCAATCAGCTCGGCGTGCTGCTGGCCCTGGGCTCCACCCTGCTGTGGGCCGGCTACTGGATCTTCAACACCCGCGACGCGCGCGAGCCGGTGCTCGGCCTGGCGCTCAATTTCGCCTGCAGCCTGCCGCTGAGCCTGGCCTGGTGCGCCTGGCACGGCCAGCTCGCCCTGCCCGCCTGGCAAGGCCTGGCCGGCGCAGCCTATGTCGGCGCGCTGGAGATGGGATTCACCTTCGTTTTATGGCTGTCGGCGATGAAGCTCACCCGCAGCACCGCCAGCATCGCCAATCTGATTTTCCTATCGCCGATGGTTTCATTGCTGCTGATCCACCTGATCGTCGGCGAACCCATCTTGAGCTCCACCTTGGGCGGGCTGGCCTTGATTCTGGGAGGGCTGCTGCTGCAAAAGCTCCCGCTCAAAGCCCAGGCCGATACCAGGCTCGAGCCGCCCTCAGCGCGCGATCTTAACTGATCGTAAGAAAGCAGGAACGATCCCAGATAGCAATTCACGCTCGCGCCGCCTAGGATTCACTGTGAGGGTACGAATCAACAGGCACCATGAAAAGCATCAAGACAAGGTTAATGCTATGGCTGATGGCATGGATCACTACCATTCTGGGATCGACGGGGCTGTACTTCTATTTGCATGACTACAGCATAGACCAGAACGATTTCCAGACTCAGCGCTCGGCAGTTCAATCCAGGCTTTCGCTGTCCCTGCCGCACGGCATTTGGCAGCTGGACGATGAGAACGTCCGCCTGGCGCTGGACAGCGAATTGAGCTGGCCGTCGGTGATCGCCATCAACGTCAAGGGAGAAAGCGGCCTGAACCTGGGCCGCACGCGCGACGGCAACGGCAATCTGCGGGACATGCTGCCCAACGAACGCCCCAAGACCGACGACATACTGAACATCCCCATCATTTATCAGGGCAAAGAACACCTGGGCACCGCCACGGTCTATCTCTCGCACGACGCCTTGCGCGCCCGCGAAGACCAGCACCTGATCACCATCGTGGCCCAGATCGTGCTCTTGGACGGCTTGATCTTCTTCATCATGTCGTTCAACCTGCGCCGCTTCATCTTCCAGCCGCTGGCCAAGCTGCAGCAGGCGCTGAACACCGCCATCCGCGCGCCGGACGCCACCGGGGCGCAGATCACCCACCTGGCCGACGACGAGATCGGCGCCATCGTCAACGGTTTCAACCGAATCGTGGCCCGCACCGCCGCCGACCTGGTGAAGCGGACCGCCGCCGAGGCCATCGCGCGCGAAGAAAAGGAAAAGGCACAGCACGCCTACAGCCAATTGATGGCCACGCAGGAAACGCTGGTGGAGGCGGAAAAGATGGCCTCGCTGGGCAGCCTGGTGGCCGGCGTCGCCCACGAAATCAACACGCCGGTGGGCATCACGCTGACGGCGGCCTCGCATCTGGGCACCGCCACCTCGCACATCACCGGCAAGCTGGACAGCGGCAACATCAAGAAGAGCGATTTCCAGAGCTATCTGGAAACCGCCCAGGAATGCTGCGAGCTGATCTTGGCCAATTCCGAACGCGCCGCCAACCTGATCCACAGCTTCAAGCAGGTGGCGGTGGACCAGACCAGCGAGGCGCGCCGCAGCTTTCATCTGCATGACTACCTGAACGAAGTGATCACCAGCCTGAAGCCGCGCTTCAAGCACACCAAGGTGAGCATAGACATTCAATGCGAAGAGGATATCCTGTTGGACAGTTACCCCGGCGCGCTGGCGCAAGTGCTGACCAATCTGGTGGTCAATGCCTTGATTCATGGCTATGAGGGCGGCGAAATCGCCGGCGCCATCGTGATAGAAGCGCACCGCAACGACAACCAGCATGTTTCGCTCAATATATCCGACAACGGCAAAGGCATCGCGCCGGAGAACGTAGGCCGCATCTTCGAGCCCTTCTTCACCACCCGCCGCGGCAGCGGCGGCAGCGGCCTGGGCCTCAATATCGTCTACAACATCGTAAGGCAAAGGCTGGGCGGCAATATCGAAGTCCACAGCGAGCAAGGACAAGGCACCCGCTTCACCCTGGAAATGCCCTGCATCGCCCCCACCGTCCAACACAAGGAGAATGTGGCATGAGCACCGAGAGCTTGCCTCCCGAAGAGGACAACTGGCTGCTGGACGACAACGACGGCGACGAAACCCCGCGCCCATCCGAAACGCGCAAGCCATGGAAGGTGCTGATCGTCGACGACGAGAAAGACGTGCACACCGCCACCCGCATCGCCCTGCGCGGCATCAGCTACAAAGAGCGGCCGCTGGAGCTGCTGAGCGCGTACAGCGGCGGCGAAGCCTTCCAGATGCTGCAAAAGCACGCCGACATCGCGCTGATCATGCTGGACGTGGTGATGGAAAGTGAAGACGCCGGCCTGCGGCTGGTGCACCGCATCCGCGAGGAGCTGAACAACAGCGTGGTGCGCATCGTGCTGCGCACCGGCCAGCCCGGCCAGGCGCCGGAGCAGGAAGTCATCCTCAACTACGACATCAACGATTACAAAACCAAAACCGAACTGACCACGCAGAAGCTGTTCACCACCACCATCGCCTCCTTGCGCGCCTACGAAAACATGGTGTCGCTGGAGAAAAACCGCCAGGGCCTGGCCAAAATTCTGGAAAGCGCCTCCGACCTGTACCAACTGCACTCGCTGCGCGAATTCGCTTCCGGCGTGCTGCGCCAGATCAGCGCACTGCTGGACATCGGCACCGACGGCATTCTGTGCGTGCGCAATGAAAACCACAGCGGCCGGCCGGAGCTGGAAATCCTGGCGGTGTCCGGGTCCTATGAATACCTGGCCGAGGCCGGCGACCTGTCGTCCGAACCCAAGCTGGCGGAAGTGATCCATCGCGCCTTCAAGGAAAAGCGCAGCATCTTCCAGCATCCCTACGATGTGCTTTACATCGCCTCGCGCAATCGCCGCGAGTTCGCCGTGCACTTCATGCCGCAATGGCCGCTGGAAAGCGTGGAGCGCGATCTGCTGGACGTATTCTGCCAGCGCATCTCGGCCGCTTACGACAATCTCTACCTATACAACCAGCTGCGCAGCGCCCAGGAGGCCACCGTGGTGGCGCTGGCGGACCTGGCGGAATTCCGCGACACCGACACCGGCGACCATGTGCTGCGGGTGCAGAAGCTGACCGACGCCATCGCGGCGGAAATGATGGCCGAAAACCACTACCCGGAGCTGATGCACCGCGAGTTCATGGACATGGTGGGCATGGCCAGCATTCTGCACGATATCGGCAAAGTCGCCATTCCGGACCACATCCTGCTCAAACCCGGCAAGCTGGACCCGGAAGAGCGCGAGGTGATGGAGCAGCATGCCGCCATCGGCGCGCAAATCCTGCTCAAGTCGGCGCAGATGGTGGAAGGGACCAGCTATCTGTCCCTTGGGTCGGAAATCGCCGGCGGCCATCATGAGCATTTCGATGGCAATGGCTATCCGCACAAAATCAAGGGGCAGGACATCCCCCTCTCAGCCCGCATCGTCGCCGTGGTCGATGTCTTCGACGCCCTGCTCAACAAGCGCCCTTACAAGGAGCCGTGGAGCATGGAAGACACGATGAAATACATCAACGGACGGGCCGGCAGCCAGTTCGATCCCCATGTGGTGCAGGCCTTGTCCAAACTGGTGGAAGAAGACCGCCTGCCGGTGAAGTTCGGAGAGTGATCAAAAGCCCCTGCCCATGAACGAAAAAGCCCGCCGAATCCGGCGGGCTTTGTCTTGAGGCAAAAACGGAGGATCGCTTAAGCCGGCTTGTGCAGCAAGGAGTTGCGGCGCGAGTAGCCGAAGTACACCACCAGGCCGATCAACAGCCAGGCGGCGAAGCAAGTCCAGGTCAGCAAGGACAGCTGGGTCATCAGGAAGCCGCAGCACAGGATGGCCAGCGCCGGAATGGTCGGCACCGCCGGGCAGACGAATTTGCGCGGCAGGTTAGGCTCGCGCTTGCGCAGCACGATCACCGACAGCGAGATCAGGGTGAAGGCGGCCAGCGTGCCGATGTTCACCAGCTCGGCCAGCGTGTGCAACGGCACGAAGCCGGCCAGCAAGGCGATGACGCAGCCGATCAGCCAGGTGGCCTTGTACGGGGTGCCGTACTTGGGATTCACTTCCGAGAAGATCTTCGGCAGCAGGCCGTCGCGGCTCATGGCGAACAGGATGCGGGTCTGGCCGTAGGTCATCACCAGGATCACCGTCATCATGCCCAGAATGGCGCCCAGATCGACGAAACCGGCGAACCAGTCCAGCTTGGCCACCTGCAGCGCCAGCGACACCGGATGATCCACGCCGGCGAACTGCATGTAGGGCACGATGCCGGTCATGATGGCGGCCACGATCACATACAGCAGCGAACAGATGCCCAGAGACCAGATCACGCCGCGCGGAATATCCTTGGCCGGGTCCTTCACCTCTTCGGCCGCGCAGGTCACCGCGTCAAAACCGATGAAGCTGAAGAATACGATGGCCGCGCCATGGAACACGCCGGAGAAGCCGAAAGGCAGCGCCGGTTGCCAGTTGGCCGGCTTGACGTGCCACACGCCGATGGCGATGAACAGCAGCACCACGGCCACCTTGATCAGCACCACCACATTGTTGACGCGCTTGGATTCCTTGATGCCGAAGGCCAGCAGCGCGGTAATGACGATGGCGATGGTGAAGGCCGGCAGATTGAACAAGGTGGCCTTGCCCGGCACCGAGCCGGCGGCGGCGGTCAGCGCCTCAGGCAGCTTGACGCCAAAACCGGCCAGCAAGCTCTGGAAATAGCCCGACCAGCCCACCGACACGGCGGACGAGGCCAACAGGTACTCCAGCAGCAAGTCCCAGCCTATGATCCAGGCGATCAGTTCGCCCAAGGTGGCGTAAGCGTAGGTGTAGGTGGAGCCGGAAACCGGCAACATGGAGGCGAACTCGGCATAGCACATCGCCGCGAAGCCACAGGCGAAGGCGCTGATGACGAAGGAGAGCACCAGGCCGGGGCCGGCGATGGTGGCGCCGGTGCCGGTCAGCACGAAAATGCCGGTGCCGATGATGGCGCCGATGCCCAGCATGGTAAGGTCGAACGCGGAGAGCTCCTTCCGAAGCCCGCGCGAAGTCTGAGCGGTTTCCAGCATGCCCTGGACGCTCTTCTTGCGCATCAAACTCATTTCTTACTGTCCCGTATATCGCCCACACCCGGTCGCGGCCGCCCACAAAGAGGCAAGCCGAAACGACAAGACGCCCGCTGTCCAGGCGGGCGCCTCATACTCGGATTAGGCTGTGTAAAGTGATCTGATTTGTCCCTCAGCCGCCGTCCCGTCTTGTCAATTTGCGGGCCATGTCAGCGAAGGCTTTCGATACTACCTCAGGAGACCGTCGCCACAATGCGGGAAAACAGCAATGTCACAAATAACAGCATTCAGCATTCATTAAATTTTTATTACTGCGGCAGCGACATCCTGTCCAGCAAACGCCTCGCCGCCGCCTCCTGCCGCGCCCGGGAACGATCGCCATCCAGCCGCTCGCGGCCGCGCCACACTACGCCGCCCTCCTGATCGCGCACGGTCAGCTCCAGCATCGGCCAGGTTTCCAGGCGATACGGCGGACCGCGCCAGCCGTCTTCATCGCGCCAACCATATGGCTGAGAGACCCATTGCTGATCCTGGCTTTCCGTGAAGCACAGCCGCCACGCGCCGTGGGGATTTTCCTCCAAACCGCGCAAGGCCAAGCGCGTCGCCACCCAGTCGCGCCAGCCGCCGGCCGCATCGCCCGACGGCAAACACTCCAGCCGCACGCCGTCGGCCTGCGTCGGCGCAGATGCGGCGCCGCCATCGGCCCAGGCCAAGCTTGCGCACATGCATGCGGCGGCCCAGCCGCCCATTCGATACCGCCTCATCGCCGCCCTCCCTCATCGAGAATCCCTATCCAGCACAGACCGCCGCCCAAACGCAAAGTGCCGCGACATATGTCGCAGCACCGTAAACCCGCCTGCGCAAAACCGCTCAAGCCGCGCTTACCACCAAGCTTCGATCTGCGCGCCGAAAGTCGTGGCCTGGGTGCGGCCATTGGCGGCAAAACTGGTCAGATTGGCCTGCGCCGCCGCATTGTTCCAATTGTAATGGCTGACATACAGCCGCAGCTCCGGCCGGGTCCAGAAATCGGTGTTCGGCGCGAAGGCCACCGCCAGCGTCGCCTTGTTCAGCCGCTGCAGCGGCTGGCTGTCGGCATCGCGGCTGGTCAGGCCGATTTCGGTCAGCAGCTTGACGTTGGCCGCCACGCCGTAGGACAGCCGTCCGCCCACGGTGGCGTCGCGGTATTTGGCAGCATTGTCCGGCGCTGTCGTCTGCCAGCCCAGCAGCGCCTGGCCGCCGAAGCGCCCGCGCTGCCAGTCCAGCACGTCGGCGATGCGGCTCTGCCGCGCGCCGGCCTGCGCCGCCCCACTATTGTCCAGATTGTAGAACTGGCCGGACAGCGAGGCGTGGCCGCTGGAGGTTTGCAGGAACAAGGAGTTGTTGACGCCCTGCGCCAGGAAGTCCTTCTGATTATGCAGCAGGCCCAGCGCCGCGCCCGGCTTGCCGATGGCGAAGTCGCCGCTGATGGCCGCGCCGGTCAAGGTCAGCTTGCCGCCGGGGTTGGTGTCGATGCCGGTCAGCTGGAAGTTGGCGCGGCGCGCGTTATTGGGCGTGGCATTGTCATTGGCGTAGCTGCCGGACGAAGACACCGACAGATTCAGCTTGGCCTTGCCGACGGCGATGCCGTCCACGCCGGCGCCGTAGTTGTCGCCGTCCTGCATCAGCCAGTTGTCCACGATATGGATGTCCTGGATGCGGTGGTAGCGCTGGCCGGCCCACAAGGTCAGATTGGGCGCGAACTCCAGCCCGCTGATGTAGCCGTAGACCTGGGAAGCGCTGGTCTTGCCGTTGTAGATGGTGGGCATCACGTAAGCGCCCCAGCTGACGCCATTGCCCAGCGTCCACTTCTTGCCGATGCCGAACTCTATATAAGTATCGCCCTCGTTGCCGAGGCGGAAATGCTGCAGATCGCCGCCCAGCTGGTATTGGCCCTTGGGCTGATTGTCGCCGGAGCTGCCGTAGAAGCCGCTGCGCAGATAGCCGTCAAACTGGAAGCCCATCTCGTCCAGCGCCTGCTTCACCGCGCCGCTCAGTTGCTCGGCGCTGATCTGCGGCGCTGGTGCGGCGGCCGGCGCATCGTCGGCCCAGGCCGGCAGGCAGGTCCCCAGCAGCGGCAGCAGCACGCACAGCCAGTTGATGGTTTTCGTCCTCATTCTCATCTCCTTGTCCCAATGGATGATGGCGCCCGTTTTCTTCGGGCAAAGCTCCGCCCTGCCGGCTTGCCAGCCGGCATGAGGGGAGGTGTTAGGGGGATGGCGCGCTTAGATCGCGGCTGGCGGCGTCGCCCGGTACAGCAGCGAATGCCAGGGCCTTAGCTGGCCGTCCATCTGCGGCGGATAGTTGGACAACAGCAGCTCCAATACCCAGCCAGCCGGCACCAGCTCAGCCGGGCGCGGACAAAGGAGCTCGTCGCCGCCGAAGTGGTTGATTGCCAGCAGCATCTCGTCGCCGCAGCGGCGGGTGTAGACCCACAGGCTGGGATGGTCCGGCGTCAAGCAGCGGTAGTCGCCATCCGCGAACACCCGATACTGCTTGCGCAGCTGGATCAAGCGCCGGTAGTGGTGCAGCGTGGACTGTTTGTCGCCGATGGCGGCTGCCACATTGATTTCGGCCGCATCCGCCGCCACGGCCAGCCACGGCTCGGCTGCGCTGAAACCGGTATGCGGGCCGTCATCCCACTGCATCGGCGTGCGGGCGTTGTCGCGCGAGCGCTGGCGTATCACCGCCATCGCCTCGGCATCGCTGAAATCCTCCGCCAACAGCTGGCGATAGGCATTGAGGCTTTCCACGTCGCGCAGTTGGCCGATGTCGACGAAGCCCGGATCGGCCATGCCGATTTCCTCGCCCTGGTAGATATAGGGCGTGCCCTGCAGACCGTGCAGCGCGGTGGCCAGCATCTTGGCGGACTCGGTCCGGTAGCGGCCATCATCGCCAAAGCGCGACAGCGCGCGCGGCTGGTCGTGGTTGCACCAGAACAGCGCGTTCCAGCCGCCGCCGGCGTGCATTCCAATTTGCCAGTCGGACAGGATGCGCTTGAGCGCGATGAAGTCCACCCTCCCCGGCCGCCATTTCTGCCCATCCGGGTAATCCACCTTCAGATGGTGGAAGTTGAAGGTCATGCTCAGCTCGCCCCGCTCCGGCCGGCTGTAGGCGATGCAATGCTCCAGCGAGGTGGACGACATCTCGCCCACGGTCAGCAAGTCATGGCCGGCGAACACCTCGCGGTGCATCTGCTGCAGGTATTCATGCACGCGCGGGCCGTCGGTGTAAAAGTGGCGGCCGTCGCTGTCGTCCTCGGAAAACGCCGGGTCCTTGGAGATCAGGTTGATCACGTCCAGCCGGAAGCCGGCCACGCCCTTGTCGCGCCAGAAACGCATCATCTCGAACACGGCCTGGCGGAGCGCCGGGTTTTCCCAGTTGAGGTCAGCCTGGGTCTTATCGAATAGATGCAGGTAATACTGGCCGCTGGCTTCATCCCTCTCCCAGGCGTTGCCGCCGAATTTGGACTGCCAGTTGTTGGGCGCGTCGCGCCAGATGTAGAAATCGCGGTACGGGTTGCCCCTGCCCTGCAAGGCCTGCTGGAACCAGGCGTGTTCGGTGGAAGTGTGGTTGACCACGATGTCCAGCATCACGCCGATGCCGCGCCGCTTGGCCTCGGCCAGCAGCAACTCGAAATCCGCCATGCTGCCGTAGGCTGGATCGATGCTGTAGTAGTCGCTGACGTCGTAGCCGTTGTCGTGCTGCGGCGAGCGGTAGAACGGCGTCAGCCACAGATAGTCCACCCCCAACCAGGCCAGGTAGTCCAGCCGGTCCACCACGCCCAATAGATCGCCGGTGGCTTGCTTGCGATGGCTGCTGAAGCTCTTGGGGTAGATCTGGTACACCACCGCCTGTTTCATGTCCTTAGCCATTCTGCGCAGCCTCTTCCTGAGGAGCCGCGGCCAGCTGGCGGCGCGCCAGCAGCCAGGTCAGGCCGAAAGGCAGGATCAAGGCCACCAGCATGCCCGCCAGGAACAGAGGAATGTACTGCGGAATGATGGAGATGAAGGCCGGCAGGCCGCCGACGCCGATGGCGGAAGCCTTGACGTGGCCCAGGCTGATCAGCACCGCCGCGCAGGCGGAGCCGGCCAGCGCCGCGTAAAACGGCAGCTTGTAGCGCAGATTGACGCCGAACATCGCCGGCTCGGTGATGCCGAAGAAGGCCGATATCGCCGAGGTGGACGCCATATTCTTGTCGTTGACGCTCCTGGCCAGCCAGAACATCGCCAGCGCGGCGCTGCCCTGGGCGATATTGGACAGCGCGATCATCGGCCAGATGAAGGTGCCGCCCTGGCTGGCAATCAGCTGCAAGTCCACCGCGATGAACATGTGGTGCATGCCGGTCAGCACCAGCGGCGCGTACAGCGCGCCGAACAACGCCGCGCCCAGCCACGGCGCCAGATTGAACACATAAACCAGCGCGTCGGTGACGGCGATGCCCAGGTGGCGGGCCAAGGGGCCGATCACCGCCAAGGCCAGAAAACCGCTCACCGCGATGGTGACGATGGGCACCACCAGCAGCTGCACCGCGTTAGGCACCCGCGGCCGCAACCACAGCTCGACGCGGCACATCACCCAGGCAGCAGCCAGGATGGGCAGGATCTGGCCCTGGTAGCCCACCTTCTCGATATGCAGGCCAAACAGGTCGAAGTAAGGCACCGACGCGCCGTCCAGCCCGGCGGCCGCCTTGCCGTAGTTCCAGGCGTTGAGCAAGTCCGGATGCACCAGCAGCAGGCCCAGCACGATGCCCAGAATCTCGCTGCCGCCGAAGCGCTTGGCGGCCGACCAGCCCACCAGCGCCGGCAAAAACACGAAAGAGGTGTTGGCCATCATATTGATCAGCCCCCACAAGCCCGACAGGCCCGGATAGGCGTCCAACAGGCTCTTGTCCGCGATGAACATGCCCTTGGCGCCCAAGAGATTGTTGGCGCCCATAAGCAGGCCGGCGATGACGATGGCCGGCAAGATGGGCATGAACACGTCCGAAAACACCTTGACCAGCTGCTGCAGCCGGTTCTGCTTGGCGTCGCCGCTGGCCTTGACGTCGGCGATGGTGGCGCGCGCCACGCCGCCCTGCTTCACCATTTCGGCGTAGACGCGGTCCACGTCGCCGGCGCCGATGACGATCTGAAACACCCCGGCATTGCTGAAATGGCCCTTCACCAACTCCACCTGGCGCAGCGCGTCCCCGCTCACCTTGGATTCGTCGAGCAATGAAATGCGCAGCCGGGTAAGGCAGTGCGCCGCCTGGCGGATATTGGCCGCGCCGCCGATGTTTTGCAGTATCTGCGCGGCGATCGCTTGATAGTCGTGACTCATCGTCCCTCCCTGTCCCTTTGTCGCGGCGGCGGGTCAACGCCCATTCACGATGCCCGAAATCCGCCTGTTCGTGGTGATTGTCTGCATGGCAATCAAGGGCAAATTAACTCGTACATACGAGATGGTCAACACTCGTCTGTACGAGTTTGCGAAAAGTCAAACCGACTGCCGCCATTTCGCAACAGCGGCAAAACAAAGGCCCGGGCGGATGACTCCGCACCGGGCCTGTCTCATTCAATCCATTCTACGATTAGCGGTGGACCGCCCTGCGGGGCATCCACCCTACAAATACCGTCTCCCGTAGGGCGGAATCCCGGCTTTGCCGGGAGTTCCGCCGGGTTGCGACCATCAATATCCGGAGCACATAGCGCCCCCCCATTCCCAGCTGGCAGGGGAATATTTTCCCTTCAGCGCATCCGGCAAGTACACAGCCACTGGCAAATGGTGTATTTCGTCCAGCTTTAAGCCAAAACAATAAGCGACATATACGCTATCACAATGATTTAAATATGAAAATCTTTACAGCATATTTCTTGCGGGCCAAAATATGATGGCCGCCCGACATTTCGGGTTGCTAAGTAATAATTAGGACTCCCATGTCGAATCTCACCATTTTCCTCCGCCAAGTCCGCAGCCGCTCGCGGGAGCATCTGCAAGCAATGGGACTACTTGCCAGCGCCAGACTTGCAGGGCAAATGGTTGCCGTGCTGCGGCAAGAACTAGATTCAATGGTCCGTGTGATTTACTTGCTCACGCAAAACTCAGAGCGCCGGGAACTACTAATCGGCGCGTCAGTACGCGGCGAGAAATGGTCGCAAGAAGCTTCGCGCGCGAAGGTCACGGATAGGGAAATGGTTGAGCTTGCTCAGTCACTTCAAGGTTGGACACAGGCCGTGTACAAATTCGGGTGTGCATTCATCCATCTGTCCGGCCTTCACGACTATAACGACCGAGATCCGTTGTCACAACTACCTACCGAAGAACGCAGGGACATCTTGGAGCACTGCAGGTATTACCATGGTGGTCCTGCTGCCGAACGCTTTGAAGACCTCGTTCCGTATCTGCCTAGCATCCTCGAGAAGATCGCGAAAAACCTTGAGTGCTACCTTGAGTCTTTGGAAAATGGCGAGATGCTGGATACGAACGATGTTTAACATTCCGCTCCAGCCGGCCATCAGCCAGTTACGCTATCTGCCTTCGGCTGAGCCATCCAATATATGCGCACACCTGCCCGATGAGCCCAGCTCCCGGGGCTTGCGCCATGATGACTCCGAGCACGCAAGTACTACTGAAAAATACTACCGCCTAGCAATATCCGTAAAATAAAACTTGTCCAAACGATGGCGCGACTCGGTGTATTCGAACAGCCTGCCGTCGTAGAGGTGGGTCAGGTTTTTGACCACGATGACGTGATCCATGCCGTTCAGGTCCAGGTAGCGGCGGTCGTCGTCGTTGCAGGGCTGGGCCTCGATGATGCGCTGGGCGTAGCTGATGGTCAGCCCCAGCTCCTGTTCGATGTAGCGGTAGATGGAACCGGCGGCGATGTCTTCCGTCAGGCCGGGGATCAGTTCGGCGACGAAGTGGTTGACGTCCAGAATCACGTTTTCGCCGTCGATATTGCGCACCCGCTTGATCCGGACGATCTCCTCTCCTTCCGCCAGGCCGGTGGCCTGAGCCAGCGGTGCGTCCACCGGCGCATTCGCCAGCTCCGCCACGCGGGAAACCACTTGGCGGCCCATGCGCTCGTTCATTTCCTGGAAGCTGACGATGCCGCTGAGGTGAAATTCGATATTGCCCGGCTTGAGCACGAACATGCCCTTGCCGTGGATTTTCTGCACGTAGCCGCGTTCCTGCAGCATGTCCACCGCCTTGCGCACGGTTCCGCGGCTGGCCTGATAGCTTTGCATCAACTCGGATTCGGACGGGATGCGCTCGCCCTGGGCGTAACGCTGGTTGTCGATATCGGCGGCGATATCGGAATAGATCTGATGGTATTTGTTCACTTTATTCATCTTCGGATCGCGCGGCCCCTCGCGCGGCAAGGCCTTACCTTAACAAGACCGCGGCGACGCGGCAAACCGCTAGTCCCAATAGCCGGCCTGGGCATAGGTTTTCTTGAGATGCTCGATGAAGTGCCGGACCCGCGCCGGCAGCAGACGGCGCTGCGGCACCACGGCGTAAACCGGATAGTCCGGCGAGGCGAAATCATCCAGCACCGTCGCCAAGCGTCCATCCGACAAGTCGTTCTTCACCTCCCACAAAGAACGCCAAGCCAGGCCCAGCCCCTGCAAAGCCCAATCATGCAGCACCGCGCCGTCATTGCACTCCAGCCCGCCGGACACTTTCAAGTTCACCAGCCGGCCATCCGCCATGAAACTCCAGCCGCGGCTCTGGCTCTCGCCCAGCGACAGGCAGTTGTGGCGCTGTAAATCCTCAAGCGAGCGCGGCACGCCATGGCTGGCCAGATAGGCCGGCGCGGCCACCACCACGCGGCGGTTCTCCGCCAGGCGGATGGCCACCAGGCTGGAATCGGCCAGATCGGAAATGCGGATGGCGCAATCGATGCGGTCGCGCTGCAAGTCCACCAGCCGGTCCGACAGGTCCAAGGTCACCTTCACCTCGGGATGCAGGCGCTGGAAGGCGGCCACATGCGGCGCCACATGGCGGCGGCCGAAGCCAGCCGGCGCAGACAAGCGCAAATGGCCGCGCGCCTTGCCGCTGCCGGAGGCCACCGCCGCCTCGGCCTCTGACAATTCGGCCAGGATGCGCTGGCAATCTTCATAGAAAGCCTCGCCCTCCTGCGTCGGCGCCACGCTGCGGGTGGTGCGCACCAACAGGCGCACGCCCAGCCGCTCCTCCAAGGCGTCCAGACGCCGCCCCACCATGGCCGGCACCACGCCCAGCTGCCGCGCGGCTGCCGACAAACTGCCCAGGCCCAGCACGGCGACAAAGGTTTCCAGCTGCTTCAACTCGCTCATTAGCTACCTAAAAGTAAAAAATGTTATGCCATTCTCGTCATTTCTTTTTACTTTCCAGCAGAATAGACTGTCAATCATTGCAATGCAGCAAAACCGTCTATTCCCCTCTCAAACAGGAGCAAGCGCATGGCAGTCAAGCTACCGCAGGGCGTGGAAGTTCTCGCCGACATCACCCCGGCCTACGCCGAGATCCTCACCCCCGAAGCGCTGGAGTTCATCGCCAAGCTGCACCGCCGCTTCGAGGCCACGCGCCGCGAACGCATCGCCGCCCGCGCGACGCGCCAAGCCGAGCTGGACGCCGGCAAGCTGCCGGACTTCCTGCCGCAAACCGCCGCCGTGCGCGCCGGCGACTGGAAGATCGCCGCGCTGCCACAAGACCTGCTGGACCGCCGCGTGGAGATCACCGGCCCGGTTGAGCGCAAGATGATGATCAATGCGCTGAACTCCGGCGCCAAAAGCTTCATGGCGGATTTCGAGGACTCCAACTGTCCAAGCTGGGACAACCAGATTGCCGGCCAGATCAACGTCCGCGACGCCTATCGCAAAACCATTTCCTTCCAGAGCCCGGAAGGCAAGCAGTACCGGCTGAACGACAGCATCGCCACCCTGCTGCTGCGGCCGCGCGGCTGGCATTTGATGGAAAAGCACGTCAAGGTGGACGGCGAGATCGTATCCGGCAGCCTGTTCGACTTCGGCCTGTCCTTCTTCCATAACATCCATTACCTGCGCGAAAACGGCAGCGCCACCTATTACTACCTGCCGAAGATGGAAAGCCATCTGGAAGCGCGGCTGTGGAACGACGTGTTCGTGTTCGCCCAGAACGAACTCAGCGTCCCGCAAGGCACGATCAAGGCTACCGTGCTGATCGAAACTATTCTCGCCGCCTTCGAAATGGACGAAATCCTCTACGAGCTGCGCGAGCACTCCGCCGGCCTCAACGCCGGCCGCTGGGACTACATCTTCAGCTGCATCAAGAAATTCAAGCAGAACCGCGACTTCTGCCTGGCCAACCGCGCGCTGATCACCATGACCGTGCCCTTCATGCGCGCCTACGCCTTGCTGCTGCTGAAGACCTGCCACCACCGCCAGGCTCCGGCCATAGGCGGCATGGCGGCGCTGATTCCGATCAAGAACGACGCGGCCGCCAATGAAAAAGCGCTGGCCGGCGTGAAGGCGGACAAGGACCGCGACGCCACCGACGGCTACGACGGCGGCTGGGTGGCCCACCCGGGCCTGGTGCCTATCGCCGACGCCGCCTTCAGCGCCGTGCTGGACGACGCGCCCAACCAGATCGCCAAGCAACGCCCGGACGTGCAGGTTGCCGCCGCCGATTTGCTGAACTTCCAGCCGGAAGCGCCGATCACCGAGGCCGGCTTGTCGATGAACATCAATGTCGGCATCCAATACCTGGGGGCCTGGATTTCCGGCAACGGCTGCGTGCCCATCCATAACCTGATGGAAGACGCCGCCACCGCCGAGATCTCGCGCTCGCAGATCTGGCAATGGATACGCTCGCCCAAGGGCGTGCTGGACGACGGCCGCAAAGTGACGGTGGAACTGTTCCGCTCGCTGCAGGAGCGCGAGATCGCCAAGCTGAAGGCAGAATACGGCAGCCGCTGGACCCAGCAATACGAGGACGCGGCTAAGATGTTCGACCTCCTGACCACGTCGGACGATTTCGTCGAATTCCTGACGCTGCCCGGCTACGAATACATCGCCTGAACGGCATGCGATCTGTCCAAACGGCCCACTCGGGCCGTTTTTGTTTTCCATTCGTCATCCATTGCCGCTACAGTCTTGGGGAACCCAGACCGCATTCCCCCTATCCAAGCTGGATTGCTCGCATGCCCAAGGAGGCAAGATGAAACCGCAAGTCCTCTGCTCCATCCTCGCTCTCGCCGCGCCGCTGGCCTTCGCCGACGGCATCCAGCTCAATTTGTCCGCCAATGCGCAGCGCGAAGTGGCCAACGACCAGATCAGCGCCTCGCTGTATGTGCAACAAAGCAACAGCCAGGCCGCCGTCCTGGCCGACAAATTGAACAAGATCACCGCCAACGGCCTGGCCATCGGCCGCAACTACGGCAAAGTCCAGCTGTCCACCGGCAGCTACAACACCTGGCCCAGCTATGACAAAAACGGCAAGATCTCCGGCTGGCAAGGCCGCGCCGAGATCAACCTGAAAAGCCGCGACTTCGCCCAGGCCGCCGAGTTGATCGCCAAATTGCAACAGACCATGCTGCTGGAAGGCGTGCAATTCGGCGTGTCCGACGAAGCCCGCCGCGCCGCCGAGCAAAGCATGATTCCCGAAGCCATCGCCAACCTGAAACAGCAGGCGGAAGTGGCCGCCAAGGCGCTGGACAAAAGCGTGGTGGACATCCGCCAGCTGGACATCGGCCAACAAAACCACAGTTTCCGCCCCCCGGTCATGATGATGAAAGCGGCCGCCGCGCCGGCCGCGGAATCGGTCAGCCAGCCGGATCTGCAACCCGGCCAAAGCCAGCTGCAGTTGCAGGTCAGCGGCAAAGTGGAGCTCAAGTAGGGCTTTCAGCGCCGGGCGGCTTGCGCTAAAGTAAGCACTGCTGATCCGAGGGACCGATCAGCGCCCGCCCTCCGACCGACCATTCCATCGCTCCAAAACATGAAACTGATCGCGTCTTTGACCAGCCCCTACGCCCGCAAGGTGCGCATCGTGCTGGCGGAAAAGAAAATCGACTGCCCGCTGGAGGAAGATGTGCCCTGGAACGCGGACACCCGCGTCGCCGAGTACAATCCCCTGGGCAAAGTGCCGGTGCTGGAGCTGGATGACGGCTCCACCCTGTACGACTCCCGCGTCATCGTCGAGTATCTGGAGAACAGCTCGCCGGTCTCGCGCCTGTTGCCGCAAGACAACCGCCAGCTGATCGGCGCCCGCCGCTGGGAAGCGCTGGCGGACGGCATCATCGACGCCATGGTGGCCATCGTGCTGGAGCGCCGCCGGCCGCCGGAGAAACAGATGGAGGAAGTGGTGGAGCGCCAGCGCGGCAAAATACTGCGCGGCCTGTCCACGCTGTCTGAAGACCTGGGCGAAAAGCCTTGGTGCACCAGCCACGGCTACAGCCTGGCCGACATCGCCGTCGGCTGCTGCCTGGGCTATCTGGATTTCCGCGCGCCGGAGATCGACTGGCGGTCCGCGCATCCTAATCTGGACGCTCTGCTGCAGAGACTGTACGCGCGCCCCTCCTTCCAGGACACCGAACCGCCCACAGCCTGATCGCGACGACGCCCAACAAAAAAACGCCACCGCTCATCCGGTGGCGTTTTCGTTTGCGCGCTCCCGCCTTAGATTAATCCCGCGGCGATATTGATCATCAAGGCCAATACCGTGGCATTGAAGAAAAACGCCAGCACGCAATGCGCGGTGCCGACTTTGCGCTGCCGGCCGCTGGTGAAGCTGACGTCCGCAGTCTGGCCCGAGGTGCCGATGATGAAGGCGAAGTACAGGAAGTCGCCGTAATCCGGCTCGACGCCGCCCGGAAAATCCAGGCCGCCGCTGCGCCCATGCGCCAATTCGGCGTAATACTCGCGCGCGTAATGCAGCGCGAACATCACATGGGTGAATGCCCAGGACGACAGCAGCGTGGCCACCGCCAGCAGAATATGCGCCCCCTTGAGCCAGCCGTGCATATCCTTCACCACCGCCAGCTCCATCACGATGGCGCTCAAGCTGGCCGCCGCCGCCGCGCACACCAGCAACAGCACCAGCCACTGCCCCTCGTCCTCCAGCTTGGCCCATTGCCGCAGCGGCCGGGGCCGCGGACCGAACATCATCCAGCCTATCAGCGCCAGATACAGCCAGGCGCCGGCATTCCAGCCCACGATGTAACGCGTGACAACATGCATGGGCGCCCAGTAGGGCAGCAATAAAATGGCCGCGGCGCCAAACAAGGCGGACAAGACCAATCTAGGCCGGGCCCAGAGCATTCTGATCAAAGCAAACCGTCGGGCGATGGCGAAAACCGTCATCGGCATCCTCTCTTTGTCATGTCAAAAAAATGGCGGAAAACACTTCAGCATCCATCTTGCCGGATTGATCCGGCCGCGCCAAGGCCACCGTCCGGCCCCGAAAACCCCTGTCTGATAAAACTGTTTTTAAATCTGCCGCCATGCGTCACAATGATTTGAAAATAACAACAGGGAGAAGACATCAAGATGGATTCCGCAATCAGCGACCGCCCCTACGCCAGCCCGGACTACGAAGCCCAGCTGGAGCCGATTTGCCAGCGACTGGCCAGACAAGACTTCTGCCTGCTGCCCGCCGCGCAAACGCGGCGTCTGCTGCTGCAGCAAAACCCCAAGGCGCTGGACGACTGGCCAGACTTCCAAAACAGCTGGAACCAGCTGCATCTGGACCAATACATGGCGGATGGCGGGCATTACCGCAAACGCCTGCACGCCACGCTCAGCGCCTTTCCCTCCTCCCGACATGTCCGCGCCGAGGCGCATCAGCCGCACGTGCAAAGCCGGCATTACAATCCGCTCAATGGCGGCCAGCCGCGGCACTTCGAACCGGTGAGAAACGAGGTGCTGCACGGCTCCACCATGCAAGCGCTGCTGAGCCTGAGCTGCGCCGTCTTCGGAAAAATGACGCCCTACACCCACTGGCATATCGAAGCGCACCAGTTCCGCATCGAGGCCAAAAACCGGCAGTCGGGCAAACCTACGCCGGAAGGCGTGCATCGCGACGGCGTCCATTTCTTGATGATGATGATGGTGCGGCGAAACAATCTGGTGAATGGCGCCACCCAGCTATTTGATTTGGAGCGTCAGCCGCTGGCCGAGTTCACGCTGAACGATCCGCTGGACATCGCGCTGATCAATGATGAGCGAGTGCTGCATGGCGTCACGCCCATCGCTCAGCTCGACCCCTCGCGGGACGGGATCCGCGACGTGCTACTGCTGAGCTTCCGTCGCCGAGGGTAAACAGCCTCGCGCCAGCCAAGCTGCAATCAACACAATTAAGCGGGACATCGCAACCATGCTTACACGTTTCTATATCGCCTGCGCGTGCTGGATATTGCCCGCCGCCGCGGCGGACGAGCTGCGCGCCTACACCGAAGAAGTGCCGCCGCTGAATTATTCGGAAAACGGCAAAGTAAAGGGCTTCGCCACCGATGTGCTGAGAATGGCGGCGAAGGATGCAGGCATACGCTTGAGAGTCGAATCCCTGCCCTGGCTGCGAGCCCTCGCCATCGTCAAAGACACGCCCAACACCTTGCTGTACACGACGGTGCGCACGCCTGAGCGCGAAAGCCAGTTCCAATGGGTCGGACCCATCAGCCCGCGGAAGATCTATCTATACCGTCTGCGGGATAACACTGAAGTCGAAGTGGCCGGACTCCTGGACCTGGCCCGCTACCGCATAGGCGCGATGTCGGGCTCGGCCGCGGCCAATCAGCTGGCCGACCTGGGTTTCCAGGCCGGGGGCAATCTGGATCTCAGCCGCGATGACGCCACCAATCTGAAAAAACTGCTGCTGCACCGGGTGGAGCTGGTCGCCATGCTGGATTGGGCCATGTCCTGGCAACTGCGCCAGTTGCACCAACCCGAACAAACCGTCGTCCCAGCCCTTCTGCTGGACGGCAAAAAACAGTATTGGTACGCGCTCAACCGGGCCACCCCGCCGGAACTGGCCAAACGATTGCAGGCATCGCTGGACAAGATCCAGGCCGACGGCCGGCTGCAATCGCTGCGGCTGAACTACCGCAACGACTAGGCCCGGCGCGCCGACCATGCCCATGCCAGCGCGCCGCAAACCAGCCCCAAACCGGCCAAGGCGATAGTCCAGGCGTATCCATCATCCAGAATCACCGCCATCAAAGCGCCCACGCCGCCTATGGTCTGCAGCAGGAAACCGCACAGGGCCATGGCATGGGCGCCCTCGCCTTTGCCATCTTCCACCGCCAACGCCATGCTATTGGGAAACAGCACCGCCTGGCAGAAAGTCAGCGCGCAATACAGCGCGATGAAACCGGCCAAGGCCAGCGCATCGGCGCTCCACAGCCCCGCCAGCAGCGCCGCGGCGGCAAACACCCCCAAGGCGCCCGCTTGCAGCAAGCGGGCCGCGCCCAGCCGCATCACGCTGCGGTTGACCAGCATCGCCCCGCTGAAATACGCCGCGCCCAGCAACAAGCCTATCGCGCCATAGACGGCCGGCGACAGCCGGTAATGCAATTGGAACAGGAAAGGGCTGGCCTGCTGCAACACCACGATGGCGGCAAAGCCCGCCCCGCCGCAACAAGACGCCAGCACAAAGCCGGGACGCCTCAGCAAGCGCCGGTAGCTGGCCAGCATGCCGCCGGCGGATGCTTGCCCAGCCTGCAGCGGCAAGCCGCGAGACAGCAACCCTATCCCGACCCCGCATGCGGCCAGCAACAGGAAGCCATGGCGCCAATCGTCGTACTGGGCGATCAAGCCGCCGATGAACTGGCCGCCGCCCATCGCGGTGATGAAGGCAATGGACAACAGCGACAGACGCTTGACCAACTCGTCGCCGCTCCAGAAATCCCGCGCCAGAATGCGCCCGACAATGGCGCAGCCCCCCGCCGCGATGCCCTGCGCGGCTCTCAAAAACAGCAGCGACGCGCCGGAGGACGCAAAAGCCAATAACAGGCTGCAGGCCACGAATAAAGACAGCGCGCAGTTCAAGGCCGCCCTGCGGCCCCGGCGCTGCGCCACATCTCCCCACATCGGCACCGCCAGCGCCGCGCCGATGACGAACACCGCGATGGAAGCCTCCACCACCGCCTTGCTCAAAACCAGCTCCGCCATCACCCGGGGCAGCGACGGCAAATACACGGTGGTGGCCATCTGTGTGACAAACACCAGCAAACAAGCCAGCAACATCACTCTGGCTAACAATCCACCCGAAACGCATGCCTCATTTCCAGACAAAACCTTGCTATCCGACATTCAAGCCATTCCAATTCACGATTGAGAAACCAGGACAGGCCGTTCAGCCCTCCGCCTGGCCCGCTCCGACAGCGGGCATCCAGGATGCGCGACAGAAACGCGGCAAGCGCGTTGGGCCAGCGCGAAACCGGTTGACGAAGCAAACCGTAATCAGCGCCGCAGGGAAACGGCAGAGCGCAATGAAAACCGGCACGCTTGGCGTGCCGGCGAATTCTCCCTCAAGCTCTCACAGCCTGGCAATGACAATCAGCTTGCCCCAAGCGCTTGCAGCACGGCGTCTGCCGTCTCGGCGGACGCCATCGCCTGGCGCAGACGGTTGAAAGCCTCCGCGGCCTTGTCCGGATGCTTGGCGAACGGAACCAGGCCATCATACTCCCACCCCGCCGCCGCCAAAGCCTGCTTGCGAAAAGTCATGCCGTCATTGCCGCCGCCGCCCATATTGACCAAGGCCTGCTCAATCAGCGTATGCGGCAGCGGCTTGCGGCTCAGCGTGACAAAGTGCTTGCTGTGGATTTCATCAAACTGCATATCTGTGATCCTATCGTTACGTTGCCCTGAATTAGTTTTAGTTGGAACTGAAACAAACTTCAGCGCAAAACGACAAAGCCGGACCATTCGTCCGGCTTCCTTTATGGATCACGCGCTTGCCGCAATCAGGAGGTGTGGGCCTTGAGCAAGCCGTAAAGCTGGTCTTTCAGCTTCAGCTTTTCCTTTTTCAGATTCTCGATCTCCGCCGCGGACGCGCTGATGATGCGCGCCTCCATATTCTTGATCTGCTGATCCAGCTCATTATGCAGATCGAACAGCTTGGCGAAATGCTGGTCTTCGGTTTTCAAGCGGGAAATCAGATCGCGGTATTCGGGAAACATGGACAGCCTCCTGGGTGGGTTTTGGCCGGCCTGGCCGGCTACCATTTCATGCTATCCGCAAATCCGAGCCGATCTGTTGATCTGGCTCAGTCATTTCGACGCGGCCGGCCCTGGTATATTGAGCAGCAAGCCATTGCCCTCGCCGCCCACCACATTGGGCATCTGGCCATTCCATTTGTCGATGTAGGCGCGTTGCAGCTTCAGCCTTTCCCAAGCCAGCAGCCTGTCATCCAGCGACGAAGCCAGCGCGCGGTTGGCGGCCGCTTCGCCCTCGGCGATCGCCACTTTCTTGCGCGCTTCCGCTTGCGCCGCCCGCACCTCGTTTTCGGTGCGGATGGAATCCTGGATCGCTTTGGTCTTGGCGTTGACCGCGTTGGCCAGCTCCGGCGGCGGCCTGAGCGCGCCCACCAGGCCGAACTGCTGGATGGAGACGCCGATCGGCTGGGTGCGGCGGTTCAGCTCGGCCGCTACCCGGCTCAGGAACTCTTCTTTCTTGACGCCGTTGACGTCATCGAAGCTGTACTCGGAGCCTATGGCCACCACGATGTTGCGCGCGGTGTCGCGCAGATAGCCGTGCGTCCAGTTGGAAATGTCGTCGGCGCGGAAACGGGTGTAAAACTCAGGCACCTTGCGCGCGTCCAGCAGATAGGACACAGCCACGTCTATCGTCACCGGCACCGCGTCCTTGGTGTTGAAGCTCAGTTCCTCATTGGACGGACTGCCCTCGCTGGGCGAACGCGTCCACACCTCGCGCTGCACGAAAGTGGGATACACCACCACCACGCTCTGGATAGGATTGAAGAACACAAAACCGGTCACCACGTTTTCCTTGCTGATGCCGCGGTCGATCAACCGGTTGATCTTGATGCCGGTGTAGCCCGGATTGATCACGGTCCAGCTGAGCAAGGTCTTATCCATCAAATTGAACAGCACGATCAAGGCGAGTAGCGCCGCCCCGATCTTGATCAAACCACGCGAAGGCATTGGCATGGCATTATCCTTTATTCAAGCGCCGGCAAGAGCTCGGCTCCTAGTCAGAATATGCCATTGAAATTAACAACCGCAAGATGAGGCATCGCATTTTGCAATTGTTGCGGTCCAAACCGGTTCCTGATGCACTAAATTGTCGATAGATGTCATCCGCGTGGCATCTGCCGCGTTAACCATACACAACAAGTGGTCAAATCCTGCAGAGCCGACATGTCCAGCCAAGCACCGCAATCCGATCCGCGCGCCGACAGCGCGCCGCCGTCTTTTATCTCCATGCGCCAGCGCCTCGATTACTCCCTGCAACTGCTCGGCATGCCGGGCAAGGGTTTGCGTCTGTTGGGCGGCTTGCTGCTGCTGGGCTGGCTGGCTTCAGGCATCTACCGGGTGGAGCCGGACGAGCAAGGCGTGGTGCTGCGCTTTGGCCGCTGGGTGGACACCACCTCGGCCGGCCTGCACTACCACTATCCCTGGCCAGTGGAATCCGTTCAACTGCCCAAGGTCACCCAGATCAAGCAGCTGAAACTAGCCAACCTGTATGAAAGCGGCCCGGCCGACGCCGCCGACCCGCGCGAAAAACAAATGCTCACCGGCGACGAAAACATCGTCGAAGCGGATTGCGCGGTGTTCTGGCGCATCAAGGACGCCGGCCAGTTCCTGTTCCGCACCAATAAGCCGGAAGAGGCGCTGCGCATCACCGCCGAAGGCGCCTTGCGCGAAGTGATCTCGCACACGCCCATCCAGGCCTCCATGTCCAACCGCCGCCAGCAAGTGGCGGAAGAAACCCGCAGCCTGATCCAGCAGCGGCTGGACGCGCAGCAGGCCGGCATTCTGATCACCCAGGTGCAGCTGCAAAGAGTGGACCCGCCCGCCGCGGTGATCGACGCCTTCAACGATGTGCAACGCGCCCGCGCCGACCAGGAGCGCGCCCGCAACGAAGCCCAGGCCTATAGCAACGACATCCTGCCCAAGGCGCGCGGCGAGGCTGAACGCATCCGCCAGGAAGCCGAAGCCTACCGCAGCCAGGTGGTGAATCTGGCCCAGGGCGAGGCCAAGCGCTTCGACTCGGTCTACCAGACCTATGCCCAAGCCAAGGACGTGACCGCCTGGCGGCTGTATCTGGAAAGCATGGACGACATGCTGAAAAAAGCCAGCAAGGTAGTGATAGACGGCACCGGCAAGAACGGCGCCGGCGTGCTGCCGCTATTGCAATTGCAGGACAAGCCGAAGAGCGGCGGCAAGGAGAACCGATGATGGATAAGCAATGGCGCGGAATCGGCTGGGCGGCGGGCATCGCCGCAATCTGGCTGGCGCTTTCGGCGCAATACACGCTGAACGAGGGGCAAAAGGCGCTGGTGGTCCGGCTGGGCGCGCCGGTGGATGTGGACGGCGAGCCGGGGCTCAAGTTCAAGCTGCCGCTGATCGACAGCGTGCAGTACTACGACACCCGTCTGCAGATGCTGGCGCCGCCGCCGGAGCAAGTGATTCTGGGCGATGAAAAGCGGCTGGAGGTGGAAACCTACACCCGCTACTGCATCACCGACACGCTGCGCTTCTATCAGGCGCTGCGCACCGAGGAGCAGGCCCGCGCGCAACTGGCGCAGTTGGTCAGCACCTCGCTGCGGCGTGAACTGGGCAAAGTCCCCCTGAGCGACTTGCTGTCGGCGCGCCGCGCCGCCATCGTCGCGCACATCCAGCAGGAAGTGGCCGAGCGCGCCCGCCCCATGGGCTTGCAGGTGACCGAGGTGCAACTGCATCGCGCCGACCTGCCGCTGGAAACCAGCCAGGCCATTTACGACCGGATGAAGTCCGCCCGCCAGCAGGAAGCCAAGGAGTTGCGCGCCCAGGGCGCGGAATGGGCGCAGCAGATCCAGGCCAAGGCCGACCGCGACCGCACCGTGATCCTGTCCGAGGCGCAGCGGCAAAGCGCCATCACCCACGGCGAAGCCGATGCCGAAGCCGGCCGCATCCTGGCCCAGGCTTTCAGCAAGGACCCCAAGTTCTACAAGTTCTACCGCTCGCTGCAAACCTACCGCCAGTCGCTGGCGGACTCCGCGCCCACCGTGGTGCTGTCGCCCGACTCGGCCTTGCTGCGGGACTTGCGAAACGGCCCGGCCGGGGGCAAACCATGAGTGGGGCTGACATGTCGCTGCAGCCCTCCACCCTGCGCCGGCTGCGCCACCTGCTGGCGGCCATCGGCCCCGGCCTGGTGGTGATGCTGGCCGATACCGAAACCGGCAGCGTGATCGCCGCCGCGCAAAGCGGCGCGCACTGGGGCTATCGCATGCTGCCCTTGCTGCTGGTGCTGATACCCTTGCTCTATATGGCGCAGGAGCTGACCATACGGCTGGCGCTGGGCACCGGGCAGAGCTATGGCGAGCTGGTGGTGCGCCGCTGGGGGCGGCGCGCGGGACAATTTTCCGCCGCCCTGCTGCTGCTCAGCTGCTTGGGCGCGCTGGCGACCCAGCTGAGCGGCCTGGCCGGCGTCGGGCAGATGTTCGGCGTCCCGACGGCGCACACCGTGCTGCTGTTGTGCGCGCTGATTTTCATCATGGTCTGCACCGGCAGCTACCGTTCGGTGGAGCGCACCGCCATCGCGCTGGGCGTATTCGAGCTGGCCTTTCTGGCCGAAGCCTGGCTGGCCCACCCCAGTGGCAGCCAGATCGTCGCCCAACTCAAGCAGCTGCCGCTGTCCAACCACGATTTCCTGCTGCTGGCCGCCGCCAATATCGGCACCTGCATCATGCCGTGGACCATCTGCTACCAGCAGTCGGCGATGCTGGACAAAGGCTTGACGCTGGCCGATCTGAAGCCAGCACGGCTGGATACCCTGCTGGGCGCCACGCTGTGCCAGGTCATCACCGCCGGCATCTTGATCGCCGCCGCGGTCGCCTTCGGCAACGGCGCGGGCGGCGCCAGCCTGGACACCATTCCAGAGATCGCCGGCGGCTTCACCCGCCTGCTAGGCCCCACCGGCGGCAAGCTGCTGTTCGCGCTGGCCCTGTCCGGCGGCGCGCTGGTGGCCACCATCGTGGTCTGCCTGTGCGGCGCGTGGACGCTGGGCGAAATGAGCGGCCAGCGCGAATCGCTGGAAAAACACCCGCTGCAGGCACCCTGGTTCTACGGCAGCTTCGCCTTGATGCTGGCCGGCGCCGGCGCGCTGGTTTCGTCCGGCGTCAATCTGGTCAAGCTGTCCATCGCCACCTCGGTCGCCAACGCCCTGCTGCTGCCCATCATGCTGGCGGGCCTGTACTGGCTGGCCTGCAAGGAGCTGCCGCCCGAGCTACGTCCCAGCCGGCGCTATCAGATGCTGCTGGCGCCGTCGCTGCTGCTGGTCGGCGGCTTCAGCCTCTACGCCGGCATCGTCGGCAGCCTGAACTGAACTCACGGAACCCAGATGGAACCCGACAGCCTCGCCCATGCCTTCGGCCTGACTTTCCAGGTCTCCTTTCTCGACCTCATCCTCAGCGGCGACAACGCGCTGGTGATCGCCCTGGCCTGCCGCGCTCTGCCCGAACAACTGCGCCGCCAGGCCATCTTGTGGGGAACCGGCTTCGCCATCCTGCTCAGGCTGTTGCTGACCGCCTTCACCGGCGTGCTGATGATGGTGCCGCTGCTCAAGCTGACAGGCGCGGTCATTTTGCTGTTCATCGCCTTCCGGCTGCTGCTGGACGATGCGGGTGGCGAAGACGGCGGCGCGCTGGCCGAGAAAGCCAGCCACAGCGACCAGCTGTGGAATGCCGTCACCCTGATCGTCGGCGCAGACTTGGCGCTGAGCCTGGACAATGTGGTAGCGCTGGCCGCCGCGGCGCAGGGCAGCGTGCTGTTCCTGCTGCTCGGCCTGCTATTGAGCGTGCCGCTGCTGATGTACGGCAGCTTGCTGCTGTCACGCTTGATGAACAGCTACCCGCTGCTGATCCCGGCCGGCGCAGCGGCGCTGGGCTGGCTGGCCGGCAGCCTGGCGGTCGGCGACGCCTTGTGGGCCGACTGGCTGGCGGCCAATGCCCCGGCGCTGCAAGTGGTCGTGCCCTTATTGACCATGGCCTTTGTCCTGCTGGAGAGCCGGGTGATCCGCGAACAACGCCGCGCCTTGCCGGCCATGCCGCCGCTGGACTGGTTCGCGCCGCTCACCCGCCGCCTGGCGGGCTGGGGAGAAGCGCGGATACAGACCGCAAGCGCCCCGGTCGACTCGTCCCCCGCTCCCATCGAAATCGCAGCCTCATCCGCCGCGCCATCCTCGGTGGATCTGCCACCATCGCTGCCCGAAGAAGCGATCGAGCCTGCGGCGGCCATCGCGCCGCAGCCGCAACAAGACAGCGATGAGGAAGACCGCTCCGGCCGCAACCGGCTCAGCCCGCCCTTGAAGCTGCTGGTAACGGCGGCGGCCATTTTCGGCGCCATCGTGCTGCTGTGGCTGATCTGGCATTTAACCAGCCAGGGCTTTTTGCCTGCGCCGGCCCACCACGCCAAATCCGTTCATTAATCTGCGCTCGCGCCTTTCACTGGTATTTATCTGGTAGCAAAATCCGGCAATAGGATCCCCTCCCATTCCGGCGCCCCGCGCGGATCGCTCCTCCAGCCTCCGCGCCGGCGCCGTCCCCGCCGATTCATGCCTCTCCCTCACACAATCCAATACTGACGCGCCATCCAGCTTTCATGGTTGCGCGTCGCGCCATCAATGCGCCCACTCTGCGCTATCAAGCCCCTCCTGGCAAAAAGAACAGGAGCATTTTTATTTCCTACAACTACAGTCCAAATATTAATACCACTTAAATACAAGTTGTCGCGTTCTTTTGGCTGCACCCACAACAACAGGAGAACAGAGTGAGCAAAACCCTGATGCTATTGAAAGGCGGACTCGCCATCGGCGCGCTGGGCGGCGGCGCCTTGCTGGCCGGACATGCCCTGACGGACAACGGCGGGGCGTCCATCCCGCTGATCCGCGCCAGCCTGGTCAAGCCAGCCGACAGCAGCTGCACTGATCCGGCCTGGAGCGCGACCACCGTCTATAACGGCGGCCAGCGCGTCAGCTACCAGAACCAGACCTGGCAAGCCAAGTGGTGGACCCAGGGCAATACCCCGGCCGCCGGCGACGCCAGTCCCTGGCAGCTGATAGGCCAGTGCGGCGGCGGCAATCCCAACCCGCCGCCGGATCCCCCGCTGGTGCAGGTGCCGGCGCCCACCGGCAACGCGCTGTGTCGGCCAGAAGCGCTGGCGCAAACCCCCAGCGTCGACGTGCCCTACTGCGCCATCTACAAACAAGGCGGCGCGGAACAGCTGGCCAACGGCAGCCGCCGCCGCATCATCGGCTACTTCACCAGCTGGCGCACCGGCAAGGATGGCAGCCCGGCCTATCTGGTGAACAACATCCCCTGGGGCAAAATCACCCACATCAACTATGCCTTCGGCCATGTCGACGGCAACAACCAGCTGTCGGTCAACGACACGGCCGCCGGCAATCCGGCCACCGACATGACCTGGCCGGGCGTGGCCGGAGCCGAGATGGACCCCAGCCTGCCCTACAAGGGCCACTTCAACCTGCTGACCCAGTACAAGCGCAAGTTCCCGGGCGTGAAGACCTTGATCTCGGTGGGCGGCTGGGCCGAAACCGGCGGCTACTTCGACGCCAGCGGCAAACGCGTGGCCAGCGGCGGCTTCTACAGCATGACCGTCAACGCCGACGGCAGCGTCAACCAGACCGGCATCAACACTTTTGCCGACTCGGCCGTCGCTTTCCTGCGCAAATACGGCTTCGACGGCCTGGACATCGACTTCGAATATCCGACCTCGATGAGCAACGCCGGCAATCCGCTGGACTGGACCTTCTCCAACGCCCGCCTCGGCTCGCTGACCAAGGGCTATGTGGCGCTGCTGCAGACGCTGCGCGACCGGCTGGACCGCGCCGCCGCCCAGGACGGCCACTACTACCAGATCACCGCCGCGGTGCCGGCTTCCGGCTACCTGCTGCGCGGCATGGAAACCTTCCAGGGCCTGAAGTATCTGGATTTCGTCAACGTGATGTCGTATGACCTGCACGGTTCGTGGAACCAGTTCGTCGGTCCCAACGCCGCGCTGTTCGACGACGGCAAGGACGCCGAACTGGCCTTCTGGAACGTCTACAGCACGCCGCAGTACGGCAATATCGGCTACCTCAACACCGACTGGGCCTACCATTACTACCGCGGCGGCCTGCCGGCCTCGCGCGTCAATATGGGCGTGCCCTACTACACCCGCGGCTGGAAGAACGTCACCGGCGGCAGCAACGGCCTGTGGGGCACGGCAGTGGGCAGCAACTGCCCGACCGGTCTGCAGACTTGCGGCGACGGCGCGGTGGGCATAGACAATATCTGGCACGATCTGGACGACAACGGCAAGGAGATCCCGGGCGGCTCCAACCCGATGTGGCATGCCAAGAACCTGGAGAAAGGCATCGCCGGCAGTTATCTGGCCGCCTACGGCCTGGACACCAGCCAAGCCATCAACCAGCTCAGCGGGACCTACCAGCGCAACTACAACAGCACGCTGGCCGCGCCGTGGCTGTGGAACGCCAGCAAGAACGTGTTCCTGTCCACCGAGGACGAGCAGTCCATCGCGCAGAAAGCGGCCTGGGTCGACGCCAACAATGTGGGCGGCGTGATGTTCTGGGAGCTGGCCGGCGACTACGACTGGAACGCGCAGCGCAATAACGGCCAGGGCGAGTACTACATCGGCAACACCCTGACCAATCTGCTGTACAGCACCTTCAGCCAGCCGGCCAAGGTCAGCGCCAAGCGCGCCGACATCGCGCCGGCGCCGACCGCGGCCATCGATGTGGGCCTCAGCCTGGGCAGCTTCGCGCTGGGCGATCAGAACTATCCGATCAACCCCAAGCTGACCATCGTCAACCGCTCGTCCAATACCACGCTGCCCGGCGGCACCGAGTTCCAGTTCGACGTGCCGACCTCGGCGCCGGCCAATATCGCCGACCAGTCCGGCTTCGGGCTCAAGGTGATCAGCGTCGGCCATAGCGGCAGCAATGTCGGCGGCCTGAAGGGCGACTTCAACCGCGTGTCGGTGAAACTGCCCAGCTGGCAAAGCCTGGCGCCGGGCCAAAGCGTGACCTTGGACGTGGTGTACTACCTGCCGATTTCCGGGCCCAGCCACTACACGGTGGGCCTGAACGGCAAAACCTACGCCATTCGCGACGAAGCGCCCTACCTGCCGTATCTGCAGTAGTCCTCAAGCGCCCGCGGAGGCGGGCGCCGATTTTCCTCTCCTTGCATCCCTCGTTTAGGCCGAGCCCGTCTCGGCCTTCTTTTTTAGTCCTTAGGCACAGTAAATTTGCAATGAATATGCCGTAGATATAAAGTATTATGCATTTCAAGACATTAAACCAATAATTACAAGTAATCAGGAGCCCATGTGGAAACGCTAAACGGCGTGGATCTCGCCGCCATCCAGCAATACCAAACCTCGGTCAAAAACGACGCCGCCCAGGGCCGCGCCACTTTCATCGCCCGCTCCTCGTGGCTGGGCGGCACCCGCTCCGCCATCCAGGTAGGCGAAATGCGGCTGGCGGGCGCCAACGCCGCCTCCGCCAGCCGCAGCTTCGAACTGCGCTGCGATGAACCGCCGCAACTGGGCGGAGAGGACAGCGCCCCCAATCCGGTGGAATTGCTGGCGGCGGGACTGTGCGGCTGCCTGACCGCCGGCATCGCCACCAATGCCGCCCTCTTCCATACCGCGCTGGAGAAACTGGACGTGGAGGTGCGCTGCGACTGGGACATGCGCGGCGTGCTGGGCCTGGACAAGAGCATCCCTAACCACGCTCTGGGCATCCATTACCAAGTCACGCTGAAGGGCAAACCAGGCGTCAGCGAAGCGCAGCTTGAGCAATGCAAGGCCGCGCTGGACCGCAAGTCGGCCATCCTGCACACCTTGCTGAACGAAATTCCGGCGACGACCTCCATCCGGATCGAGCCCTGAGCATGCGCGCCGCAACCGCTTATTCCGATCTGGCCGATAGCCAGGCCGCCGCACAGGCAGCGGCTGAGCAAGCGCTTGCCGCATTGAACAGCCCGCCGTCGCTGGCGCTGGGCTTCGCCACCGTCCGCCATGACCTGGCCAAACTGCGCGACGGCCTGCGGCGCGTCCTGGGCGTTCAAACCCGCCTGCTGATAGGCGGCGCCGTCGGCGCGCTGGACAACCGCCATTGCGGCTATGACGGCCATCAATTCGCCCTGGCCTTGATCGCCGAAGGCGCCGAGCCTATTTCGGTTCTGGCCGAACCCGGCATGGACCGGGACGAACAGGAAACCGGCCTGCGGCTGGGCCGCCGTCTGCAAACCGAAAAACGCGCGCCTTCGCTGCTGCTATACGACGCCAAAAGCCAGCGCGACGGCCGCGGGCGGCTCAATATGGCCACCCCGCTGCTGGCGGGCCTGCGGCAAGCCATGGGCGAGTTGCCGCCCTTGGTCGGCGCGGGCCTGATAGGCGATATGGCCGGCGGCATGATGCCGCAATTGCTGGATGACGATCTGCTGAGCCAGCAAGCCATCGCCGTCGATTTCGGCGCCGGCGCGCGGCTGGACGCCGTCATCATGCATGGCTGCCAGCCGGCGACCGGCTATTACCGCATCACCCGCGCCGACGGCAACCTGGTCTACGAACTGGATCATCGCCCGATTCTGGACGTGCTGGCCGAATGGCTGGGGCCGGACGTCCCGCCCGAGCAGTACGCCTTTTTCGTCACGCTGGGCATGAATCGCGGCGACAAATGGGGGCCATTCCGGGAAGAGGACTATGTCAACCGTTTATGCCTGAAGGTGGATCGCAAGCGGCAGGCGCTGATGATGTTCGAACCGGACTTGATCGAAGGCGAGGAAGTGCAGCTGATGGTGCGCAGCCTGGATCTGGACTACATCGCGCCGCGGATTGAGGCCTTGTTCTCCGCCCAGGCGGGCCGCCGCCCGGTGCTGGCGCTCTATATCAATTGCGCCGGCCGCGCCGCCGCGTACGCCGGCCTGGAGCAGGAGGATGCCCATGCCGTCCAGCAGGCCGTGGCGGGCCGCGCGCCTTTATTAGGCTTTTACTCCGGCGTGGAAATCGGCCCGATTCAAGGCCGCCCCACGCCTCTGGATTGGACAGGCGTATTCTGCCTGCTCAGCGTGCCCCATGACGACACCGGTTGAAATATTGGACAATCTGCGCCGGCAGATCGATTACTTCCGGCAACGGCTGCATGAGCTGAGCGCGCGCCTGCTGCGGGCCGACCGCCAGCTCTCCACTCTGCGGCATGAGCTGGAGCGCAAGCGACGCGGCTTCCGCCTGCTTGCGGAGCTGAGCGCCGCCCTGCACAGCGACGATGCCGATCAAGCCTTCCGCCTGGTGGCCCGGCGTCTGAGCGCCGTCCTGGCCATGCAGCGCACCGTGCTGCTACAAGCCGCCGAGGATGGCGCGTACCGGCCCACCTTGCTGGACGGCTATGCCGATGAGGAGGCCGCCGCGCTGTCCGCTCTCACGCTGCCCCTCGCCCCCGCCATGCTTCATCCTGGCCAGCCGGCCCTGCAGCGCGAACTGCCTGGCGAACCTGCTCTCGCCGCGATAGGCGAAGCGCTGCGGCTGCCTTACTTCGTCAGCGCCGCCATTCACGCGGAAGGCGGCCACGCCGCCATCCTCGTCACCGGCCGCACCCGCATCCTGCCGCCCTTCCTGCCGCCGCTGGAAGACAACGACGCCGAAACCGTGCAGGCCATCGCCGGCCTGCTCGGCGCTTTGCATATCCGGCAACGATTGCAAGAGACCTCGCACCAGGCCAACCACGACCCGCTGACCGGCCTGCCCAATTTGCGCTTGGCCAAGGACAGGCTGCGGCAGGTCTTGCTGCAGGCTCAGCGCAGCGGCAGCCTGACCGCGCTGCTGTTCATCGACCTGGATGGCTTCAAGCAGGTCAACGACACGCTGGGCCACGACGCCGGCGACGCCCTGCTCTGCATCCTGGCCGACAGGCTGAACAATACGGTGAGGATGGGCGACACCGTGGCCCGCCTGGGCGGCGACGAATTCATCGCCCTGCTGCCGGCCATTCAGGACTGCGGCCAGGCCGAGCAGATCGCCGAGCGCATGCTGCGCAGCGTATCGGAGCCGGTGCAGCTGTGGGGACGGACCATCAGCCTGGGCGCCAGCATAGGCATCGCCTTCAATCCCGGCCAAGGCGACAGCGCCGAAACGCTGATCGCCGCCGCCGACGCCGCCATGTACCAAGTCAAACGCCAGCGCAAGCGCGGCTACCGCCTTGCCGGCGCCGGCTCAAACCACGCACTTCTTTGCAAGGAACATCACCTATCATGAGCAGCAGCCATACGCTAGCGGAAGCATTGCGCGAATATCTGCGCCTCGCGCTCTCCAGCGCCAATCAACCCATTCTGATCACCGCCCAGGACAGCCGCGAATACGACGCGTCCAGGCAGATCTTCAACCGCAAGTTCGACTTCCGTCCCGCCGTCATCGCCAAGGCCGGCAACGCCGAACAAGTCAGCGCCATCGTGCGCTTCGCCCGCGCCGCGCCGATGGCGGCCAGGCTGCGCGTGCGCAGCGGCGGCCATGACCACGCCGGCGAATGTTCCGGCACCGATGTGATCCTGATCGACTGCTCGCCGATGAAAGAAGTGGAAAAACTGCGCGAGCTGCCGGCAGGCGAGGCGGAAATCCGCATCGGCGCCGGCGTGCGCTTTCGGGAACTCAAACCCAAGCTGGATGACTGGAAGCTGGGCATCCCGCATGGCACTTGCCGCACCGTCGGCGTCACCGGCTACACCCTGGGCGGCGGCTGGGGACCCTGGACCCGCCGCTACGGCATGGGCTGCGAACGGTTGATCGGCGCCACCCTCGTGCTGGGCGACGGCGAAATCGTCCAGCTGCGCGACACCGACGCGCCGGACAGCCGCAACGGCCTATTGCTGTGGGCGCTGCGCGGCGGCGGCGGCATGAGCTACGGCATCGTCACCGAGCTGCGCTATCGCGCCTTTGCCGTGCCAGGAGAGGCTTACAGCTTCCATACCGCGCTGCGGCGCGACAGCACGCTGGAAACGCTGCGGCTGTGGGAAGAGATGATAGCCGATGACCGGCATCCGGAAATGATAGGCAGCAGCCTGCGCGTTTCCGCCCGCCATCTGCGGGAGGGCGAGGCGGCGGACGTCCACGCCACCCTGCCCTGCGTCTTTCTCGGCTTCATCGAAGGCAGCCGCGAGCAAGCCATCGATCTGGTGCGCCACTACTTTGGCGACGACGCCGCCGACCACATCGTGTTCGACGAAGATCAGGACAGCGACGGCGAAGGCTGGCAGTTCGACCACTGGGACGGCCGCCTGCCGCCGCAAGCGCTGCGTTTGCAAGGCCTGGAGCAGGTTGCGAGCGACAACGGCATCGAACTGGAAAAAGAAGGGCCGGCGCCGCACAAGATCACCTCGCGCCTGGTCGCCGCCCGCGGCTGGAACGACGAGGGCCGCGCCGCGCTGGTGCGCTCATTGCAATCGCCCTTCGCCGCGCCCCGCCGGCAGGACAGCCAGGACGACGATAATTGCGACGTCCACACCTATATCACCCTCTTGGCCATCGCCGGCCCCTTCTATGCCGATTACCGCCGGCCAGACCCGATAGGCTCGGCCTTCCCCTACGGCGACCGCCCCTACATCATCCAGTACCAGGCCTGGTGGGATCAGTATCTGGACAGCGACGGCCGCGTCGAGCCGCAATTCGCCGACCGGCTCCAGCGCTATGCCTTGCGCAACCGCTACCACAGCAATCTGGCCGAAGACTGGATCGACGCCTGCCGCGGCTATCCCTTGCCCGGCACGGACGGCGCCTTCATCAGCTTCAAGGATGAGGCGGTGCCCACCGCTGAATACTTCGGCAAGCACTATCATCAGCTGAGGCAGATCAAGCGCGAGCACAGCCGCGACAAAGACCTGTTGTTCCAAACCGCCAAAACCATCATCTGACCCTCCCGCGCCGCGCCTCCCTCAGCGCGCGGCGCTCACTCCCCCTCTTGCTGCCTGCCGCCGCCATCCTTTGGCGAAGGCGCCGCTTGCCACTGCATCACCTCTTCGATTTGCGCCCACGCCTGCTGCGGCGTCACGCCCCATACCGCCGGCAAGCTCTCCAGATAACGGTGGAAATATTCAAGACTGGAATTGGTTTTCATGCTGGACTCCTACTGATGGAGCCGCTATTGTCTTGGCAATATTCAGGAAGAAAAATTGATCAATTCATTATTAATACTTCCCCTTTTATGAGCGCCAACCGCCTGCTGCAACACTATCGCCGCCTCTATCAATCGCAATCCGGCCAGGACGGAGTGATTTCATTGCTGCAATTGGCGGAGCAACTCCATTGCACGCCGCGCCATATGCGCAATCTGCTGGGCCGCATGCAGGCGCAAGGCTGGCTGGATTGGCAATCGCAGCCGGGCCGCGGCAAACGCTCCCGCCTGCGCTTGCTCAAAACGGCCGATGAACTGGAAAGAAATCAGGCGGCGCAATGGCTGGAGCAAGGCCGCGTGGAACAAGCGGTGGCGATGCTGGGCGACGACCCGTCGCAACTGGCCCAAGTGCTGCTGCCGCGCATGGGCCGCCAATGGCGGCAGGACAAGCAGGTGCTGAACGTGCCCTACTACCGCCCCTTGCCCGACCTGCTGCCGGGCGCGCCGCTGCGGCGCTCGGAAAAGCACCTGATCGGCCAGATCTTCAATGGCCTCACCCGCCTAAATGAGGAAAAAGGGGAAATCGAAGCCGATCTGGCGCATCACTGGGAACAACGATCCGATCTGGAATGGCACTTCCACCTGCGCCCCGCCGTCCGCTGGCATGATGGCCGGCTGCTCGGCGTCGCCGACATCGCCGCTACCTTTGAACGGCTGCGCGCGCAGCCGCTGTTCGCTCATCTGGGCGGGATTCGCCAGCTCGCGCCGCATAGCCTGGCCCTCCATCTCAGCGAAGCCGATCCTTGGCTGCCCTGGCTGCTGGCCGATCCCGCCGCGAGCATACTGCCCGCCGATCAGGCTCAACGAGAAGGCTTTGCCGCCCGCCCCATCGGCACCGGCCCTTACCGCGTGGCCGCCAACGACGCGCGCCGGCTGTCGCTGGAAGCCTTCGACGACTATTTCGGCTACCGGGCGCTGCTGGACCAGGTGGACATCTGGATCATGCCGGACTGGCAAGCCGACGGCGCGGCACCGCGCAACCCTTGCGGCCTGACGGTGAAGATCAACCCCGAGCCTGTCGACGAGATCACCGAAATGGCGGCCGAAACCGGCGTCTACTTCCTGTTATGCGACGCCCGCTCAGCCCCCCTGGCCCAAGACACCACCCGAAGCTGGCTGGCGGAAATCCTGTCGCCGCTCCAGCTCATGCTGCGCGCCTCGGCCGAAAGCCGGCAATACTGGATAGCCGCCAGCGGCATTCTGCCGCGCTGGCATCATGTCATCCCCCGCGCCTCGCCATCCCGGGCGCCGCTGACGCGGCTGACCCTGGCCTACTACGACCAGCACCCCGAGTTCCAGACCATCGCCGACGCCATCGCGCTTTGCCTCAACGAACATGGCATCCAGCTGCAGCGCAAGGTGCTCAGCTATCTCGAATGGGAGAGCGGCGCGATCGAAGCCGACCTATGGCTGGGCACCATCAACTTCCACCACGCCATCGACTACGCCGTCCCCGCCTGGCTGTTCGGCACGCCGGTGCTGCGCCGCTGCCTGGAATCCGCCCTGCCCCTGGCCCAATGGCAATCCGACTGGCGGCATGGCCGGGAAAACGCCGCCAGCCTGTCCGCCGCCACCGTCAGGCAGCACTGGCTGCTGCCGCTGTTCCACAACTGGCAACGTCTGCAAGGGCCAGGACGCATCGCCGATTTCCGCCTCAACAGCATGGGCTGGTTCGATTTCAAATCCGCCTGGCTGCGGCCGGACGACAACTGAACGCGCAATCCCGTCTTGCCTCCGGGACAGGACGGGCCGACAATTTGGCAAACCCTGGATTGGCCGCCATGCACACCACCATTCTCTCCCGCCGCGCCGCCATGGACTCAGCCTGGATCTGCCTGCCCGCAGGCTGGCTAGGTCAAGCCATCTGGCAAGGCCGGCTGTCGGATCTGCCAAGCCTGGCGCTGGCCGCCGCTCAGCCGCTATTGCTGTTTCTGCACGGCTCCTCCGGCCTGAATGAACAAACCCGGCAATATCAGGACTGGCTGGCGGAAAGCCTCGGCCTGGCGTCGATCGCGCCGGACAGTTTCGCCCAAGCCGAGCGGCCGGTTTACCGCAGCCCCGCCGCGGTTGGCGAATACGAGGCCGTGCACGATCTGCGCCAGCAAGAAATCGCCGCGGCGCTGGCCTGTTTGAAAACGCTGGCCTGGGTGGATGACGAAAAAATCATCCTCGCCGGCAGCAGCGAAGGCGGCGTGGCGGCCGCGCGCTGGCCGGGGCGGGAGTTCGCCGCCCGCATCGTTTACAGCTGGCCTTGCGAAGACAATTACTTTGTCGAAACGGCGAACAACGGTTTCGGCGCCGATTGCCGCTTGTTGAACATCCTGTCCGACCACGACCCCTTCTTCGCGGCGGACAGCGCATTCAACCAGGGACGAAACGTGGATGGCGACAGCCGCAAAGCGCTGGCGGGCATGCGGCATGCCCGGCTGGCGCGACTGCCCGACGCGCCGCACACCCTCTACAATCTGCCGGCGGCGCGGCGCTTGGCCGCCGACTTCCTCCAGCCGCTGCTCTGAACCCAAGCCAAGCCCAAGCCATCGGAATGGAAGGCGCTGCAAGAGCGCCTGGGCTTGCCCCAGGACGAACTTCAACGGTGGCGATGGGAGGCTGCGGATGCGCGGCTGCAAGCTCGCTATCTGGACGTGTACAAGCAAGCCATGCTGGCCATGCCCAGACAAGGCCCGGGCAGCCCCGCGTTCACCCAGGCCAGGATAGATCAGGTTTTGCGCCGCCTGCGCCCGCAGCGGGTGTTGGAGGTCGCCTGCGGCAACGGCGAAACCGCCTTGCTGCTGGCCAAGCGCACCGATGCGCAAATCATCGCCACCGATCTGCATGCGCCCTTTATCGACAAACTCCGCCGCGCCGCGAAGCGCCAAGGTTTAAACCACCTGGAAACCCGTTGCATAGGCATGGACGCGCTGGACTATCCGCCCGCCAGTTTCGACCTGATCTGGGCGGAGGGCTGCGCCCACCTGATAGGCGTGGAACGCGCCCTGGGCCTCTGGCGGCCCTTGTTGAGCGCAGATGGCTTGCTTTTCCTCAGCGAGCCGGTCTGGCTGACTGGCGCCCCTTCCGCCGCCGCGCGCACGTTCTGGCACGGCAACCACCCCGGCATGCTCGGCCGGGATGAACGTGAATCCGGCTTCATGCAGGCAGGCTGGCGGATGCTGGAACGATCGCTATTGCCTGCAGCGGCTTGGCGCCGCTACTACGCGCAATTGGAGCGCGTGGCCGCCGAACTGGCCGCGCGATACGGCGCCCATCATCCCGCGCTGGCGGATATTGCCGGCGAAGCCGCGCTGTATCGAGCGCATGGCCAGGAGTATGGACTGGCATGCTGGCTGCTTGCCGCTGCTCGATGAGCGTTCCTCAAACAACCCCCTCCAGCGCTCCCGGCAGGACATGCCCCAGCCGCGTCCCCATTCATGCCATTTGAATTGCTATTTGCCTAAATCCGGCATCCCGCTCAAAATATGCCTGTCGACATATTCCCTAAAGCCGCGCCCACGGAGAACATCATGCCCCCCGTTGAACATGCGTCCAAATCCAAGGCGCCATGGCATCTCGCGCTCGCCTCCGCGCCCGAGCTCTTGTTCTGGATCGCGCTGCTGGGCCTGGGCGGCGCGGCCGCCGGCTGGGTTTTCATCGGCGCGGGCTCGCTGCTCCTGCTCGCCCTGCCTCTTGTTGTCTTTTGGTACAGCCATAACAGCAGGTCGGCCAAGCGTTAGCCGCGGTACAATGCCGACAGCCTCGGCACTCCCGCCGCAACCCGCCGTTTTGGAATCCTCATCATGCAAATCTGGCTGGACACCATCGATCTCAATCTGATTCGCCACGCCCGCTCGCTTGGCATCTTGGCCGGCGTCACCACCAACCCGTCCATTTTGAGTTCGGCCGAGCGGCCGATAGAGGCCATCGCGGAGTCCATACTCGATACGCAGCAGGGGCCGCTGGCGATGCAAGTCACCCGCGCCGACCTGGACGGCATATTGGCGCAAGCCAGAAACCTCGCCAGCCGGAGCTCGCGCATCGTCGTCAAGATTCCGGCCATCGGCGATGGCTTCCGGGCCATGGCGATTTTGGAAAAAGAAGGCATCCCCACGCTGGCCACCACCATCTTCGAGGCCAGGCAGATCGTGCTGGCAGGGCTGATAGGCGCGCACTACGCCGCGCCTTATCTCAACCGCATCGAACAATCAGGCGGCGACATCGCCAAGCTGCTGGAGCAGTCGCAGCAGGCCCTGCAGCGCGCCGGCAGCCGAACCGAGATACTGGGCGCGGCGATCAAGACCCAGGAACAATTCATGCAATGCGCCTCGCGCGGCATCCATGCCGTCACCCTGCCGCCGGGGCTCTATCAGCAGCTGTTCGCCTCCACCCCGGAGATAGACGGCTGTTTGCAGCGCTTCGCGCAAGCCTGGGAAAGCAATCGCCAGGCCTGCGGCAGCGAGTGGTTTCAGGTCTGAGCCGGCGGGCCGGACGGCCTAAGGCGCCTCCTGCTCTTGCTTGAGCTCATGCAGATACGCCGACAAATCCAGGCCATCCTGGTAGAGCTCGGCGATCTGCCCCGCCGTCCCGCGCATCAGCTCGGCGATCTGCGTTTCCTGATGCGCGCTCAGGCCTATGTGCAAAAACAGTTTCTCCACCTTCGCGATCATCTCCTCCATGATCGCCTCGGTCTGCCTATTGTTTTCCTCATAGCGGCGCTGGACCAACTCCAACACGGCGACCGCCCGCTCCACCACCTGCCGGCGCGCTTGAGAGGCTGTCAGCAGGCTTTCCGTGCCCAAAGAAGCCAGCCGGGATACGCAGCCGTCCAGCATCAGCGCCAGATTGTCGCGCAAGCGCCCCACTCGATCGCTGTCCTGCCGGGGCAGGTTTTTCACCAACAAGGTGATTCCGCTGTCGTTTAACGCGCATTGCCCGCCCAGCTGCACGATTTTGTCTCCGCCCGCCAAATGGCCCAGCACATCGATCTCCACCTGGCTGATCGGTTCGCTCGTGCTGCGATATTGCGCGCCCTCCCCCTGCCGGATCATGATGCAGCCTTCCAGGCCGTACTCGACGCAGCCCTCCAGCAACAGCTCCGCCAATTGGGCGCTCCCCTTGCAATCAAAACTGCGCCGCAGCACCTGCATCACCACGCCCAGCTCGCCGTTGGCCACCATCGCGCCCATCGCCGTCTGCATCGCCGACTGCATATCGGACTCGTGCTGCCGCCGTTGACTGGCCTGGCTCAGGGCATGCGCCACCTTGGCCTGGATATCGGCCGGCCGGGCGGGCTTGCCGATGAAATCGCTGCCGCCGCAGTCATAGGCCTCCAGTTGGTCCTTCAAGGAGATTTCCGATGAGAGAAACACCACCGGAACATGCTCTCCGCCCGGCAGCTCCCGCAACTGGCGGCAGGCATCAAAACCAGACAATCCTGGCATCAGGATATCCATCAGCACCAGTTCGGCGGGCTCGCGGGCGAATTCGGCCAGCGCCTGTTCGCCGCTGTCCGCCTCCCGCACCACGTACTGCCCCTGCAGCGAGGCCGCCGGCAACACCCGCGCAGTCGGGTCGTCATCGACGATCAGAATACGAGCAAGCTCCATAACTTTCCCCTTCTGGAAAAGGTTGCTAGGCATCCGGCGCCTGGTCGATCAAGGGCGTGGCGAACAGGCTGCGAACCAGATGCTGCAAATCCTGAAACTCTTTTTTCACTCGACAAAATTGGTCACGATCCAATACGCCGTCATTTCTCGCATGATTCAATGCCTCAGTGAGCACCGCTGTCAATGGCGCCGCGCCCAAAGACCCGGCAACCCCTTTCATTCTATGCAAGGCCTTGACAAGCTCGTCCGCCCGCTCCAATAGACAAGCCTGCTGCAAGTGTTCGATATCGTCCGCATGATGGGCGGCGAAGCTCTTGAATAAGGATTCGATCACCAGGGCGTCGCCATCGGTCAGCTCCAGCAGTCTAGCCCAATCCACCTCCCGCGCCTGCGCCAGCCTCCCCAGCATGGGATGGGCTTGCCAGCCCGCCGCTTCGACTCTCGCGACGCCGCCCGCCAGATCCTCCGCGGCCAACTGGCCATGCTTGCCGATCACCGCCAGCAAGGAGGCGATATCGATGGGTTTGGCGACGAAGTCGCTCATCCCGGCCTGCAGGCAGCGCTTTCTGTCCTCGGCGAACACGCTGGCCGTCAGCGCGATGATGGGAATCTGCAAACTATAAGGCGGGCTGCGCAAAAGACGCGTGGCATCCAGCCCATCCAGCACCGGCATTTGCACGTCCATCAGGATCAAGTCGTACTTTTCCGTCTGGCATTTGCGCAACGCCTCCTCCCCGCTCTGCGCGGCATCCACAACCATGCCGTGAGACTTCAACAACTGCGCCAACAGGTCCAGATTCAGCTCGATATCGTCCACCGCCAGAATCCGCAGGGCTGGCAATTTGGCCGTGGGCGCCACGACGCTCGCGGCTGGCGGTTCGGCCTGGGCCGCCTGCGTCAAAATCGGGGGCATGGGCAATTCAAACCAGAAGCAACTGCCCAAGCCATAATCGCTATTGACGCCGATCCGTCCCCCCATCGCCTCCACGAGCGCCCGGCACAAGGCCAAGCCCAATCCGGTGCCGCCATATTTGCGGGTGATGGAGTCATCGGCCTGCACAAAGGGCTGAAACAAGTCCGCGATCTGCGCTTCGCTCAAGCCTATGCCGCTATCCTGAACTTCAAAGCGCAACAGCCTCTCTCCAGAATCGGCGACGCGCTCCCCGGCGCACAGGCAAATCGCGCCCGCATGCGTGAACTTGGCGGCATTGCTGGCCAGATTGCTCAAAATCTGGGTCAGCCTCACCTTGTCCGCCTCAATAACCTCCGGCAGGCCCGGCGCCAGCAAAACGCGCACGCTGACAGGCTTGCCGCCGATTTTGTCCTGGGTCAGCTTGGCGGCAAAATCCATCAGGCCGGCCAGATCGACCGCCACCCGCTCCAGCGCCAGCTTGCCGGACTCGAATTTGGAATAGTCCAGGATGTCGTTGATCAACTCGAGCAGATGCTTGGCTGCCGCGTCAATGGTTTGGGCATAATCCCGCGCCTCGGATGCGGCCAGTTCCTCCATCAACAGCTGGGAAAAGCCTATCACCGCATTGAGCGGCGTGCGGATTTCATGGCTCATCATCGCCAGAAACTGGCTCTTCGCCCGCATCGCCGCCTCCGCCTGCTCCTTGGCCTGGGTCAGCGCCTGGGTGCGGGCGTCCACCAGCATTTCCAGATTGGAACGATATAAAGCCAACTCCTGATTCGCCCGGTTGATCTCGGTGGTGTCTTCAATAAAGAAAAGATAGCTGGATACCTGGCCGGAAGCCTCTTGCAAAGGCGATGCCTGAATCTGCCACTCCCGCCACTCCTGACGGCTTCGCCTTACCCGCATGGGCGTCGTCCAGCTCTCGCTCTCAGGCCGGTCCCCGGCGCGCAAGCGCATCGCCTCGTCAAAAATGGACAGCTTGGCATTTTCCAGCACGGTCTCCTCCGGCCAGCCACCCTGCTTCCGGAAAGCGGCATTGCAAAAGATGATGTTGCCGCGCAAATCGGTAATCACCACCCCGACCGTGCTTTGCTCCAGCGCCATGGACAACTGGCGGGTCAAGTGCTTCTGGCGCTCGATTTCGCTCTGATCGCGCGCGAAAACCACGACATGCTCGCGCCCTTCGCAATCGCATTTGGCCAAAGCGATTTCCACCGGCACCGGCGTCCCGCTCTTGTTGACGAAGAATATTTTCCGCCCGGCCCCCATCGGCCTCCCGGCTGACGCGCTGGCGAGGAATTGCGCGCGCCAGACGCCATGCTCCGCCCGGAAACCGTCTGGCACCAGGCTTTCAACCCTCATCGCCAACAACTCCGCCCTGGCATAGCCGAATATTTCGGCAGCCTCTTCCCTGGCGTCGACGATGCGCCCCGACGCATCCACCAGCAACATGCCGTCTGGGGCGATATCCAGCAGATGGCGCGCCTTGATGCGCAGCATGCCGGCCTCTGCTCCTGCTGCGCCATCCTGCAGGCACCCAGCAATTTGGCTGTCCAGGCGCAGCGCGCCTTGCGCGTCCCGCTCTGCGACCGTCTCCACGCCGCACCAACGCCACGCGCCGGAAAGGGTTTGGTTCCCCAAGAACAATTTCCGGCCGTCAAGCGAGGGCAGGTCCTCCCGCAGCAAGCATGAGCCGGCCTCCGGCCAAACCGCCATCATGCGCTTGCCGCAATGCTCGCCATCGTCTCTATCATCCAGCGCGGCCAATATCGCCTCCGCCTCGGCATCCACTATCGCCTTGCCCTCAGCGCCGCCCTGGGCCATCCGCCCCGCGCTTTGCGTTACGTCCGCCACCCAGGACGCATCAAGCAAGCGTCCAGCGTCGCAGCAGGCCGTTTCCGCCAGCAAGTCCGCCAGCCGACCGGCCAAGCGCAGCAAAAAGCCGTCCCAAGCCCGGCAATGCCCGGCAGGCCGTCCCCGCGGGGCAGGCGCCGCCACACCGCCGCTCGTTTGAAACCATTGCCGCCACGCTCGTCCCCCGCTCTCTTGGCTCGCCCTGGCGTCGGCCTCGCCGCGCAACAGGCATAAGCAAGCCTCCTCCGCGCGGATGCTCAGCACGCCGGCGATAGCGTCATCCTGTCGATCCGGTTCGGCGCCAAACAAAGCATCCGTCACGGATACCTTCGCCATCTGGGCCTCGCTCCAGCGCTCCACTCCGCTCAAGGCGTTTCTGTTCAACACATGCCCGCCGGCGGCCAAACGCCGCTCTCTCTGGCGCAAAAACACGGCATCGGCATCGAATACCCGCAGCAGCCAGGGTGCCAGAAAGCGCCAGGCCTGCGCCAAGCCCCCCGCCTTCTCCACCCACTGCCTGACCTCCCGCCAATCCCGCTCCAGCCCTTGCAAGGCCGCCTGCCATTGCGCCTCATCCCTGTCCGCCAGCGCCGACATATGGCTGTCCGCCAGTTCGCGCGCGCGCATCAACTGGCGCAACCTGGGCTGGCAAGGCTCAAGCGATGATGCCAGCACGCAGCCCCAGGCCCGGTCATTCAGGAATAAAGGCAAGGTCAGGCACGCGCGCGCATCGGCAGCGCAAGGGAAGGGAAAATCGTCCGGCTCCGCGCCGCGCAAAAAGCCGCAGGAGACGTCGGCCTCGCTCGCGCCCGGCATGGCCAACAAGGGAATGGGAGACGACATCCGGTCCGCCACCAGACGCCAGGGAAGATGCCGCGCCAGATCGATGGCGGCCGCCCCTCGCCAAGCCCCCAAATAGCTGTCGCGTAGAGAGAGCGCCCGCAACTCGGCCTCGACCCACACGCCGTCTTCGGCGTCGAGCCGGCAGTAAATGAACCGCTGAAATGGCAAGATCGCCGCCAATCGCGACAACAAGGCTTCGGCCTCCAGCCCATTTTCATTCGGATAAGCCAGCTGCTCCAGCCCTTCGGGATAAGATTGCCGCGCGGGCAACCACTCCACGAGCGTAATCCCTTCTTGCCGCCAGATCGCCACATCGGCGGGGCCATTGCCATCCCAATACCCATCCGGCAAAAACACCGCGCCCTGCGGTCTTTTGGAATCGATGCGGCCGGAGACAAAGGAAAAATCAAAAGGCTTGCCCAGCCAGCTGTCCGGCGCTTCGCCGAGCGTCTCATGAAGATTGGCGGAAACATGGGTCACCCTGCCCGAGCTATCCAGCAGCGCGCATACGCCATAGGCTTGCATCTGAGCCGTTGGAACCGGTTCTCTCACATTTCCCTCGGGCTTGGGTGGATCGGCATCGACATGCATCCATTATAGGAAACCACAAGGGTGTTACACCGATGCCATGATGCCGGGACAATCCGCCGGCCTCGATATATAGTCGGAATAATATGAACCCATCGCAAGGCGCGCCTTCATGTCCGATATCCTGACGGTATTGCTTGAACAAGAAACCATGGTCTGGCAGGCGTTGCGGGATGGCGACGCGCAAGCAGATCAACGCTGCCTGGCTGACGAATTCCTGGGCGTATACGCCAGCGGCTTCAGCGACAAGGCCGGCCACGCCGCGCAATTGGCCAATGGCCCCACCGTGGCATTTTTCCAGTTAAGCCAAGCCCGCGCCATCCATCTGGGGCCGGACTGCTGGCTGCTCAGCTACCTGGCCGAATGGCGGCGCCCCGGGCAAAGCGCTGCCCAGCGCACGCTGATCAGCTCGATCTGGAAGCAAGAGGAAACATGGCGGAACCTTTTCAGCCAGGACACGGATATGGCGACAAATGCCTGAACGGCGCATCCGCTCCCGCTCCAGATCAAGACTGGATTTTTATCCAAATTTAATGCGCCGGTTGCGAATTTGGATACGGAATTGATGGCCGCAACCTTACAGTGACAGCGTCGGCATTCGACATTCACAAGGGGTTTTCCATGTACGCTATCGACCAGCAATCTGGGCTGCCTCCCGAACCGGAGCCTGGAAGTCGTCATTCCCTGCTGCACTTCCTCACGCACGAGCGCCGCTGCTGGCGCCGACTGGCCTACTGGCTAAAGCAGTTCAACTGCGAATCCGCTCCCCCCCCTCGCTGCTACGCCTGGCGAGCCGCCCCCGAAGACAAAGAAGACCAAGCGGACCGATCCTGCGAATCGCATGGCTGAAACAGCCTGCGGCGGCGAGGAGAATCAGGCTTCGCTCCTCGCCCGAAGACTTCCACCCTCTGCTCCATGAAGGCGTATTGCCATCGCTTCCAACCTGCCGCATCGCCGCCGCGCGCCCGGCGCATGAAACAGCCCGATGGGCGCGATCACAAATACAGCAGACCCGCTTGCCGCGCAAACAAACCGGGCATGGCGCCTGCACACTTGCCATGGCAGGCACGCAGGCTTGATCGACACGCCTAGGCGCGCCGATTACATGCCGTCCCTGAGCGGCCCCGGCGGCAGATACGCCTGGAGCCGCTGCAGAGCCAAAGTGCCCGCCACCAGAAACAGCAAAGCCGCCAGACTCCACTTCAGCCACTTGAAGCGCCAAGTGATCAACCACGCGATCAGGCAAGCAATACTGGCGAGATAGGGCAAGAATTGCGCAAACAGCGAGATGACTCCGTAGTACTGCGGCAGTTTCGGATTCATATAGCCTATGCCTATCCAAAACAGGACAAAACCGTAAAAGCCCCAACCGAATGCGACGCAAAACAGCGTAAGCAAAATACGCAGCGCCAGCCCTCGCCCCTCGACACAAGCCTTTTCCGCACCTTCCGACGACATTCACACCTCACCTTCAACACAAGCCATCCGCGCGGGCGGGCGGGCCTTCAAACAACATCAGACCGCTCATCCCCATCGTTTAAAATCGCGCTGCCCGCCAGGCAGGCCCCGCCAAGGAATAGGCAAATCATCGATGTCGCAATCAGAAAGAGATTCACCTCGCCGCAACGGCCGCACACGCTGGACAAGGTTTCCGGCCGCCAATGCGCCAAAGGCGCAAAGCTCAAGCCGCGCGCGACCAGCAGCGCGCCCGCCAAACCTAACACCGCGCGTTCGCCGGTCAGCCGCGCCATCCATCCCGCCCGGGAAAAGGCATAAGCCGCGATCAAGGACAAACAGGCCGCGATGATTACGCAAGTGACGGCGGGATACCAATGGCCCATCTCCGCCATCGCCACCAACTCGGCAGGCGCGCCAAAGTAGGCATACCAGGCGGGGCCACCCGCAATAATCGCCAAGTGCAAAACTGCGCCGATTGCTGCGACGACGCCGGCAAGCTCCACCCAGCGCTGAACTGGTTTTGTCATCACCCGCCTCTCATTTCCATCCATGCGGCGTACGGTGTCCCAGCGGCCGAGCTTGTCCGTGGACATGAGCCATCCCGAGCAAATAGCCCAGTCCCGCGACTAGCCAGACCACAGCGGCGGCGATCTCGAAAACGCTGATCAACTCCGGACGCCAAACAAACAGGGGCACCACCAGCACGGCCCTAAGCGAAGCGGCCGCGCCGATGGCGCCCAGCCCCAACCGAAGCAAGGGCAGCCGCGGCAAACGTCCCAGCGCGGAATAGGCATAGGCCGCGCACAAGGCCATCGCTCCCGCGATCAAGACCGCGCCGACCGGCGCCAGCCAAGTGCCCTGTTCCGCCGAGCGCACCATCTCGAGAGGCGCGCCAAAAAAGCGATACCACCGCGGCCCGGCCGGCAAGGCCGCCAAATGAATGGACGCGCCGATCAAGGCGATGCCCGCCGCCAGATGCAGCCAAGCTCTCGCCAGCTTGCCTCCCATTGCCCATGCTCCGCCCAAAAAAATACCCCCATCATAACGATGGGGGCATCTGCGTGACAACTGCGGGCGAAGGCTGGCTTATTGCGCCTTCAGGCCGAAGGAGTCAGCGGTTTCCTTGGCGGTCTTCGCTTCTTCTTCCAGCAGGGCCTTGATGGACAGGCGGATGCGGCCGCGGTCGTCCATTTCGATGGCCTTGACCTTGACGATCTGGCCTTCCTTCAGGTAGTCGGACACATTCTTGATGCGCTCGTTGGCGATCTGCGAGATGTGAACCAGACCATCCTTGCCCGGCAGGATGGAAACGATGGCGCCGACATTGTTGTCGAGGATCTTGACCACGGTGCCTTCGTACACCTTGCCCACTTCCACTTCAACGGTGATCTCTTCGATGCGCTTCTTGGCCGCTTCCGCGCCCTCGTTGCTCACCGAAGCGATGGTGATGGTGCCGTCTTCTTCGATGTTGATCTCGCAGCCGGTGTCCTTGGTGATGGAGCGGATGGTTTCGCCGCCCTTGCCGATCACGTCGCGGATCTTTTCCGGATTGATCTTCATCACGTACAGGCGCGGCGCGTGGGCGGACAGCTCTTGCGGACCATCCACGGCTTCCTTCATCAGGCCCAGGATGTGCAGACGGCCTTCCTTGGCCTGTTCCAGCGCAACCTGCATGATCTCCTTGGTGATGCCCTGGATCTTGATGTCCATCTGCAGGGCGGTGATGCCGCCGGCGGTGCCGGCCACCTTGAAGTCCATGTCGCCCAGGTGATCTTCATCGCCCAGGATGTCGGTCAGCACGGCGAAACGGTTGCCTTCCAGGATCAGACCCATGGCGATACCGGCCACGTGGGCCTTCAGCGGCACGCCGGCCGACAGCAGCGACAGGCAGCCGCCGCACACCGAAGCCATCGACGAAGAGCCGTTGGATTCAGTGATTTCGGACACCACGCGCATGGAGTAGCCGAATTCGGTTTCCGGCGGCAGCACCGCTACCAGCGCGCGCTTGGCCAGGCGGCCGTGGCCGATTTCGCGGCGCTTCGGCGGGCCCATGCGGCCGGCTTCGCCGGTGGAGTACGGCGGGAAGTTGTAATGCAGCATGAAGCGCTCGGTGTACTCGCCGGCCAGCGCGTCGATGATCTGCTCGTCTTGCTTGGTGCCCAGCGTGGTCACCACCATGGCTTGGGTCTCGCCGCGGGTGAACAGCGCGGAACCGTGGGTGCGCGGCAGCACATTGCTGCGGATGCTGATCGGGCGCACGGTGCGGGTGTCGCGGCCGTCGATGCGCGCTTCGCCTGCCAGGATCTGGCCGCGGACGATTTCCGCTTCCAGGCCCTTGAAGATGCCCTTGATCTCGTTGGCCTTCAGGGTGTCGGTGTCTTCGTTGATCAGGCCGGCCTTGACCGCGTCCCAAGCTTCATTGATGGCGACGGTGCGGGCTTGCTTCTGGCGCAGGCGGAAGGCTTCGGCCAGCTTCTCGCCGGCGATGCCGCGGATCTGCGCGATCAGCTCTTCGTTGGCGACCGGAGCGGCCCAGTCGAACATCACCGGGTTCACTTCGTCGGCCAGTTCGTTGATGGCCTGGATGGCGGCTTGCATCTGCTCGTGGCCGAACACCACGGCGCCCAGCATCACGGCTTCCGGCAGTTCCTTGGCTTCCGACTCCACCATCAGCACGGCGCGCTGGGTGCCGGCTACCACCAAGTCCATCTGCGAAGTTTGCAGTTCGGTCTTGGTCGGGTTCAGGATGTATTCGCCGTTGGCGTAGCCGACGCGGGCGGCGCCGATCGGGCCGGCGAACGGCAGGCCGGAAATGGCCAGAGCGGCGGAAGCGCCGATCATCGCCGGGATGTCGGAATCCACTTCAGGATTCAGCGACAGCACAGTGGCGACGATTTGCACGTCATGGTAGAAGCCTTCCGGGAACAGCGGGCGGATCGGACGGTCGATCAGGCGGCTGGTCAGCACTTCCTTCTCGGACTGCTTGCCTTCGCGCTTGAAGAAGCCGCCCGGGATCTTGCCGGCGGCGTAGGTGCGCTCCAGGTAGTCCACGGTCAGCGGGAAGAAGTCCTGGCCGGGCTTGACGGACTTGCCGCCCACCACGCTGACCATGACAACGGTGTCGTCAACCGACACAACTACGGAACCGGACGCCTGGCGGGCGATTTCACCGGTTTCCAGGGTAACGGTCTGACGGCCGAACTGGAACGATTTGGTGATTTTGTTGAACACGAGGGTTTCCCTATCTTTGGTTCAATAATAGAAATGCGCGAGCCGGAAAAAACAACGGGAACCCCTAAAAATTCTGACCGCTAGGTAGATCGGAATTTGTAGAGGCTCCCCCCGTTGTTACGACAATTTTAACTCGCACTGCTTTCGGTGTGAAAAAGTCGCAGCAAGCTGCGACTTTTTCAGAACCGGGTACCGATTACTTGCGCAGGCCCAGACGGGTGATCAGCGCGCGGTAAGCGTCAGCGTCGGTGCGCTTCAGGTAGTCCAGCAGACGGCGGCGACGGCTAACCAGCTTCAGCAGACCACGACGGCTGTGGTGGTCCTTGGTGTTGGCCTTGAAGTGCGGGGTCAGGTCGTTGATGCGTGCGGTCAGCAGGGCAACTTGAACTTCGGACGAACCAGTGTCGCCTTCAGCGCGTTGGAAGCCTTTAACGATTTCAGCTTTTTGAGCGGCGGTCATTGCCATTTGGATTACTCCGTTTCAATAGGGGTTTGAAAACCCGACAAGTGCGGCGAGCCGGACAACCCAACCCATTCCACACTCCGGTAGTTCGCGAATCAGGCCGGAGCCTGGTTCGCCAGGAGCCGGATCGGATGCAGGCGACCATCGCCGCGCGCCTCGCCCAGCCCCACGAATTTCCGGGACGATTGCTCGTAAACCCGGAAGCGCTGCATTTTCTCACACTTTTGTTCAAAACGCACGGGTTGGCCATGCAGAAACTTGCCGATCTCGCCTTCCGGCAGCTCCAGCTGCGGGAAATGCATCACCAGCACGTCGGCCGGCATCAGCAAGGCCTCCCGCGCCGGCATATCCAGCTGCTCCAGAGCCGCCAGGGCATGCGATTGCTCCAGGCTGAAACCGCCGGTGGCGGTGCGGCGCAATGCGGTCAGATGCGCGCCGCAACCCAGCGCTTCGCCGATGTCGCAACCCAAGGTACGGATATACGTGCCCTTGGTGCACAGCACCTCGATCTCGGCCGACACGCCGTCGAAAGACAGCAGCTCCAACTTGCGGATGGTGACCTGGCGCGCTTCGCGCGGCACTTCGATGCCGGCGCGGGCGTATTCGTACAGCGGCTTGCCCTGATGCTTCAGCGCGGAATACATCGGCGGCACCTGGCTGATTTCGCCGCGGAAGCGTTCCAGCATGGTTTCCAGCTGTTCGCGGCTGAAGCTGACCGGCCGCTCGGACACGACTTCGCCTTCCACGTCGCCGGTGGTGGTCACCACGCCGAATTTCACCGTGGCGCGGTAGCCCTTGTCGGCATCCAATAGATAAGACGAAAACTTGGTGGCCTCGCCCAGGCACACCGGCAGCAGGCCGGTGGCCAGCGGATCCAGCACGCCGGTATGGCCGGCCTTGGCGGCGTTCAGCAGCCAGCGCGCCTTTTGCAGCGCGTTGTTGCTGGAGATGTCGTAAGGCTTGTCGATCAGCAGCACGCCATCGATATGGCGGCGATTGCTGCGCGGCTTGCTCATTCAGCCTTGCCCTCGTCCTCGCCGGCCGGAGCGTCGGACGCGGTGCCGAATTTCTCGGCGTCTTCGCGCGCCACCTGGTTGATCAGGCTGGTCAGGTGCACGCCGCGCTCCACCGAGTCGTCATAGACGAAATGCAGCTGCGGCATGCTGAACATCTTGATGGCGCGGCCCAGTTCGTTGCGCAGGTAGCCGGCGGAGCTGTCCAGCGCCTCCTGGGTAGCTTCTCGGGTGCTGTCGACCATCACCGTGTAGTACACCTTGGCGTGCGAGTAGTCGCGGGTCACTTCCACCGCGGTGATGGTGATCCAGCCGGCGCGCGGATCCTTCAGGCCCTTGCGGGTCAGCTCCGCCAGCTCGCGCTGGATCTGCTCGGCTACGCGGTCCGAGCGGGAAAAACCTTTTTTGGCTTTGGCCATATCACTTCCAATTCTGTTGCAAACGCGGCCGATCCGGCCGCTAAGCCACGGGGCCCGCCCAAGCGCACGCGGCGGGCATGCGCTTGGACGGGCGTCGTGGCGGATACGAAAAAGGGCGAGCGCCCGCCGACCTTCCGGCCGACGCGACACCCGCCCCTGGCGTCCCGCTTACAGGGAACGCGCGACTTCCACGATCTCGAACGCTTCCAGCTGGTCGCCTTCCTGGATGTCGTTGAAGTTCTTCAGCATCAGGCCGCATTCGTAGCCCTGCTTCACTTCCTTCACGTCGTCCTTGAAGCGCTTCAGCGAGTCCAGTTCGCCGGTGTGGATCACCACGTGGTTGCGGATCAGACGGATCGAAGCAGAGCGCTTGATCATGCCGTCGGTCACCATACAACCCGCGATATTGCCCACCTTGGAAACCGTGATCACCTGACGGATCTCGACAGTACCCAGGATCTGCTCCTTCTTCTCCGGCGCCAGCATGCCGGACAGCGCGGCCTTCACCTCGTCCACAGCATCGTAAATGATGTTGTAGTAACGAATGTCGACGCCTTCGTTTTCCGCCAGCTTGCGGGCTGCCGCGTCGGCTCGGGTGTTGAAGCCGATCACGATGGCCTTGGAAGCGATCGCCAGGTTGACGTCGGATTCGCTGATGCCGCCCACGCCGGAGTGCAGGATACCCACGCGAACTTCTTCGGTGGACAGCTTCTGCAAGCTGCCGGCCAGCGCTTCGTACGAACCTTGCACGTCGGCCTTGATGATGATGGACAGGGTTTGCACCTCGCCTTCGGCCATCTGGGCGAACATGTTCTCCAGCTTGGCGGCCTGTTGCTTGGCCAGACGCACGTCGCGGAACTTGCCGGCGCGGAACAGGGCGATTTCACGCGCCTTCTTCTCGTCGGCCAGCGCCATCGCGTCTTCGCCGGCTTGCGGCACGTCGGACAGACCCAGGATTTCCACCGGGATGGCAGGACCGGCCGACTCGATGGCCTTGCCGTTCTCGTCCATCATGGCGCGGACGCGGCCGAATGCCGTGCCTGCCAATACCACGTCGCCCTTCTTCAGCGTGCCGGATTGAACCAGCAGCGTGGCGACCGGACCGCGGCCCTTGTCGAGGCGGGCCTCGACGATGATGCCCTTGGCCAGGCTGTCCACCGGCGCCTTCAGCTCCAGCACTTCGGCTTGCAGCAGGATGGCTTCCAGCAGCGCGTCGATGTTCAGGCCCATCTTGGCCGACACTTCGACGAACTGGGTATCGCCGCCCCAATCTTCCGGCACCACTTCATGCGCCACCAGTTCCTGGCGGATGCGCTCGACGTTGGCGCCCTGCTTGTCGATCTTGTTCACCGCCACCACCATCGGCACCTTGGCGGCCTTGGCGTGGTGGATCGCTTCGATCGTCTGCGGCATCACGCCGTCGTCGGCAGCCACCACCAGCACCACGATGTCGGTGGCCTTGGCGCCGCGGGCACGCATCGCGGTAAACGCTTCGTGACCCGGGGTATCCAGGAAGGTGATCATGCCGCGCGGGGTTTCCACGTGGTAGGCGCCGATGTGCTGGGTAATGCCGCCGGCTTCGCCCGCGGCGACCTTGGCGCGGCGGATGTAGTCCAGCAGCGAGGTCTTGCCGTGGTCGACGTGGCCCATCACGGTCACCACCGGGGAGCGCGGCTTCTCGACGACTTCCACCGTCTCGCCGCCGGTCACTTCCAGGTAGGCTTCCGGATCGTCCGCCTGAGCGGCCTTCGGCGTGTGGCCCATTTCTTCCACGACGATCATCGCGGTTTCCTGGTCCAGCACCTGGTTGATGGTGACCATCATGCCCATCTTCATCAGCGTCTTGATCACTTCCACGGCCTTGACGGCCATGCGGTGGGCCAATTCGGCCACGGTGATCGTTTCCGGCACCAGAACCTCATGCACGATGGGTTCGGTCGGCGCCTGGAAGGCATGCTGATTATTGCTTTGCTTGTTACGACCCTTGCCGCCGCGGGACTTCCAATCGCCACCGGCGTCGCCGCCGCGGGTCTTCAGACCGCCACGGCCCTTCTTGTTGTCGTCCCAGCGATCGCCGCCCTTCTTGTTGCCGCCGCCCTTCTTGGCGTCCGGACGGCCGGCGACGGTCGCCGGAATGGCCGGTGCGCCGGGCGTAGCGGACGGAGCAGGACGCGGGCCGCGATTATCGCCAGCCGGACGCGGACCGCGGTCGCCGGCGCCTGCCGGACGCGGACCACGGTTGTCGCCAGCCGGACGCGGGCCGCGATCGCCGGCGCCTGCCGGACGCGGACCACGGTTGTCGCCTGCCGGGCGCGGGCCGCGATCGCCGGCGCCTGCCGGGCGCGGACCACGGTTGTCGCCTGCCGGACGCGGGCCGCGATCACCAGTCGGCGCGCCGCGACGATCATCGCGACGATCGTCGCGGCGTTCTTCGCGCTTCGGTTCGGCTACTGGAGCCGGGGCCGGGGCGGGAGCAGGAGCGGGTTGCGAAGCGGCCAGCTTGGCGGCCTGGCGACGCTCTTCGCGCTCGATCTTTTCGCGCATCAGCGCTTCTTGACGGGCGCGGAAGGCGGCCTGGCGCTTTTCTTCCGCTTCGCGGGCGGCGATTTCTTCCGGCGACAGGATGGAGGCCACGGTGCGCGGCGCCGGCGCGGCGGCCGGCTTCGGCTCGGACTTGGCCTCTACCTTGGGTTCCGGCTTCGGCTCGGGCTTCGGTTCCGGCTTAGGCTCAGGCTTGGCCTCTACCTTCACTTCCGGCTTGGCCTCAACCTTAGGCGCGGCGACCGGCTCAGCCGGTTTGGCTGCTTCGGCGCGCGGCGCTTCTTCCGGGCGGGCCACCACGCGCTTCTTGCGGGTTTCCACGGTCACGGTGCCGCCGTCAGCCTTCTTCACCTCGGAAGTGGACTTGCGGGTCACGGTGATGCCTGCGTCTTCGCGGGCACCGCCATGCGAGCGCTTCAGATAGTCCAGAAGCTGGGACTTGTCTTGCGCCGACAGGGTGTCTTCCGGCGAGCGCTTGCTCACGCCGGCCGCCTTCAGCTGTTCCAGCAGGCGTTCCGGCGAGAGATTCATCTCGCTGGCAAATTGTTTTACATTCGTCAAAACCATGCGTCTTCCCAAATTCCGTAAATACTTCCCGAGAAAGCCTTACTGGTTGAACCAGTGTTCGCGCGCCTTCATGATGATGGCGCGTGCAGCTTCCGCTTCCATGCCGGTCATGTCCACCAGATCGTCAACGGCCAAGTCGGCCAGATCGTCGCGGGTGTTCACACCGCCAGCGGCCAGCTTGCGAACCAGCTCGGCATCCAGACCTTCCATGTCCTTCAAGTCGTCGGATACGTTCTCGACTTGCTCTTCGGACGCGATGGCCTGAGTCAGGAGCGCATCACGGGCGCGGCTACGCAGCTCGCCCACCAGCTCCTCGCTGAAGCCTTCGATTTCCAGCATTTCTTCCAGCGGCACATAGGCCACTTCTTCCAGCGCGGCGAAGCCTTCGCTCACCAGTTTGGCGGCGGTCTCTTCATCCACGCTCAAAGCGTTGACAAACAGTTGACGCAGCGCGGCGTCTTCGGCCTGGTGCTTCTCTTCCGCTTCGGTCACGGTCATGATGTTGAGGTACCAGCCGGTCAGCTCGGCGGCGAGCTTGACGTTCTGGCCGCTGCGACCGATGGCCAGCGCCAGCTGCTCTTCCTCGACGATCACGTCCATGCTGTGATTGTCTTCATCCACCATGATGCGACTGACTTCAGCCGGCGACAGGGCGTTGATGACGAACTGCGCCGGCTCCGGCGCCCACAGCACGATGTCCACGCGCTCGCCCGCCAGCTCCTGCGTGACGGCCTGAACGCGGGAACCGCGCATGCCGATGCAGGTGCCTTGCGGATCGATGCGGGCGTCGTTGGCCTTGACCGCGATCTTGGCGCGCATGCCGGCGTCGCGCACGGCGGCGCGGATCTCCAGCATGCCTTCGTCGATTTCCGGCACTTCAAGCTCGAACAGCTTGATCAGGAAGTCCGGCGAGGTGCGCGACAGAATCAGCTGCGGACCGCGGCCCTGGCGGTCGATGCGCAGCAGGAAGGCCTTCACGCGGTCGCCCACGCGCAGGTTTTCCTTCGGAATCATCTGATCGCGCGGCAGCACGGCTTCCAGCTTGCCGCACTCCACGATCGCGTTGCCGCGTTCGATGCGCTTGATGGTGCCGATCACCAGGTGCTCGCGGCGCTGCAGGAATTCATTCAGCAATTGCTCGCGCTCGGCGTCGCGGATGCGCTGCAGGATCACCTGCTTGGCGGTCTGCGCGCCGATGCGGCCGAACTCGACGGCTTCCATCTGTTCTTCGACGTAAGCGCCGGCCTCGATGCGCGGATCTTGCTCGCGCGCGTCGATCAGGCCGATTTCCTTGCTGTCGCACTCGACAAGCTCATCCGCCACCACCAACCAGCGGCGAAAGGTTTGATACTGACCGGTGTGGCGATCGATCTCGACGCGCACATCCATCTCGTCATCGGTAAACTTCTTTTTGGTTGCCGAAGCAAGCGCCATCTCAAGGGCGGAGAACACCACATCCTTGCTGACATTCTTTTCGCTCGCCAGGGCATCCACCAGCAACAAAATCTCGCGACTCATGCATTCCTCTCCGAATTTTGTCCTTTAACGCGGCCTAGTGCCAACCGACCTCAGAACTCAGGCTCCAGCCTGGCCTTGTCGATATTGGCAAACGGAATCGCCACGATGCGGCCATCCACATCCAGCTTCACGGAGCCCTCTTCGACCCCGGCGAGACGACCGGCAAACTTCTTCTGCTGCTCGATCGGCATCCGCGTCTTGATCTTGGCGAGCTGACCGGTAAAGCGGACAAAATCGGCTTCTTTCTTGAGAGGACGATCCAGGCCCGGCGAAGACACTTCCAGCCGCTCGTAATCCACGTTCTCGACCATGAACAGTCGAGTCAAGTGATTACTCACCAGCACGCAGTCCTCCACCGTGATCCCACCGGGCTTGTCGATAAATACGCGAAAACCGCCACCCGGGGTCATTTCAAAGTCGACCAACTCGTAGCCGAAACCCGACAGGGTGTTTTCCAGCAGCAAACGAACATCCATTGCTTTTTCCACAAATAAAAAATGGGCGAAACGCCCATCCCTAACCGCTGCGATTGTAACCTATTTCCGCAAAAAAGGAAACCCGCGCCCGCGGCGGATTTCCGGGCGGAGGAACGCCTATGCCGGACAATTTTTGCGAGACGATTTCAGTTACGGTACATTACCGCGAATCAAACCTTGGTTTGACCGCAGCGGCCATGCAAAAGACCGCCAGAAAAACGACTAAAAATAGCGAAATCCAACCCACGCCGCCCGGCGACGCAGGGCGGACGCTCGCTAAACCCGCACGACGGAGAAACCCGGATTTATGGATAAGGTGTGGCTTAAAAACTACCAGGCTGGGGTTGCCCACGAAATCGACATCAATCAGTTCCAGTCGGTCACCGAAGTTTTCGACCGCAGCGTCCAGAAGTTCAGCAACCGTCCCGCGATGGCCTGCATGGACAAGGTGCTGAGCTATGCGGAACTGGATGCGCTGAGCGGACAATTCGCCTCTTTCCTGCAGCATAAGCTTGGCCTGAAAAAGGGCGACCGCGTGGCGCTGATGATGCCCAATCTGCTGCAATACCCCATCGCGGTGTTCGGCACGCTGCGCGCCGGCGGCGTGGTGGTCAACGTCAACCCGCTGTACACGCCGCGCGAGCTGGAACACCAGCTGAAAGACGCCGGCGCGGAAACCATCGTCATCCTGGAAAATTTCGCCGGCGTGCTGGAACAAGTGCTGCCGCGCACCCAGGTGAAGAATGTCGTGATCGCCTCCATCGGCGACCTGCTGGGCTTCGCCAAGGGCATGCTGGTCAACTTCGTGGTGCGCAAAGTCAAGAAGATGGTGCCGCCGTGGCATATCCCCGGCCATATCCGCTTCAATGACGCGCTGGCCGCCGGCCGCGCCAAGCCTTATCAAAAGGTGCCGCTCGGCCATGCGGACATCGCCTTCCTGCAATACACCGGCGGCACCACCGGCGTGGCCAAGGGCGCGGAGCTGCTGCACAAGAACATCGTCGCCAATATGCTGCAGGCCAGCGCCTGGGTGAATACCCTGGTGCGCGAAGGCCAGGAGGTGATCGTCACCGCGCTGCCGCTGTATCACATCTTCTCGCTGACCGCCAACCTGATGGTGTTCACCGAGCTGGGCGCGCTGAACGTGCTGATCACCAATCCGCGCGACATCCCCGGCTTCGTCAAGGAGCTGCGCAAGTATCCGATCACCTGCATCACCGGCGTCAACACGCTGTTCAACGCGCTGGTCAACAACCCCGACTTCGCCAAGCTGGATTTCTCCACCTGGCGGCTGACCCTGGGCGGCGGCATGGCGGTGCAAAAAGCCGTGGCGGAAAAATGGAAGGCCGTCACCGGCGTGACGCTGGCCGAGGCCTACGGCCTGACCGAAACCAGCCCGGCCGCCTGCATCAACCCCATGGATCTGAAGGAATACAACGGCACCATCGGCTTGCCGATCTCCTCCACCGAGATCGAGATCCGCGACGCCGAAGGCAAGGCCGTGGCGCAGGGCGAGGCCGGCGAGCTGTGCATCCGCGGCCCGCAGGTGATGCGCGGCTACTGGCAACGCCCGGAGGAAACCGCCAAGGTGCTGGGCGCCGACGGCTTCCTGGCCACCGGCGACATGGCGGTGATCACCCCGGAAGGCTTCGTCAAGCTGGTGGACCGCAAGAAGGACATGATCCTGGTGTCCGGCTTCAACGTCTACCCCAATGAAATCGAAGACGTGATCGCCAGCCACCCCGGCGTGCTGGAAGTGGCCTGCATAGGCGTGCCTGACGAGAAATCCGGCGAGGTGGTCAAGGTCTTCATCGTCAAGAAAGACAGCGCGCTGACCGACAAAGACGTCATCCGCCATTGCCGCGAAAACCTCACCGGCTACAAGGTGCCCAAGCTGGTGGAGTTCCGCAGCGAGCTGCCCAAGACCAATGTCGGCAAAATCCTGCGCCGCGCGCTGCGCGACCAGGAAACCAGCAAACAGGCCTGAATCCAGCCTTAAGCCATGACGCCGCCCCGCCAGGGCGGCGTTTTCGTTTCCGCTCCGCCGCACCCGGCCGCGTCCTACACTGATAGACGAACACCATGCGCGGAGCGAACCATGCTGATGCTGCCCTTTTTCAAGCTGATGGCCGAGAAAAAAGCCAGCGACTTGTTCATGACCAGCTTCTCTCCGCCCATGCTCAAGCTGGACGGCGAGCTCACCCCGATCAACGACAAGCCCCTGACCGCCGACATGGTCAAACGGCTGGCTTACAGCCTGATGAGCGAGGAGGAAGCCGCCGCATTCGAGCGCGAACGCGAAATGAACCTCGGCCAGCCGGTGCCCGGCCTGGGCAGCTTCCGCGTCAATATCTTCTGGCAACGCGGCTCGGTGGGCATGGTGGTGCGCTACATCGTCCCCAGCATCCCCTCGCTGGAAGACCTGCAGCTGCCGACCAAGCTGGCCGATCTGATCGCGCTCAAGCGCGGGCTGATCCTGGTGGTGGGCTCCACCGGCTCCGGCAAAAGCTCCACCGTGGCGGCCATGCTGCAAACCCGCAACCAGACGATGAAAGGCCACATCCTGACGGTGGAAGATCCGATCGAATTCCTCTACCGCCACGACAAGTCCATCGTCAACCAGCGCGAAGTGGGCTTCGACACGCTGTCCTACGCCCGCGCGCTGAAAAACGCCATGCGCGAAGCGCCGGACGTGCTGATGATAGGCGAGATCCGCGATCCGGAAACCCTTACCCACGCCATCAACTACGCCCAGTCCGGCCATTTGTGCATTTCCACGCTGCACAGCAACAACAGCTACCACATGCTGAATCGGGTCATCAATTTCTTCCCGCCGGAAAACCGCAACTCGCTGCTGATGGACTTGTCTTCCTCTTTGCGCGCCGTCATTTCGCAACGCCTGGTGCCTACACTGGACAGCGGCCGCGCGCCGGCCATCGAGCTGATGATCAATACCCCACACATAGCGGAGTTGATTCGAACCGGAGAGATAGACAAAATCAAGGAAGCCATCGACAACAGCATGAGCGATGGCGCGCAAACCTTCGAACAGGCGCTGTTCCAATTGTACAAATCGGGACGGATCAGCCTGGACGAGGCGCTGAAAAACGCCGATTCGCCCACCAATCTGTACTGGCTGGTGAATCAGGCCAAAAGCGGCGGCGCGGAAAAACCCAAACCTGGCCCGGCCAACGCGGCCAGCTTCGACAGCATCAAACTGGATCTGTAACCCACCCGATGATTACTCTGTACGGCATCCCCAACTGCAGCACCGTCAAAAAAGCCCGCCAATGGCTGGCCGACAACGGTATCGACTACCACTTCCACGACTTCAAGAAACAAGGCATAGACGCCGAACGCCTGGCCGCCTGGACCGAGCAAGTGCCGCTGGCCAAGCTGGTGAACCGCCAGGGCACCACCTGGCGCGCGCTGCCTGACGAGAGCAAGGCCGCCGCCGACGCACCCTCAGGCGCCATCGCGCTGATGCAAGAGAAGCCCTCGGTGATCAAGCGCCCGGTGTTGGATCTGGACGGCAAGGTCGGCGTCGGCTTCTCAGAGGCCGACTGGGCGGAGCGTTTCGGCCTATGAGCGCGACGCTGGATCTGACCCGCGAGCTGATCCGCCGCGACTCCGTCACCCCGCGCGACCAGGGCTGCCAGGAGCTGATGATAGAGCGGCTGCAAGCCATAGGTTTCAAAGTGGAGAAGCTGCGCCATGGCGACGTGGACAACTTCTGGGCCCGCAGAGGCGACGCCGGCCCGGTGTTCTGCTTCGCCGGCCACACCGACGTGGTGCCCACCGGCCCCATCGAAAAATGGGACAGCCCGCCGTTCGAGCCGACGGTGCGGGGCGGCCTGCTGTATGGCCGCGGCGCCGCCGACATGAAGGCATCCCTGGCCGCCTTCGTCACCGCCTGCGAGCGCTTCGTCGGCGAGCACCCGGACCACAAGGGCTCGCTGGCGCTGCTGATCACCTCGGACGAGGAAGGGGTGGCGGTCGATGGCACCGTCAAGGTGGTGGACGCGCTGGAGGCGCGCGGCGAAAGCATAGACTACTGCATCGTCGGCGAACCCACCTCGGAACAAAGGCTGGGCGACACCATCAAGAACGGCCGCCGCGGTTCGCTGTCCGGCCGGCTGATCATCCACGGCATCCAGGGCCACATCGCCTACCCGCAGCTGGCGAAAAACCCCATCCACCTGATGGCGCCGGCGCTGGCGGAACTGGCGGCCACCCGCTGGGACGAGGGCAATGCCTTCTTCCCGCCCACCAGCTGGCAGGTGTCCAATATCCAGGCCGGCACCGGCGCCACCAACGTCATCCCCGGCCACTGCGAACTGCTGTTCAACTTCCGCTTCTCGCCGGAAAGCACGGCGGAAAGCCTGAAGGAGCGGGTGTATCAGATCCTGGACCATCACGGCCTCAGCTATGAGCTGCACTGGCAATTGTCCGGCCAGCCCTTCATCACGCCGCCCGGCGCGCTGACGGAAGCCTTGAGCGCGGCCATCGCCGCCGTGGCGGACGCCAAGGCCGAGCTCTCCACCACCGGCGGCACCTCGGACGGCCGCTTCATCAAACGCATCGCGCGCGAGCTGGTGGAGTTCGGCCCGATCAACGCCACCATACACAAGCTGAACGAATGCGTGGCGGTAGAGGACATCGAGCCCTTGTCCGAGATCTACTTCCGCACCTTGCAGGGCCTGCTGCGAAGCTAAGCCCCTCCCGCCCTGCATCGCCTTCAAGAAGGCGAGCGGGTGGTCCGGCAACCCTCCGACGCCGCGTCAGCGGCGTTTCTCTTTTCACATACCGCAACAAAGCCGGCCAGCGCGATGGCATGATCCGGAATATAAATAAAGGGACAAGAGCCGCTCCAAACCGAAAAACAATCTCCCAGACCGCCCTCTGCCATGCGCCGCCACCGCCTATCGCCTTCGGCGACTCGAATTTGCGCCACCCGCGACCGCCTGCGGGGGCCATCGCCATGACCGCGCCGCGCGCGGACGCCCCGCTCGCCCTCCGCGAAAAGCAGCTGGCCGCATGGGCGATGGGCGCGCTGGCGGCCGCCGCCGCGACCGGGCTTGCCGCCTTGGCCTACGGCGATCTGGCCGGCGAAATCTGGCAGACGCTCTGCGCCGCCATGGCTTTGCTGGCGGCGACCTTGCTATCCAGCCTCGCGCAAGCGCAAAAACGCCGCAAGCAGGCCGGCGAGCCGGCGCCCCGCTGGCTCGCCCATAGCGGGTTCGCCGCTATCCCTCAGCTGGGATCAGCCTTGTGGCGGCCCAAAACCGACAAAGCCTCCCCCTGGCTTAGACTGACAGGGCTGCGCGTCCGGCGCGCCATCGGCCGCAAGCTGGGCTGGGACCTCGCCTGGCTGGGCGTGGGCAGCCTCGCAGCGGCGCCGCTCGCCCTGCTGGCCTTGCCCGCCGCCCAACTCCCCGCGCAAGATAAGACCGCCGCCGCCCTGGCCGCGGCCGGCGGCTTCGCCGTCGCCTTCGCCTGCCTATTGCTGGAGAGGCTGCTGGCATCCAAGCCCGGCGACGCCGCGACGCAATCGCAGCGGGAGATGCTGCTTGCCCTGCTCCCCGCCGCCTTGCTGCCCGCGCTGCTGGCCCTGGCCACGCTGGACGGCACGGCATGGCCGGCGCGGCTGCGATTTCTCGCCCCCGCCTGGCTGGCCTTGCTAAGCCTGGAACAACTGCTGCGCGTCATCCGGGCAGGCTTTCTGCCTTATCGCCGCCGGCTGAATCGCCCTCCCCTCGCAGGCTGCCTGCTGGTTTCCGGCTTGCGCCGCCGCTTCGCGGCCGACAAAGCCTACCGTCTGCCGGAGCGCCCAGGGCTGCGGCTCAGGCAAAGCTGGGCGCTGGCTTTCGTCTGGCGCGCCGCGCCGGCCGCGGCGGGCTGCCTGTTATTGGCGGGCTGGCTGCTCAGCAGCTTGAAAATAGTGGCCTTCGATCAGCGCGGCGTCTACGAGCGCTTCGGCCAGCCCGCCGCCGTCTGGCAGCCAGGCCTGCACATCGGACTGCCCTGGCCGCTCGGCGACACGCGGCTGATTGAGAACGGCGCGATTCATCAAGTTTCCGCCGGCGGCACGGCGCGGAACGCCAGCGCCCAGGACAACGGCGACCGCTTATGGGACGGCGAGCATCCGGCCGAAACCATGCAACTGATCGCCAGCGGCAAGGGCAATCAGCAGACCACGCAATTGATGAGTCTGGATGTGCGCCTGGTCTACCGCCAGGGCCTGAGCGACCGGGATGCGCTGGCCAGTTATCGACAGGCTTCCCCGGACGAATTGCTGCGCGATGTCGCCAGCCAGACCTTGCTCGGCTATTTCGCAGGCCGCCAGTTGGACGAGCTGCTGGGCAACAGCCAGGCCGCCGCGGCCGCCGCGCTGCGACAGTCCATCCAGCGGCGGCTGGACCTGGCCGGCAGCGGACTGGAGCTGCTGGCCGTCGTGGTGCAGACCCTGCACCCGCCGGCCGGCGCCGCCCGCGCCTTCCACGCCGTGCAAGCCGCCCAGATCCAGGCCCAGGCGCGCGTCGCCCAAGAGCAGGGCCAGGCCATCCGCAGCCTCAGCGGCGCCCGCCAGGCGCAAACCGAGGCGCGGGCCGGCGCCCAAGCCGCCGCGGCTGAGAAACAGGCCGAGGCCAACGCCGCCGCCATCGCCTTCCAGGCTGATCGCGCCGCCAGCCAAGCCGGCGGCGCGGCTTTTCTGTACGAACGCTATCTGCACAATCTGAGCCATGGCCTGGCCTCGTCCCGCGCCATCATCATCGACCATCGGCTGGATGCCGCCGGCCTACCCGCCATCGATCTGCGCCGCAATGCCGGCGCGGCCGATGCGGCGGCCGGCCTGCCGCATCGCTGAGGAAACCATCTTGGGCCACACGCACTCGCATTCGCACCCTCACCCGCCGCCAAGCGGCCAGGACAGCCCGCGCAGCCGCAGGCCCCGCCTCGCCGCGGCCATCGCGGTGGCGGCGCTGGCGCTGGCGGCCGCCTGCATGCTGCAAGTCCGTTCGGGCGAAGCCATGGTCATCACCCGCTTCGGGGCGCCGGAGCGCGTGCTGCTGCAGCCTGGGCTAGCCTGGCGCTGGCCGCAGCCTTTCGAAAGCGCTGTGCCGGTCGATCTGCGTTTGCGCACCACCTCCAGCGGCCTGCAGGATGTCGGCACCCGCGACGGCCTGCGCGTCATCATGCAAGCCTATGTGGCCTGGCAAGTGCCGCCGGACGCCGTCCACATCACCCGCTTCATGCGCGCGGTGCGCAACCAGCCCGACGAGGCCGCGCGCCAGATCCGCAGCTTCATCGGCTCCACGCTGGAAACCGGCAGCAGCGCCTATGCGCTGGGCGACCTGGTCAACACCGACCCGGCGCGATTGAAACTGCCCCAATTCGAGCAAGCGCTGCGCGGGCAGCTGTCACAATCGCTGCTGGCCAGCTACGGCGTTCAAGTCGTCGATGTCGGCGTCGAGCGGCTGACGCTGCCCGCCGCGGCGCTGGACGCCACCGTGGCGCGGATGCGGGCCGAACGCGACACGCTGGCGGCGGAAAGAACCGCGGCGGGCAACGAGCAGGCCGCCGCCATCCGCGCCGAAGCCGCCCGAGACGCCCGCATTCTGCGCGCCAACGCCGTGGCGGAAGCCGCCAAGATCGAGGCCGACGCGCAGACCGAAGCCGCCAGGATTTACGGCAGCGCCTACCAAAGCGCGCCGGAACTGTATAAAACCCTGCGCGCGCTGGATACGCTGAACCACATCGTCAACGGCGACACCCGCTTGATTCTCCGCACCGACGCCGCCCCCTTCCGCTCCCTGGTGGAGGGCCCGCCCGGCCAGGGCGCGCCGGCGCGCAAGGCGGGCAGAAAATGAGCGACACCGGCAGGCGCGCCCCTCCCTCGGCCCTGGAACAAACCCTGCGGCCGGCCTACTGGCTGCTGCTGGCCATCGCCGCGTTGAGCGGACTGGCCTGGCTGTTCGGCAATGTCCGCCTGATCCCGGCCGACAGCCAGGCGGTGGTGCTGCGCTTCGGTGCCATCGACCGCGCGCAGCGGGCCGGCCTGCTGCTGGCCTGGCCCAGTCCGCTGGAAGAGGTGCGGCTATTGCCCGCCGAAGAGCGGCTGCAACAAAGGCCGATCAAGCGCCTCGCCCGCGCGCCGGAAGCCGATCTATTGGACCAGGCCGGCATCCCGCTGGCGCAGATGAACGACGCCCAGGCCGGCTCCGGCTATCTGTTGACCGGCGATCTGGGCGTGACCCAATTGCGCGCCGCCGTCTACTACCGGATCACAGACCCCGCCGCCTACGTCCAGCAAGGCGATCTGGCGCTACCCATGCTGGACAAGGCGGTCGAGGCCGCCGCGATGCGGCTGTGCGCCAGCCGCGGCCTGGAAACCATCATGGCCACGCGCGAGACGGGCGCCGGCGCCGCCATCGCGCGCGAACGGCTGCGCGCCGAACTGGCGCAGGAGAGCAATGCCCGCCTGAACGCCTGGAAGAACCGCGGCGCGGGCATAGGCGTGCAAGTCTCGCGCATAGACTTGCAATCCACGCTGCCGCGCGCGGCGCAGGCCGCCTTCGACGCGGTCCTAAGCGCCGACCAGGCCGCGCAGCGCCAGCTCGCCCAGGCGCGCACCGAGGCCGCCCTGTCGAAACAGCAGGCCCAAGCCGCGGTCGCCGAAGCGATCAACGGCGCGCGGGCCCGCGCCGACGAACGCATCGCCCAGGCGCGCGCGGAAACCAGCGAAATCCAGGCGCTGGCAGGGCGCGCCGGCGGGACGGCAGGCGCCGAGGTGCTGCGCCAACTGTATCAGCAGCGCCTGCCCGCCATCCTGGCCAAGGCCGGCAAGGTCACCACCGTCGATCCCGCCGCCGCCAGCCATCTGATTCTGCCGGGAGAGTCGCCATGAACGGTTGCGCCCACGCCTCGCCCGCCCTGCTGGAGCCCGCCGAACGCGCGCGGCAAAGCCGCCGCTTGCTGCTGGCCATGACCGCCATCGGCCTGCTGTTGCTCTCCGCGTTCTGGCAAGGCTTCGTCGCCAATGGCGCCGCGCTCGCCCAGGCGCTGGCCGCCGCCGCGTCGCTGCTGCTGGCCAGCCCGATGCTGCGCGCCGCCTGGCAAAGCCTGCGAGCGCCGGATCTGCACGGCCTGACCGACCTGTTGGCCGCGCTGGCCATCGTCGGCGCCTGGGCCGCCGGAGACTGGGTCAGCGCCGCGCTGCTGCCCATCCTCATCGTGCTGGGCCACGCGCTGGAAGAGCGCAGTCTGCTTGGCTCGCGCGAGGCCATCGCGGCGCTGGCCGAGCTGAGCCGCCATCGCAGCCGCCGGCTGCTGCCGCAGGGCGGCCATGAGGATGTGGACAATGATTTGCTGACGACGGGCGACCAGATCGACATCCGTCCCGGCGACCGCATTCCCGCCGATGGCCGAGTGACAGAGGGCCACTCCAGCCTGGACGCATCCGCCGTGACCGGCGAAGCCGCGCCCGGCGACGTTTCGCCGGGCAGCCGGGTCTACGCCGGCTCCATCAATCTGCAAGGCCGCTTGCGAATGACCGTCGAGCGCGCCGCCGCCGATTCGGCCCTGGGCCGCATCATCGCCCTGATGCGCGAGGCGGAAAGCGCCAAGCCGCGCATCACCCGCTTTGTCGAACGCCATGCCTCGGCCTACCTGGCCATGGTGCTGGCCATCGCGGCGATCAGCTGGTTCGCCGGCCGCGATCCTCAGGCCGCGCTGGCGGTGCTGGTGGCCGCCTGCCCCTGCGCCCTGGTGATCGCCGCGCCCTCGGTCGCCGTCGCCGGCGTGGCCGCCGCCGCCCGGCACCAGATACTGATCCGCGGCTCCGCGTTTCTGGAAGAGCTGGGCGAAGTGGATTCGCTGGTGATAGACAAGACCGGCACGCTGACCCGGGGCCAGCTGTCCGTCGTGCATATCGACACTCAGGCGCAGGCTGGCGACACGCCCTCTGCCGCCCTGCTGGCCGCCAGCCTGGCCGCCGGCAGCAGCCATCCGGTCAGCCGCGCCTTGGCCGCGCTGATGGGAGCGTCGCCTCCAGAATCCTTGACTGATCAGCAGGAAACGCAAGGCATGGGTCTGTCGGCCAAGCATGCCGTAGGCAGGCTGGCCTTGGGCAAGCCAGACTGGCTGCGCCGAAATGGCTGGATCGGCGATGCTCCGCCGGCCCGCGGCGCCATCCTGGCCGGCCTGGCCTGCGATGGCCGGTTGCTGGCCTGGTTCCATCTGGCCGACACGCCGCGGCCTGAGGCGGCCGACACCTTGCGCCAATTGCGCGCGCTGGGGCTGGAGCGGCAATGGCTGCTGACCGGCGACCAGGCCGCCGCCGCCGAGCCGCTGGCCGCCGAATTGGGCATAGCGCAAGTCGTCAGCCAGGCGCTGCCCGACGACAAGCTGGCCCACGTCAAAGCGGAAATCGCCGCCGGCCGCCATCCGCTGGTGGTCGGCGACGGCATCAATGATTCCTTGGCGCTAAAAGCCGGCGCGGTGGGCGTGGCGCTGGGCGAACGCGGCGCCGACATCGCCGTCGCCGCCGCCGACGTGGTGATCACCGGCGACGATCTGCGCCGGCTCGCCACCGCCGTTCGGCTGAGCCGCCGCTGCGGCGCGATTCTGCGCGCCAATGTCGCCATCGGCCTGGGCTGGACGCTGGCGCTGACGCTGCTGGCGGCGGCGGGCGGCCTGGGCGCGAGCGGCGCCGTCATCGCCGCCATTTTGCACAACGGCAGCACGCTGGCAGTGATGATCAACTCTGGCCGCATTCTGCGTTTCCATGAGGAGTAAACAAGGAACGCGGCTATGCTGTATAAGCGATGACGCATGCGCGCAGCTTGATGTCCCTGCCTTGAACGCGGCCTTTCCTTCCACCCGCTACCATAGTCCGACCATGGAAATCGAAATCGCAAAAATCTTCATCGCCCTGCTGGTGCTGGTCAATCCGCTCGGCGCCATCCCCATCTTCATCAGCCTCACGCCCAATTCCAGCCAGGAGGAAAGGCAGAAAGTCGCCAAGACCACCGCCATCGCGGTCGCCGTGGTGATGTGTTTGTTCGCCATCGTCGGCCAGACGCTGCTGCGCTTTCTCGGCATCAGCATAGGCTCCTTCCAGGTGGGCGGCGGCATCCTGCTGATGCTGATCGCCATCGCGCTGATGAACGCCAAGCCAGGCCCGACCAAGACCACCAAGCAAGAGCGGGAAGAAGCCGGCCTGAAAACCAATATCGCGGTGGTGCCGATGGCCATCCCGCTGATGACCGGCCCCGGCACCATCTCCACCGTGATCATCTACGCCACCACCGCCCACACCTGGGTGCAGGTGGTGTATCTGCTGATCAGCAGCCTGCTGGTGGCGCTGACCTGCTTCGGCGCGCTGACGCTGGCCACGCCGCTAACGCGGCTGCTGGGCCAGACCGGCATCAACATCGTCAACCGCGTCATGGGCATGCTGTTGGCCGCGGTATCGGTGGAAATCATCGTAGACGGCCTGTATCGGCTATTCCCGCAACTCACCCGCTGAACGCTTGCCAGAAACAAGCCTGCGGCCCGCGCATGGCCTCTCCTATCAGACCCCGCCAGCCGGGGTCTGAGCGCATGCGCTAGGCCGTTCGTTTCCCCACGCTCCCGCAAGAAACGAGCATTTCCGCCCATCCGCCACCGCCGCCGCGCGCTTTCGCCCGGCGCTTGAAAAACCACTTGCCGGGAAAGGAATTTGCGCTGGCATCGCGCCGGCTTACGTGCCATATAAAAACAAGACGCCGCCAATAGTCCGTGGCGAATCATGCAGTTGGCAACTAGTTCGTCCGGCAATCCTGCGCCATAAAGATTAAGTAGTTCCACCTAAGAGGCTGCCATGTTCAACAAGCATCTCAAGCAGAAGCTGAGCCAGCTGGAAAACGAAGCGCTGGAATCCCGCAGCGTACTGGACGCGCTTGATCGATCCATGGCCGTCATCGCCTTCTCTCCGGACGGCGTCATCCTTTCGGCCAACCGCAATTTCGAGTTGACCACGGGCTATGCCCAAACCGAACTCATCGGCAAGCATCATCGGATATTCTGCCCCAAGGAATACGCCGCCAGTCCCGAATATCAGGCTTTCTGGCAAAAGCTGCGCGCCGGGGAGTTCGTCCGCGATCGCTTCCGCCGCGTCGCCAAAGATGGCAGGACCATCTGGCTGGAAGCCAGTTACAACCCGATCCGCGATGCCTCCGGCCGGGTAAGCAAAATCATCAAATTCGCGCAGGATGTCAGCGAATCCGTCCAGGCTTCCGTGGAGGCCGCCAGTGCGATGCGCGCCATCGGCCAGTCCATGGCCATCATCGAGTTCGCCAATGACGGCGCGGTTTTGACCGCCAACAGCAATTTTCTGCAAACCATGGGTTACCGGCTGGAGGAAATCAAGGGACAGCACCACAGAATGTTCTGTCCGCCCGAATTCACCCATAGCCCCGCTTATGTGGAGTTTTGGCGCAAACTCAACCAGGGCATCTTCACCACCGGCATTTTCGAGCGGCGCCACAAGAACGGCAAAGCGATTTGGCCGGAGGCGAGCTATTCGCCCATTCAGGACGATGAGGGCAAGGTGGTGAAAGTGATCAAGTTCGCGCTAGACATCACCGACCAGGAAGAAGGACACCAACGGGATTTGGAGCTGGTGCGCGAAGCGCATCAGCTGTCGGCCGCGTCTGACCGGGCCTCCAGCGACAGCCAGCAAATCATCCGCGACACCATCCAGGCCATGTCCGTCATCGCCCATAGCGCGAGCCAGTCCGCCACCATCATCGAAGACCTGGATCAGAAAGCCAGCCGCATCACCTCCATCATCAACACCATCCATGAGATCGCCGATCAGACCAATCTGCTGGCCTTGAACGCCGCCATAGAAGCCGCGCGGGCCGGAGAGCTGGGCCGCGGCTTCGCCGTGGTGGCCGACGAGGTGCGCAAACTGGCGGAGCGCACCAACGCCTCCACCAAGGAAGTCACCGAAATGGTCGAGGACATCAAGAACGGCACCGGCACGGCCACCGGCAGCATCCAGGAGATGCTGGTCAAGGCGCAAAGCGGCGAGGAGCATGCCGACAAAGTCAGCCGCTCAATCGAAGAAATCCGCTCCGGCACCACGCAGCTCGCCGCGGTGATCAACAACTTTTCCGTGATGAAGAACGGCGGCGCCCACTCTTAGCCGCCGCCCTGCCGCGTCAAGCTCAAGCGAGGTTGCCGCGCCCAAACAGCATGCGCAGCCCGGCCCAGCCAAACGCTCCCGCCAGCACCGCCTGGAAAGGGCGGCGCAGTTTAAGGTAGCCATGGCGCGCGGCGGCCGTGGAAAACACCAGCGCATAGCCGCAGAACACCGCCACCGCGGCCGCGCCGCAAGCCCATACCGCATGGAAGGCCTGCTCGCCGCCCCCATCGCGCGGCAAGGCCAGGGTGACGATGGACAGCCACACCAGGATGGCTTTCGGGTTGGTCACATGCATGGCGGCGCCTTTGAGCAGCCAGCGCCAGGCGCCGTCCTTGCCTGGCTCGGCCGCGGCGGGCGGCGACCATTCGCGCCTTGCCGCCTGCCGGGCCGATTGAACCTCCAGGTAAAGCAGATACGCGCCGCCGGCCAGCTTCATCGCCGTCATCAGCCACAGAGCCTCGCGGATCACGCCGGCCAAGCCGCAGGCCGCCAGCAGCCCCCAGAATTGCGAACCCAGCACCACGCCGGCCGCCATCGCCAAAGCCCGCAGACGGCCATGGCTCATCGCCGCGCCCATGATGGCCAGATTGCTGGGGCCGGGGCTGGCCGCGCCCACCACATATAAAGAAACCGCCGCGATGATGCCGCTATCCCACGCCCATAAACTCATCGTCTTCGCCTCGCCAAGAAATGCAAACAACATGCCACATGAAGGCATGCGCCGACAACTATCTCAAGGCCTTCACCCCGCCAAAACAACAAGCGCGGATCCGGCCGGCATTCAAGCCATACCGGCCGTGATGGGCTTAAACCATGCGCACAGTTTTGAATGTCGATCTCGCCGCTTGAAAATGCGCCCGCGCCAGATGGCCAAGACTCCGCGCCCCCGCAAAGCCCAGTCCGCTCTGATTTGACGCGGATCAAACCTTGTTCGCCCTGTTTCTGTCCGATCTAGAACGCAAAGCCTTGCTGTAAGCATACAGACGCATCTGTATACATATTTTCACCGCATTCTGTTCATTGTTTGTACTGATGGAGGGCAGTACAAATAGCCCATTTTCATAGCGCGGTGGCAGCCATGTCCAAGCCAGAAATCAAGCCTGTTCCGATCAAGATCCATCCCCGCCTCACCAGCGGCCGCTTCAATAATCTGCGTGTCGGCATGGTGGCGCTGACGCAGCTGGTGTTCTTCGGCATGCCCTGGCTGCAATGGAACGGCCGCCAGGCCGTGCACTTCAACCTGGCCGAGCACCATTTCCTGATCTTCGGCATCAGCCTGTGGCCGCAGGACTTCATCTACCTGGCCGCGCTGCTGGTGGTGTCCGCGCTAGGTCTGTTCCTGTGGACCACGCTGGCCGGCCGGCTGTGGTGCGGCTACAGCTGCCCGCAGACGGTGTATACCCAGATCATGATCTGGATCGAACGGCTGGTGCTGGGCGATCATCTGGCGCGCCGCAAGCTGGACGCCGCGCCGATGAGCGCCGGCAAGCTCGCCAAGAAAGGGCTGGCCCAACTGCTGATGGGGGGCTTCTCCTTGTGGACCGGCCTGACCTTCGTCGGCTACTTCACGCCCATCCGCGAACTGGCGGTGCTGCAAATGGGGCCCTGGGACTTGTTCTGGACGCTGTTCTACGCCGGCTTCACCTGGTTGCTGGCCGGTGTGCTGCGCGAGAAGGTCTGCCTGCACATGTGCCCTTACGCCCGCTTCCAGGGCGCGATGTTCGACGACCACACCCTGATCATTTCCTATGACACTCAACGCGGCGAGCCGCGCGGCAAGCTGCAGGCCAAGAGCGAAAATCCGGTCAAGGGCTGCGTCGACTGCGGCATCTGCGTACAGGTCTGCCCCACCGGCATCGACATCCGCAACGGCCTCCAGTATGAGTGCATAGGCTGCGCCGCCTGCATCGACGCCTGCGACCAAGTGATGGACAAGCTGCATGCGCCGCGCGGCCTGATCCGCTACACCAGCGCCGAAGCGCTGCAGGGCAAGCCCGCGCCGGCCAAGTCGCTGCACCGGCCGCGCATCGCGGTGTATTCCTGTCTGCTCGCCGGCATCATCGTGGCATCCACCACGGCGCTGGTGCTGAAAAAGCCATTCAAGGTGGATGTGCTGCGCGACCGCGCCAGCCTGGTGGAACAGACTGACGACGGCCTGCTGCAGAACCGCTACAACCTCAGGCTGATCAACACCACCGAGCAGCCGCAGCGTTATACCGTGACGGTGGAAGGGCTGCCCGGCATCCGCATGGAAAGCCCCGGCCAGGTATTCGACGTCAAGCCATCGCGCACCGAAACGGTGGCGGTGCGGGTGCAGGCCGATCCCGAGCACGCCAGCCGCGGCGCCCACCCCATCCACTTCGTGATACGCTCGCTGAATGACGATGTCACCATCAAGGAAAAATCCAGCTTCATCGGCGAATGAGGCGGCAGGAAGGCATTCATGAACAAAACCGGCCAACTGAGCCAACGCTTCCGCAACGCGATCGAACAAGGGCATCTGCGCGCGGGCGACCGCATGCCCTCGCTGCGCAAGGTGTGCCAGGACCACAAGATCAGCATCACCACCGCGCAACGCGCCTATGCAGAACTGGAAAAGCTGGGGCTGATCGAGGCTTTGCCGCGCTCCGGCTTCCGGGTGCTGGCGCGCTCGCAGCCGCTGATAGGCGATGCGCCCTTGGGCGGCGACGGCAGCGCCATCCGCATCGAGCACCTGACCAGCGCCTTGCCCATGCCCTGGGGCTGTCCCTATATGAACCCGGCGCTGATCAACACCACGCCGCTGAACCGCGCCCTCACCCGCGCCCTGCGCGACTACCGCTACGCCCTGTGCGGCGACACCAGCATGGGCTTCGAGGGACTGCGCCGGGAGCTGAGCCTGCGCTATCTGGCGCAAGGCGTGGAATTGGACGGCGACGAGCTGATCGTCACCTGCGGCGGCATGGAGGCCTTGAACCTGGCCATCCGCGCCGTGACCAAGCTGTCCGGCAGCGCATCGGTCCTGGCGCTGACTCCGGCCTTCCCGGCTCTGTTCGATCAACTTGAGCAATTGGGCATCGCCGTCCACACCCTGACGGTGTCGCCCGGCCAAGCGCTGGACTTTTCCCGGCTTGAGCAAATGATTCTGCAGCATCAGCCGGCCGCCGTCCTGGCGATGGCCAATTTCCAGCATCCCACCGGCCTGGTGTGGAGCGATGCCGACAAGCAGGCGCTGGTGGCGCTGGCCGACAAGCACCGGCTGCCCATCATCGAGGACGACACCTACCGCGAGCTGCACTTCGGCGAAGGCGCGCCCTTGCCGCTCAAGGCCTTCGACCAGAAAGGCGGCGTGCTGCACTGCTCATCGTTCAGCAAATCGCTGGCGCCGGGCTACCGCGTGGGCTGGATCGCCGCCGGGCGCTTCCGCGACAGCATCGTCGGCCTGAAGCTGTGCAGCTCGCTGTCCACCCCGCTGCCGAGCCAGATGGCCTTGTCGCGGCTCTTGGCCGGCGGCCAGCATGAGGACATGCTCAGCCTGCTGCGCAGCCGCCTTCAGTCCAATTTGCTGGCGCTGCAGCAGCAACTGTCCACCCGCTTGCCGACAGGCACGCGGCTGGTTACGCCGCAGGGCGGCTATTTCCTGTGGCTGGAGCTGCCGGAGGGCATGGACTGCCGCAGCCGCCTGCCGCAGGCTATGCAGCAGGGCATCCATTACGCGCCCGGATCGCTGTTCTTCCGCGACGCCCAAGCCAGGCTCAACGCCATGCGGCTCAATATCAGCTACTTCGACCCGCTGCAACACCACAACGGCGTGGCGATGCTGGCCGAGCTGCTGTCCTGAAGCCGCTTTAAACGCAAGGCGCGGCGGCGTCGGCTATCTCTAAAGCATGGGCGGCCTCGAATCGCGGCGGCCCTGGAGCCGAAGATGAACCGACGCCGCTTTCTGCAACACGCCGCCCTGCTCTCAGGCAGCGCCCTGCTGGGCGGCTGCCTGTCCGATGGCCACGCCGGCCAGGCCGAGGCGCCATCCAAACAGCCGATAGCGCGCGGACCGGGCAGCAAATTGCAGGCCGGCGGCTGGCGCATGCCGGATGAAGCCGCGCCGCATGCCGCCACCTGGATGGCCTTCGGCGCGCAAGCCGGCATCTGGGGCAAACGGCTGCTGGAACCGGCGCGGCGCAATCTGGCGGATATCGCCCGCGCCATCGCGCAATTCGAGCCGGTGCGGATGTTGGTCCCAAGCGATGATCTGGCGCTGGCGCGCCGGCTGTGCGGCGACGGCATGCAGTTGATCGCCCAGCCGCTGGACGATATCTGGATGCGCGACAGCGGGCCGGTATTCGTGCATGACGCCCAAGGCCAGCTTGCCGGGGCCGGCTTCAATTTCAACGGCTGGGGAAAAAAGCAGGAGTACGGCTGGGACCGCGCCGCAGCCACCGCGGTTTGCGAGCGCGCGGGCGTCTCGCTGCTGAAGAGCAGGCTGGTGCTGGAAGGCGGCGCGCTGGAGGTGGATGGCGACGGCGCCGCCATCATCACGGAAAGCTGCGTGCTCAATCCCAATCGCAATCCCGGGGTAAGCAAAGCCGCCTGCGAGGCGGAGCTGCAGCGCCTGCTCGGCGTGGCCAAGGTGATCTGGCTGCCCGGCATCGCCGGCCGCGACATCACCGACGGCCATACCGATTTCTACGCGCGCTTCATCCGCCCCGGCGTGGTGATCGCCAGCGTGGACAGCGACCCGTCCTCGTTTGACTACGCGGTGCAGCAGCGCCATCTGGCCATTCTGCGCCAGGCTACAGACGCCAAAGGCCGCCGGCTGCAGGTGGTCACCTTGCGCGGGCCGGACCAGGTCAGGCCCGACTACGACAGCAAGTCCTTCGCCGCCGGCTATGTCAATTTCTACGTCTGCAACGGCGCGGTGATCGCGCCGCAGTTCGGCGACGACGATGCCGACGGCAATTGCCGCGATATCCTGCGCGAACAGTTCCCGGAACGCGAAATCGTGCAGCTGAACATAGACGCGATCGCCGGCGGCGGCGGCGGCGGCATCCACTGCGTCACCCAGCAGCAGCCGGCGTGAATGCGCGCTCCATCATCATTGCACGGCCTCAATAACAGCCGACATTTCACATCCGCCCCGTTTTCGCGGCACTCCAAGGTGTGAATCAAATAGTCAGTCAACACCCGGATGCTGCAACACGGTGACGGAAACGGGAAAACTCTCGTTGCCAGGCATGACGCCATGCTCGACCCCGATAATATCGAAACCCGCCTTGCGATAAAGGGCGACTGCGGCATCATTGCCATTCAGCACCTCCGCTGTCATGGGCGCCCTCGCCTCGCCGAGCGCCGCATGGATGAGCGCAGTGCCAACGCCCCTGCCATAGGTAGCGGGATCGACGTAAAGCCAAGCAAGTTCGTCAGCGGTGAAAGCGACAAATCCAGAAACAACCCCGCCCACCTCCGCGACCCTTAGCGTGTAATCGTGGAAGCCCTCGTTATCTGCCGTTTCTTCAAGCGTCAGGTACGCCGCGTCTAACTTGGCCGCCGCGAGCTCATCGCGTCGCGCCGCATCATGGATCTGGCAAACCCGATCCCAGTCTTCGGGTCCGTAGGGACGAATGTTCATATGTATCCAGGCTAGCAATTATCCACCCGCATATCGGGCGAAAACCCTGATTGTGGCGCAGAAAAAATATGCCATCAATATACAAATATCAGAATAACTACGATACCGATCGAATCTTTTCTGGCGGGGGCTGAAAGTTGGGCGAAACGAATCATAGCCAAACAGTGGCCACATGGAGGGTTGCTGGCGTGTCTAGCTGCGTTTTCTTGATGTCGCTGTTTTGCCGCGTACTAAAACCATACCGCACCAGCTTGAATAAGAGTGCCGACAACAATGAGCCAGAAACCTGTGGCGGGCTTGAAGAACGCTTTGTCTCGAAGCCATGTCCGAACAGGAGTATCAGGGTTATCGATGATCTCTCTTGTGATGTAAGAAGGTGGTCCATATGGATACCTCTCATCGTCCCCGTACTCGTCGAGAATTTTTGTGAAAAGCCCGGCAACCTCAAGTTGAACGACCCCTGTTAGAGTAGCCGACAGTCCTGCCGTTGCTAATAGTTTTCCAGCGTTAGACCACTTAAAGGCTATGCAGTACAGCGCAAGCACCGCAACAGCAGTGGTGATGAACAGTAATACTAGGAACGCAACGCGCTCATTGCACTTGAAGTAATTTGCCATGCCCCCCCCTACTCCGTGCCCGCCGTCACTGGATTTAACTGGTTTGCAAAGCCTACTTAGTAATTAGCCACCCGAAATACCAGGTAAAAACAATCACATCCTGATGCGCAAAAATATTCCGAAGAATTATTCATTAAATTATCAAAATACTACCAGATCCCTTTATATGAAAACCTAAAACTGGACAAAACACACCACTTACCTGCAGCAGCGGAAAAGTTACGCCTACTGGAGCGGGCTCGCGCCCGCATTCCAGTAGAACATTACAGTTTTCGCACATAGCAAGTGTATGCAAACTGGATCCACCGTTTCCTTCAGTTTCGTGGCAAGCGACACAAAACGACTATGGGCAAGATAAATGTGGAGATAGGCATGTCTTTTCCGGTGTCGGCACGCTAGGTTTCCGCCTCCACGCAAAATCAAGCCAAGGCGGCTTTGCCGTTTTGGCATCGAGAGGTCGGCGCAAGCGCCAACGCCTTCCGGCCTATAAGGCGGGAAGGCGTTGGCGCAAGGTCGGCAGGCTAGACGTGCAACAGCAGAAACCGCCGCTCCCAGGGGCTGATCACGTCGAAGTACTCGCGGTACTCCGCTTCCTTGATCGCCGCATAGGTTTCAATGAAATGCTCGCCGAAGATTTCCGCCAGCGGCTCGCAACGCAGCAGCATGTCGATGGCGTCGTCCAGGTGGCGCGGCAGCTGGTGCGGCTGCTCGTAGGCGCTGCCGGACAGGGGGGCGGAAGGCTGCACCTGTTCGCTCATGCCGATGAAGCCGCAAGCCAGGCTGGCCGCCATCGCCAGATAAGGATTGACGTCCACGCCGGCCAGACGGTTTTCCACCCGCCGCGCCTGCGGGCCGGAGTGCGGCACCCTCAGGCCGCAGGTGCGGTTGTCGTAGCCCCAGCTCAGATTGATAGGCGCCGAGGTGTAGCGGCTCAAGCGCCGGTAGGAGTTCACATACGGCGCGAAGAAGGGCATCGCCGCCGGCAGGTATTTCTGCAGCCCGCCGATGAAGTGCAGAAATTGCGGCGAGGGGTTGCCGTCGTCCAGGCTGAAGATATTGCGGCCGCTGGCGATGTCCACCACGCTCTGGTGCATATGCATGGCGCTGCCCGGCTGGCCCTGCATGGGCTTGGCCATGAAGGTGGCGTACATATTGTTGCGGATCGCCACCTCGCGCACGGTGCGCTTGAACAGAAACACCTGGTCGGCCAGCTCCAGCGGATCGCCGTGGTCCAGGTTGATCTCCATCTGCGCCGTGCCCATCTCGTGGATCAGCGTGTCCAGCGCCAGGCCCTGCGCCTCGCACCAGTCGTACATCACGTCGAAGATGTCGTCGTACTCGTTCACCGCGTCGATGGAAAAGCTTTGCATCCCCGCCTCGGTGCGGCGGGTGCGGCCGACGGGCGGGCGCAGCGGCAGGTCTTCGTCCGGCTGGATTTCCACCAGGTAGAACTCCATCTCCGGCGCGATGACCGCATTCCAGCCATTGTCCTGATACAGTTTGAGGATGCGCTTGAGCACATTGCGCGGCGACAGATCCACCGGCAGCCCTTCGAAGGTGCAACAGTCGTGGATGATCTGGGCGGTGGGTTCCTTGTTCCACGGCACCGGCCGGATGGTGCTGGCGTCCGGCAGCAGCTTCATGTCCGGATCGGCCACCGAGGTGAAATCGCGCTCGGGGTAGTCGCCGGTCACCGTCATGGTGAGCACGGCCTCCGGCAGCCGCAGCCCTTCGGCGGGGTTGTATTTGTGGCGCGGCACGATCTTGCCGCGGGCCAGGCCGGTCATGTCCGGGATCAGGCACTCCACTTCGGTGATATGGTGCTCGTCGAGCCATTGATTGATGGTACTGGCACTGTCCATAAAGCCTCTGGTCGCATTATTGGTTGCCCGGCAACAGCGCCGGGCGGCACAAGACAAGCGGCGGCGGGAACCGAAACCGGCGCGCCGCCGTCAAAGACAACCGGAAACACCGGCCGCTTCAGCGGCGAGATCATCTCCCTTTCGAGATAAAGATTTGGCAAATTCGCGCAGCGCGCGCCAAACCATCCTAGTCATGCCTGCTGCCGGCAGGCAATGGCCGGCGCGTCCGAAACCGTCAAACTGCCCGCCAGTAGGACAAAGCATGCAACAAGACGGCACCCGCAAAGTGTATTAGAATTAAGCGATATGAATACCTCCTCTCCAGCCGAAACCCAACCCGTCTCCCCCGCTCCGCGACCAAGCCGCCGCTGGCTGCGCTGGATTCTGATTCCGCTCGTCCTGCTGCTGGCCAGTTGGGCCGCGCTGGGCCTGATCGCGCCCAAACTGCTCCAGCAAGCCGCCGCCGATTGGGCGCGCAAGCATGGCCGGCAGCTCAGCATCGCCGAGGTGAAAATCCTGCCGTGGAGCATGGAACTCACGCTCAATGACGTCGCCTTGCGCGAGGGCGATGGCCGGCCGCTGTTCCAGGCCCGCCGCCTGTATCTGAACGCCGATCTGTACGCCTTGCTGCTGGGCCGCTGGCAAGCCAGCGAGTTCTCGCTGGACAGCCCGCAGATGTGGCTGGCGCGCGACGCCAAGGGCCAATGGAATTGGGAAAAGCTGGCGGCCGACCTGTCCGGCCCGCCCAAGCTGGAAAGCGGCTCCACGCCGGAAAAGCTGCCCCGGCTGAAACTGGCCGCGCTCAATCTGCGCAATGGCCAGATCCGCGTCATCGACCGCGCCGACGGCCTGCGCGAGCGCTTCCATCTGGCGCCGATCAATCTCAGCCTGGCCGATCTGTCCACGCTGGAGGAAAACGGCCGCTACGCCCTGCACGCCGAGCTGGAAGGCGGCGGCCGCTTCGACTGGCGCGGCAGCATGCGCCTGCAGCCCATGCAATCGATGGGCGAGGCGAAGATCAGCGATCTGCCGCTGGCCTCGGTCTGGGACTATGTCCATCCGCATTTCGCCGTCAATCGCCCCGAGGGCGAGATCAGCGTCCAGGCGCGCTATCAGTTTGAAATGAACGGCGCCGCGCCTGACCTGACCATCTCCTCCTTGAACGCGGAGCTGGACAAGCTCAAGCTGCGCTCGCCCGATGGCGGCAGCGAGCTGGAGCTGCCGCAGCTGAAGGTGGAAGACGGCGCGCTGGATCTGTCCCGCTCGCTGCTGACGGTGGGCCGCATCGAGTTCAACAACGGCAAGCTCAGCGCCCGGCGCGACGCGCAAGGGCGGCTGGACTGGCTGCGCGCCCTGCCCGCGCCCCAGGCCGCGCCCCCCGCGCCGGCCAAACCCTCTCCCTGGATCGTCAAGCTGGACAGCATCCGCTTCAACGGCTGGCATGCGGATTGGCGGGACGACAGCTTCATCCGCCCGCTGCGGGTAGAGGCCAATCTGCCGCATCTGCAACTGAAGCTGAACCAAACGCCGGAACAAGGCGCGCAGCTGCGCGACATCGGCCTGACGCTCAACGACATCGCCGTCTCCAGCGGCGGCGCTCAGCCCTGGGCCAAGCTGGCTCGCGCCGAGCTCGCGCCCAGCCTGCTAGACCTGAAGCTGCGCGAATTCAAGCCCGGCGAGCTGATCCTGGGAGGACTGGACCTCTCCCTGGTCCGCCAGCGCAATGGCCAGCTGGAGTTGGCGCAACTGTTGGCGCAGCGCCCGGGAGCCGCGCCCAAAGCCTCGGCAAAACCCGCTGCGCCCGCCTGGAACTGGGGCTATCCCGCCACGCAATTGCTGAACGGCGGCCTGCATTGGCGCGACCAGTCGATGTCCAAGCCCCTGGCCTTGGATGTCAGCGGACTGGACGCCAAGCTGGAGCCTTCCGCTTCCGGCAAGATGGCGCTGAACCTCTCCGCCCGCGCCGGCGCCGGACAACTGGCGGCCAAACTGGATATCGACCCGGCCGCGCCCGCCGCGCAAGGCGGCATCCAGCTCAAAACGCTGCCCGTCGCGCCGCTGGCGCCCTATGCCCTGAGCGGCACGCCCTTGAAACTGACCGGCGGCGCGCTGAGCGCCGACCTGAAGCTCAACGCCGCCTCCGCCAAGCAATGGCAGCTGGCCGGCCAAGTGCAAGTGGCGAAGATGAGCCTGCAAGAGCCGGGCGAGCCGCTGCCCTTGCTGGGCTGGAATGCGCTCAGCCTGAGCCAGCTGCAGGTGCAGGGCATGCCGCTGAAGGTTTCCATCAACGATGTGAAGCTGGAGCAGCCGCGCGCGCGGCTCATCCTGGACCCGCAGCGCCATCTGAACTGGCAGCAGATCTTCGCTGGCAACAGCGCGCCCGCGAAACCGGCCAGCGGCAAACCGGCCGCGCTGCCGCAAGTGGACGTGCACAGCATCCACGTGCAAAACGGCGCGGTGGAGTTCGCCGACCACGGCATGACCCCGGACTTCGCCACCCGCATGCATCATCTGCGCGGCAGCATCCAGAACCTGTCCACCCGCGGCGGCAACCGCGGCCGCATCACGCTGGACGGCGCGGTGGACCAGTACGGAGAAGTGAAGGTCCGCGGCGCGCTGTCGCCGCTGTCGCCTACCGACAGCACCGACATCCACCTGGACTTCCATAATCTGGCGTTGAACAACCTCAACCCGTACTCGATGAACTTCGCCGGCTGGCAGGTCAAGGACGGCAAGTTGTCGCTGGAGCTGCGCTATCTGCTGGACCATAGGCAGCTGAAAGGCGAAAACCGCATCGTGATCGATTCCATCCAGCTGGGCGACGAGCTGAAGGGCGACAAGGGGCCGCATTTGCCGCTGCGCCTGGCCATCGCCTTGCTGGAAGACAGCAATGGCCGCATCGACCTGGACCTGCCGGTAGCCGGCAGCCTGGACGACCCGCAGTTCAGCTATGGCCAGGTGATCTGGAAAGCCATCGTCAACGTGGTCACCAAGGTCGCCACCGCGCCATTCCGCGCCTTGGGCGCGCTGCTCGGCGGCGAGGGCTTCGACGATATACGGTTTGTCGCCGGCGAGGCCCATGTCAGCCCGCCCGAGCGCGAAAAACTGGACAAGGTGGCCGCCCTGATGGCCAAGCGGCCCAAGATGCAGATCGCCATCGCCGGCGGCTACGCGCCGGATGCGGACAGCAAGCAGCTGGCGCGCGCGCGCGTCGACTCGGCGGTGCTGGCCGCCGCCGGCCATCCGCCGCTGGACGACGAGCCGCTGCCTACGCTGGACCTGAAAGACCCGCAGACGCAATCGGCGATCAAGACCGTCTACGGCCGCCTGATCGGCCGGATCAAACTGCTGGGCCATGTGCTGAAGCCAGGCGGCCCGTCCGGCGAGGCGCTGGCCAAGCAGCTGCGCGACGAGATGCTGGCCGACCAGCAGGTAAGCCAGGCTGACCTTCAGAAGCTGGCCCAGCAGCGCGCGGCCAACGCCCGCAAGACCATGCTGCGCCATCAGCCGACGCTGGCCGAGCGCGTTACGCTGGACGCGCCGCAGAAAACCTCGGCCAACCGCGACGGCGTCGAGCTGGCTGTCAAAATCACCGCCAAGTAGCGCCCCATCTCCATCGTCCTTGTGACGATTTCGCGACACGGCGGGCAAGCCACATGGTTTGCCCGCCAGCCGCGGCCCAAGCCGCATCCGCCCCGTCCATTCGGCAAATCCGCGCGCCGCGCCTCCCCGCTACGGGTTATAATCCCGCCCACACCCAACACAATACCTTGCGTTTAGAGCACACACGTCGTAACAACATATAGTGTGTACGTCGTTTTTTCATGCTCACGCATTCATGCCGTCGTCGTTGAACACCGTTTCAGAAGGATGAGCGCTCCATGCAGCAGGAAAACATCGCCGCCATGGCGGAACAAGACATCTCGCGCGAGGTGTTGCTGGAAAAATACGCCAAGAACGGCGAGCAAAGCGTCAGCGAAGTGCGCCGCCGCGTGGCCCGCGCGCTGGCCGAGCTGGAAAAAGACCCGGCCCGTTTCGAGCCGCTGTTTTTCGAGGCGCTGGACCATGGCTTCATCCCCGGCGGCCGCATCAATTCCGCCGCCGGCACCGAGCTGTCCGCCACGCTGATCAACTGCTTTGTGCAGCCGGTGGGCGACTCGGTTTCCGAGACCGAACACGGCAAGGCCGGCATCTACCAGGCGCTGCTGCAGGCGGCCGAAACCATGCGCCGCGGCGGCGGCGTCGGCTACAACTTCTCGCGCATCCGCCCCAAGGGCGCGCATGTGAAAGGCACCAACAGCCGGGCCTCCGGCCCGGTGTCGTATATGCGGGTGTTCGACCGCAGCTGCGAAACGGTGGAGTCGGCCGGCGCTCGCCGCGGCGCGCAGATGGGCGTGCTGGACATCAGCCACCCGGACGTGGAGGACTTCATCCACGCCAAGGACCAGGGCGATCTGCGCAACTTCAATATCTCGGTCGGCGTCTCCGACGACTTCATGCGCGCAGTGGAAGCCGACGGCGACTGGCAACTCACCCACGCGGTGGCGCCTAACTCGGACGCCTTCCCCGGCAGCTTCCAGCGTGAAGACGGCCTGTGGGTGTACCGCGCCGTGCGCGCCCGCGAGCTGTGGCGGCAGATCATGGCCTCCACTTACGACCACGCCGAACCGGGCGTGCTGTTCATGACCCGCATCAATCAGGACAACAACCTGTCCTACTGCGAAGTCATCGAATCCACCAACCCCTGCGGCGAACAACCGCTGCCGGACTACGGCTGCTGCGACCTGGGCTCGATCAACCTCACACGCCACGTGCGCGCGCCGTTTGGCGACAAGGCCAGCTTCGACTTCAAGTCTTTCGAGAAGGTGGTGCGGATGTCCATCCGCATGCTGGACAATGTGCTGGACCTGACCGTGTGGCCGCTGCAAGAGCAAGCGCGCGAAGCCCAGAACAAACGCCGCGTCGGCCTGGGTTTCACCGGTCTGGGCGACGCGCTGATCATGCTGAAAATACGCTACGACAGCGAGGAAGGCCGCCGCTTCGCCGCCCGCATCGCCGAAAGCATGCGCGACGCCGCCTATGACGCCTCGGTGGACTTGGCCATCGAAAAAGGCGCTTTCCCGCTGTTCGACGCCGATAAATACTTGGCCGCGCCGCACTGCGCCAGCCGCCTGCCGGAGAAAATCCAGGCGCGCATCCGCAAGCACGGCATCCGCAACTCCCACCTGTTGTCCATCGCCCCCACCGGCACCATCTCGCTGGCCTTCGCCGACAACGCGTCCAACGGCATCGAGCCTCCGTTCTCGTGGTTCTACACCCGCAAAAAGCGGATGGCCGACAACAGCCAGCAGGAATACCTGGTGGAAGACCACGCCTACCGCGTGTGGCGCATGCAGGGCGGCGACACCTCCAGGCTGCCGGACTACTTTGTCTCGGCGCTGGAAATGAGCGCTCTCGACCATATGCGCATGGTGGCGGCCGTCGCGCCTTTTGTGGACACCGCCATCTCCAAAACCGTCAACGTGCCGGCCGATTATCCCTTCGCCGACTTCGAGAGCCTGTACCTGGAAGCCTGGCGCAATGGCTTGAAAGGCATCACCACCTACCGGCCCAATAATGTGCTCGGCTCGGTATTGTCGGTGGAGCCCTCCCCCAGCGCCGCGGCCGCCGCGCCGGAAGACCTGTCCGGCGCCGCCAGCGATCCTGACCGCCGAGTCACATTGAACACCGCGCCCACCCCGGCGCTGTCCAGCCTGAAATGGCCCAACCGCCCCAAGCTGAAGGAAGGCAATCCGTCCTGGACCTTCATGGTGGAAGGCGATGCCGGCGATTTCGCCGTGGTGGTCGGCCATATGGAAAACGGCCGCGCCCAGCCTTTCGAATGCTGGGTCAACGCCACCGATGAGCAACGCGGCCTGTCCGCCATCGCCAAAACCTTGTCGATGGACATGCGCTGCCGCGACCGCGCCTGGCTGGCGGCCAAGCTGGACGCGCTGTCGCGCGCCAACGGCGACAAGCGCTACCGCTTCACGCTGGGCGACAAGACCATACACGCCACCTCGGCCGCCGCCGCGCTGGGCCAGGTGGTGCGCCACCGCGTCGAGCAACTGGGCGCGCTGCAGCTGGATGCCGGCGAAGCCACGCCGGTAATGGATGCGCTGTTCGCCCGCAAAGAGCCGAAATCCGGCAGCGACGGCACCATGAGCTGGTCGGTGGACGTGGTCAACCCGCAAACCGGCGACGACTTCGTGCTGTTCGTCAAAGAGCTGGTGCTGCCCAACGGCAAGCGCCGCCCCTACTCGGTGTGGCTGGCCGGCGCCTACCCGCGCGAGCTGGACGGGCTGTGCAAAATGCTGAGTCTGGACATGCGGGTGATAGACCCGGCCTGGATAGGCTTGAAGCTGCGCAAGCTGTTGAACTACGCCGAGCCGCAAGGCGACTTCTTCGCCCGCATCCCCGGCCTGGAAAAATCGCAAAGCTGGCCATCCACCGTGGCTTATCTCGCCCGCCTGATCATCCACCGCTACGCCATGCTGGGCGTGCTGACCGAGGAAGGCGTGCCGGTGGAGGACATGGGCGTGATGGCGCCGGAGCAAAGCGATCTGTTCGCCCAGGAGGCCCCGGTCGCGCTCAAACCGCTGGCCGGCAAGGCCTGCCCGGAGTGCGGCAACCACGCGCTGATCAAGAAGGACGGCTGCGAGTTCTGCACCGCCTGCGGCCACGTGGGGACGTGCGGCTGAGCCAATAATTTACAATCCAAGTACATTATGTGTGAGTGACAGCATAAGCTGCGACTTTGCCACCATAAGCTGCGACTTTTGCCACCATAAGCTGCGACTAAACATAGTTTCGCTTCCGCTGTAACTTTATAACAATGCCCTACGATTTTTTGATCGTGGGGCATTTTCTTGTTGGCGATGGATTTCCCGCATGAAAAAACTCGGCAACCGGGCCTGCCTGCAATTCTGTGTAAACCAGCTGTTCTCCGCTCATCTGTCGAAAGACAGCGTTCGTAGACAAGCTGCTGATGCCTGGTTTTCGGCCAAAGCAGCTAGTCATGCCTTTGTGCTAGCATGACTGCTATCGGCCATTACCGGACGGTCAATGTTCCGCACTGAAAGCTGACCTTTACCATATACGTGATAAGTATATTGTTGGTGCTATGCGGGCTCACCACAGGCATTTTATCCAAAGGCCATAACCAGTAGTGGGGTGTTAGTGTACATCCCTACCTAGCGGTTCCATTTAGTCATAAGCCTTGAAAGGCTTGCTGGTTTTGCTGGGCGCGGCGGGTTCCAGGTCACACAGGCTTCCCACGCTATGACGGCGCAGGCAACGGTCCAACCCGGATCGCGACACGGCAGGATTCAGAAACTCGCGAATCACCACCAGCAAGTCATCCAGCCTCAGCTTGAGGACTTTGCGCAGCTCAACGGCAATGCGCTCTTGGACCGGCGTCAGCGTGGTTTGCAGCCGATGAGCCGTGTGGGAGCGATCCTCGACGCTGTCCCGGTTCTTCCATTTGCGAATGGTGTCGATGGTGACGTTGTAGCGAGCGGCCAGCTCGGCCTGAGTGCCGGTGGCTTGCTGAATCTCTTTGCGAATGGCCGGCGTAGTGCGGGCTTGCTTACGCAGTTTGACGATCATGTTGTCTGGACCATGAGCGGTTCCAGAAGCCTACCCAAACCCTCGCGAGCCAGAGTAAGTTTCCAGAGGCGTTTACTCAGATGAGTATCCGGGGTGCGGAAATAGACATATATTATTTTGGACAAAAATATGAATTTTCAGCACCGCCTCGGCAATAAATATCAAAATTCAGTACTTACCATTGCATAAATCCTGTATTTATCGAGAGTTTAGATTACTTTATGAGTTTAAAATAAAACCAATCATCAGCAAGTACATATCTAAAGGCGTCACCAACAAAATCAATATCTTGCACTCGATCTTTGCTGCCTTTCCTGAGAGGGAGATATCATGACTGATAGCAGCTGATAAATTTTCAACACTAATGCCATTGACATTTCAATGAATTACAACTACTATCCCCTTGCAAAATCGGAGATTGATTTTCTTCACGATAGGAATTGGTCTATTTTCTGATCTTGCAAATCAATGCAACAAATGATGGCATAATTTGCTATCAAGCTTTCTCTGTGAACAGCCATTTGATGTTAAATATCATTTGCGATACATTTTGCATACGGCATTTCCAATTGCCGTCCATGCAAAATAAACCATGCTTTGCATGGCCGTGTGCTGAATTATTTATTTCCATAAATTTTGATTATATCGAGCAGCGCGAATCAGCTGCATTAAGGAGCATAGAATGCATGTTTTGAATCTTGAAGATCTTCATGTGATTACCGGTGGCAATGCAGTTGAATGCACGATGGAAGAATATGAAAGAGATAACGATGGCTCTAGCGGATTTGGTAGCTATGGCAATTCTGGTGACCTTAGTAATTCTAGTGCAGATGGTACTGTCGGCGCCAGTTATGGTGCTGGATCGAACGTTAACACTGGCGTCAGCCAGGGTGCTGCCGAATGCGCGCTCGGCGTAGCCGGAAACACGATTGCTACAGGAATTTCCGGGGCCGGTCTGGGCATGAAGGTCGGGGCGCTTGTTGACGGTGTTGGAGCGCTACCTGGCGCCGCTCTAGGCGGACTTGTTGGAGCGATCGGCGGGGCAATGAATGGCGCTGCTAATCATTGCCGGATGTAATTGATATATAGTACGAGAGGGGAACACCCCTCTCGACTTTATTTACAAATGCTTGCCGGGCCTGTTTACGGGACAACTAACATGAATGTTCTTCTTACTTTTATCCACGCGCTGATGCCTGATATAAAATGGTGCATCAGATTTATCGGGAAAACCTTTTTTTTACTACCAGCCATCCTTATGTCTGGCTCTAGTTTTTTTAATGGCATCGAAACTGGAGAGTTGTGGAGAAGTGCACTATCCATTTTTGCATTTTTTATCTTCATTATGATTTTACTTGTTTCCGTCAGAAGATTATCGCTCGGAAAAAAAACGGGCGCTTAATTCATCACCCACCAATGACCACCGCGCATAGCCATTTATTGATTCTTATAACAATAAAATCAAAACCACACCAAGAGCTTTTATCATAGAAATCTTAAATCCAATCCGCACCCTCTAAAATCAAACAGCATGACTTGGTAGCTAATTTCGCCCCCAACTAATTGCTTTGCTGATGCGCCTTTTGAAGAAACTTTCCCTCATCGTCCAGCAGCGACTCACGACACCTCCGCCGCCAGTTTCATCAGCCCGCGCAACCGGCGTTGCGCAGGATTGTTGTCGCGCGCCGCATGCCAGAACAGCGCAAGGCTGATGAGAGCGACGCCTGCTATAGGCATTAAAAAATTTACTCGGCGCAGCTGTGACATGGACCTCAGGACCACTCCAGCGGCCTAACCGCAACCGGCAAAGCGGTCGATGTCTATCTGAATCCGAGCGATAAATTCCGTTTTAAACTCCGCCTCACTCCTCCAACACCACCAACACCACCAACACCTCCAACAGGCTTTCGCCAACACCACGGAGAACAGCTACGGGGTCGTTGTCGCCTACCTTTATTCCCCAGCATCGACGATGCCTAGGCCTGGATTCCGGCCAACCACAACGAACGCCTTGGGAACTGAACGCCAAACCTGCCTCACCCAGTGCGGGGGGTTTTAATTCGGCCCGATATTGCCCTAAGCTGTAATTCGCCATATCCACGCCCATTCATGCCAAACCGCATCTAGCCTAGCCATAGGTCAAGCATCGAATACGGGCAAAGACGTGCCATGAAAGCCGCCCGGAGGAGTTGGACTACCCTTTGCGCGCCGTCGCCCTCAAGAGCAGCGGAAAGTCGCGGTCAGAAGGAGCCATCATGCGGAACCTTGCCCTGAACATCCTGATCAGCCTGTTCATCGCCTTATTGCTGGCCGCTTGCGGCGGGGGCGGGGGCGGGGGCGCGGCCATCAGTGCCAGCGGCAATGGATCTGGCAGTAGTTCTGGCAGTAGTTCTGGCAGCCGTTCTGGAAGCAGTTCTGGAAGCAGTTCTGGAAGCAGTTCTGGAAGCAATTCTGGAAGCAATTCTGGAAGCAGCTCCGGAAGCAGCTCTTCCGGGGGGCAGACCAATCAGGCCGCCGCTCAGCTGACCGCTGTCTACACGCCCAGCAGCGGATTGGTCACTTTGTCCTGGAACGACACTTTTCCCGCTGGCACCAGCTACGAAATACAAACCGCAGACTCCAACAACAACTTCAGCACCATTGCCACGGTCACGGGAAGCAATAGCGCCGCCACGCTCAATCAGCAAAAAATCGCCCTGCCGCCCAGCCGCCTCAAGGTCTCCACGCCGACGCTCAGCTGGCAAGGCTCCGCCTCCGCCAGCACCATTTACCGGATTGTTGCCGTATATGGCGGCGTCAGCCTGCCGCTGCTAAGTCCGCAATCGCAAACCAGCCTGCAGGTCTCGATTCCCAGCACGCCCTTGTCGATTTCCATCAATCAGCTGGAGCCGATAGATGGAACCATCACGCTCGCCATCGCCGGCAGCTCCACCTATCCAACCGTGGATTGGTATGTCGAGCAAACCAAGCTCGGCACCAAGACATCCGGCGTCGGCAATGCCATTGACTGGGTCACCGACAGCTTCGCCAGCGGCAGTTACGGCATTACCGCCTGGGTGCAAACCAGCACCGATGTTTACATCCAAGTGACCCGCAGCCTGCAAGTGCTGCACAACAACTTGGGATTCGGCACCAATGTCATCGGCACAACCGGCAGCATTTATGTAGACGTGACAGCTTACTCGCCCGCCAGCGTCACCCAAATTGCAACCTGGCTAGATGGCGCCCCCTACAACACGCTTACCGCTCCCAACAATGGCCAGCTTTATCGTTTCACCATCAACGCGCTGGCGGTAGGCTCCGGCTCCCACTCCATGCTGATTGTGATCACCGACTCCTTGGGACGCAGCAAAAGCGCGACGATCGCCATTCCCATCGTCAATGCGCCTACGCTCAGCGTGACCACCCCTATCAATGGCGGCAGCGGCGCCAATACACTGTCTATTGCCGGCACCGTATCCAGCGATAGGGTCACGACGTACTCAGTCAAGGCGCTAGTGGATCAGGGCTATTCGACCGCGCTGACTGTTGCGCAAAACAGCTTCAGCGGCAGCATCAGCCTGGCAGGCATAAGGGCAGGCATTCATACGCTCAGCGTGATCGCCTCCGGCGCAGATGGCCCAACGACCACAGTCAGTCTCAATATATTCGTGGTATCGACCACCTTGCGCCAACCCGTCATGCAGTTGCCGGCCGGTGGGCAATTGCTGGCAGTCGAAGGCAGCCAGGTGCTCTACTCCAAGCAAGACGGTTCCGCCGGCCTTCACGACCTATCCAACAGCAGCGATGTCGCGCTGGCCGGCTCCAGCAGCAGCCTGTCCGGTTGGCAGTTAGCCAACGGCCGGGCTTACAGCCGCGGCAAGCTGTCAGACTGCACGCCGGCATTGTCTTGTGTGTATACCTGGAAGGCGGATGGCTCCATAGTCAATCTAACGCAGAGCAATCCGGCCATCGGGCTTACCACTCAAACTCACCCCGTCGCGCATGGCGATTACGCGCTATGGGCTAACTACCCCAGCAGCTACACGCTCTACAACGCCGCCACCCAAACCTATACTCAGATTCCCCTGCCATCCGGCGTCACTGCTGGCAATGCCGATAATGACTTCGCTTTAGTCGGCGGCGTCATAAAGTTCGTCTACTCGGGACAAACAGGCAGCATAGGCCTCTCCCCGCGCTACGATGTTTTTCTTTGGTCGTCCGACACCGCCAGTTCCACCCAGCTGAGCAGCAGCAACAGCAATTACGCTCCGGGAACCGACGGCGTCAGGGTGGCCTGGAATCAAAACAGCGGAGGGAACGGCAACATTGCAACCTTGCTTGCCCAGAACATTGCAGGCGGGCCGCCTACGACGCTGTCCTCCACGATGACCACCTTTGTTCTGCAAGACGGCGTATTAGCCTGGCTTGAAAACAGCACGCCTAACACTTATCTCAAGGCGTCCACCGCGACTCCAGGCAGCACGCTGCTGATAGCCAGCAGCTCCACATCCTTGTCGGTGTACGGCGCGGGAGATGGCGCCGTCATTTACCTGCAAGGCTATGCCGCAACCGGCCAGGTCTACCGCTGGGATAGCGTCAGCCAGACCTCCACCTTGATGATAGATGCGCCGCCCGACCAACTGCTGGTCAATGGCAATCAGGTTTATTACCGGGTGAGCCAGGCGGTTTACAACTTTGCCAACTGATGGCCATCGCTCAGGGCAAACGACACGCCCCGGCATCACCGTCGCTTCGGCAGACCGGGCCGCTCAAAAACCGCGCCGCCCTGAATCAGCCAGTCGCGCAGCACACCCGCAGGCAGGCGGTTTCCCATCAAGCCGCCGCCCGCTCCACCAGCCCGCGCAGCCAGCGTTGCGCGGGATCGTTGTCGCGCGTCGCATGCCAGAACAACGCCAGCTGGATGCGAGGCGCCGCCAGCGGCACCGGACAAGCGCGCAGGCCCAGCGTGTCGCGCCAGTGCTCAGCCAGGACGCCCGGCACCGTCGCCAGCGCGGGCAAGCGGCCCAATAGCGAAGGCAAGGCGCCGAAAGCCTGGGTGGAATAGCGCACGCGCCGCCTCAGGCCCTGCTCCGCCAGCAGACCGTCGATGGCGCTCTGGAACGCCCCGCGGTAGCTGACCAGCAAATGCGGATGAGCGATATAGGCATCCAGACTCAAGGCCCCGTCCAGCCGCAAGCTCTCGGGATGATGCGCGCACTGAAAGTCCATCTCGATCAAGGTCCGGCTGCGCAGCCAACTCGGCTCGGCCGGCAAGGTGGCGATTCCCACATCCATCTCCAGCCCTTCCAGCATATCGACCGCGGCGAATGGGTCCGTCGGTTTCGCCACGATGTCTACGCCGGGAGCCTCCGCCATCAGCATGCGGAGCAGCCGCGGCATCAGCCAGATTTCCACCCAGTCCGGCATCGCCAACGTGAACACCCGCTCCGCCTTGACCGGATCGAAAGCCGCAGGCTGAAACAAGGCCGACTGCATCCCCTCCAGCAGCGGCAACAGCTCACGCTCCAATTGCAAGGCGCGCGCGCTCGGCTCCATGCCGCGCGGCGTGCGCACCAGCAAAGCATCGTCAAACAACACTCGCAGCCTGGCCAGCGCGCCGCTGACGGCCGGCTGGCCGATAAACAGGCATTCGGCCGCGCGCGAGACGCTGCGCTCGCGCATCAACACCAAAAACGTCACCAGCAAATTCAAGTCGATGTACCGAAAATCGTTTTCGCTGATAGCCATTATCTTTTTAATCGATTTGAATGATATTGGCGGCTATTGGAACATGATCAGGCCACGCGAGCAAACCGCCCGCGACACCGCCTCAAAGGAACCGATATGCACCTGACCCGCCAACTGAAAGCCATCGCCGCCGCCCTTGCCATCGGCGCGTCCGCCCTGCTCCCCGCCGTGCCCAGCCTGGCCGCAGCGCCGCAGATCCATGCCCAGGCGCCTGGCTACTATCGGATGATGATCGGCGATTTCGAAATCACCGCGCTGTCCGACGGCACGGTCAAGATTCCCTTGGACAAGCTGCTGCACGGCGAATCGCCGGAACAGATCCGGCAGCTGCTGGAACGAGGCTTTCAGACGCCGAGCAAGGCCGAAACCTCGATCAACGCCTTTCTGATCAATACCGGCTCAAAATTGCTGCTGGTGGACAGCGGCTCCGGCGAGCTGTTCGGCCCGGGATCGGGCAAGCTGCCCGCCAATATCCGCGCCGCCGGCTATAAGCTGGAAGACATAGACGCGGTGCTGCTGACCCATGTGCACCTGGACCACTCCGGCGGACTCACCGTGGCCGGCAAGGCGGTCTTCCCCAACGCCGACGTATATCTGAATCAAAAGGAAGAGGATTTCTGGCTGAACCCGGCCAACCGGGCCAAAGTGGCGCCGGCGCAACCATCCGGCTTCGACCAGCGCAAGGGCTTCGCTCAGGCCCAGGCATCGCTGGCGCCGTACCTGGCGGCCGGACGGGTGAAAACCTTCGCCGCCGGCGCCGAAATCTTCCCTGGCATCCGCGCCATCGCCGCGCCGGGCCACACGCCCGGCCATACTTTCTACGAGGCGCAGAGCCAGGGCCAGCGCATCCAGTTCTGGGGCGATGCCGTCCATGCCCAGCAAGTGCAGTTCGCCCGGCCTAATGTGGCGATAGATTTCGACGTGGACTCCGCCTCCGCCGTCAAACGCCGCTGGCAGGCTTTCGCCGACGCCGCGCAGAACGGCTACTGGGTCGCCGCCGCCCACATTTCCTTCCCTGGCATCGGCCATGTCGGTCGCGACGCCAAAGCCTACGCCTGGATTCCGGCCAACTATAGCGAGCACCTTGGGAACTGAACGCCAAACTTGCCCTGCCCAGCGCGGGGCGTTTTCATTTGACTTGATATTGTCCTAAGCTGTAATTCGTCCTGCCCGCGCTCACTCATGCCAAACCGCATCCCGCCATAGGTCAAGCATCGAATACGGGCAAAGACGCGCCATGAAAGCCGCCGAGAGGAGTTGGTTTACCCTTTGCGCGCCATCGCCCTCAAGAGCAGCGGAAAGTCGCGGTCAGAAGGAGCCATCATGCGGAACCTTGCCCGAAACATCCTGATCAGCCTGTTCATCGCCTTATGTCTGGCCGCCTGCGGCGGCGGGGGCGGAGGCGCGGCGATCAGCTCCAGCGGATCAAGCAGCAGCTCTGGGAGCAATTCTGGGAGCCAGACGAATCTGGCGGCCGCGCAACTGACCGCCGCCTACGACCCGGCCAGCGGCATGGTTACGCTATCCTGGAACGACACCTACCCCGCCGGCGCCTATTACAATGTGCAAGTCGCCGATTCCAGCGGCGCGTTCAGCACCATCGCCACCCTGGCCGGCACCAATAGCGCCACCGCGCAATTCGCTCGACAATCCCTCGCGCCCAGAGCGTTGGCCAGCAGTCCAACCATGCTCAGCTGGCAAGGCGTCATCACCGCCAATGCCACGTATCGAGTAGTAGCGGTCTATGCAGGCGTCTCCACGCCGCTGCAAAGCCCGCAATCGCAAACCAGCCTGCAAGTCTCGGTGCCCAGCTCGACGCCGACCATTACTTTCAATCAGGTCTCGCCGCTTTCCGAATCGGTCGCCATGTCCATTTCCGGCTCCACAAGCTATCCTTCAGTCGATTGGTATATAGATCAGAGCAAGCTCGGCACAGAAACCAGCGGCGCGGGCAATCCGATAGAATGGGATACCACCGGCGTCGCCAATGGCAGCCATGTCATCACCGCCTGGATACAAAACAATACCGACTCCTACCTTAAAATCAGCTCGACCCAGCAGGTCAGCAACAGCTCGCTGGGCGTCAGCGCCAGCGTCAGCGGCACCTCCGGCCCCATCCAGGTCACCATCAATGCCACGTCACCCAATGGCATCGCCACGGTTTCCGCCTATTTCGACGGCAATGCCTTAGGCACGCTGTCTGCGCCCAACTCCTGCCCCTGCGTCAATACTTCGCCCACTCAATACGGTTTCACCGTATCCGGGGCCTCAGGCGCCCACTCCATGTTGATCGTCGTCGCGGACGTCAAAGGTCTTTCCAAGAGCAAGACCATCGCCATTCCGATCAGCAATCTGCCCACGCTGACCGTGAGCGCGCCCACCATAGACGGCGCTACCTTTTACGGCGCCCTGCCTATCTCCGGCTCCGCCAGCACTGACAAACCCAAGCCCTTGACGCTCACTGCGATGCTGGGCACCAACACCTTGCTCAACACCACAGCGAATGGCAGCTTCTCCACCAGCCTGGATCTGAGCGCAGTAGCGCCGGGAGGCTATACGCTGGAGATTGTCGCAACCGACAGCGACGGACTGACCTCGGTCGTTCAACACAGCGTGGTAGTCGCCTCCAGCGCCGCCAATGCCCGCCAGGCAGTGCTGCAGCTAGCCAGCGGCACTCAGTTGCTCGCCGTCGAAGGCAGCCAAGTGGTGTACACCAAGTCGGATGGCTCCATCTATCTGCGAAACGTCGTCAACAACACCGAGGTCAAACTGGATCAAGCATCCTCCGTCATTTCGGGATGGCAACTCGCCAATGGCCGCGTCTTCGGCTCCGGCAAGGGTCCGGATTGCGGCTTGCCGGCAGCCTGCGATTACGTATGGAGCGCGACAGGCGCCTACATCAATCTGACCCTGTCCAATAACGTCACCGCGCCGCAAATCCTTCCCATCGCCCATGGCGATTACGTGATGTGGGCCGACTCGCCATCGGGCTACACGCTCTATAACGCGGCCACCCATGTCAGCACCCAAATAGCGGCGCCCGGCAGCATCAGCACCCAGAGTTACCAGAACTACGACTTCGCCCTGGTCGGCGGCGTGGTCAAAGCGTTCATCTGGGGACAGACCGGCGGCTCAGGCGCATCCCGCTTGTATGATATTTTCGAGTGGTCTTCCGATACCACGCTTTCCACCCTGCTCAGCAACGGCACCGCTTGCAACGCCAGCCCGGCGACGGATGGCACCCGGGTAGCCTGGAGCCTGTCCGCCGCAGGCTGCGCCAGCCCTTACTCGCTGCAGGCCCAGAATCTGTCAGGCGGAGGAGCGACTACGCTGTCCTCTCAGGCAAGCAGTTTCATGATTCAAGGCGGCTTGCTGGCCTGGGTGGAATCCAGCGCGTCCAATCAATACATCAAGGCCTCGACATCCAATATCTCTCCCACTTTGACCGTAGCCACCTATAGCAACGCCCAGGCGCAACTGTATGGCGTCGGAGATGGTTCGGTGTTTTATGGGATGGGTGGGCTAGGCAACGCCGGCATGATCTACAGCTGGAACAGCACGAACCAGCAGTCCACGCTGCAGATTGAAACCATCCCGGATCAGATATTCGTGAACGGAAGCGCGGTGTATTACCGGGTGGGACAATCCGTTTACAGCATCGCCAACTGACGCCTGCAGCAATGGCAAGGCGCGCCGCCAGCGGCGGCTTTCCGCTGGCGGCCATGCGCGGCGCGGACAAGTTCAAGCGCAAACGCCAGCGCGTCCTATAGTGAATTCAGACTGTCCGCGGCCGGCGCGCGCAAGCGCCTTGCCGCGTGCGCAGCACTCTGCCGCCAACCGGAACGCGCCTATCGCCATGCAGGATTTCGATCGCTTTTTGCTGACTGTCGTCTACGACATTCCCAACCTGATTTTCGTGGTCGACCCCGAAAGCGGGCGCATCGTTTACGCCAACCCCTCCATGCATGAACGGCTGGGAGACGACTGCGTCGGCCGCGCCTTCGGCGACCAATTTCCCGGCGCGGGCGGCAGCCACTGCTTCATCGGCTACAAGCAGCACGCTGTCGAACAGGAGCAGGGGCCTCCGCAGCAAACCGAGTATTACGACGACGAGTCGGAAAACTGGTATCACGTGCAGCAGCGGCAAATCCGCTGGATAGACGGCACGGCCAAAATCGTCTGCGTGCTCAGCGAGATCAACGCGCTCAAACGCCTGCAAAAAGACCTGACCGAGGCGCACGCCACCCTGGCGTTCAAGAACCGCGAGCTGGAAATCTCGGCCAAGACCGACCGGCTGACCAGCCTGTACAACCGCTACCATCTGGACCAGGCGCTGCAGACCGAATACCAGCGCTTCCGCCGCTATGGCAAACCCTTCGCCATGCTGCTGGCCGATTGCGACCATTTCAAAGAAGTGAACGACACCTTCGGCCACCAGACCGGCGACATCGTCCTGATCGAGCTCGCCCGCCTGCTGCAGGCCAATTTGCGCGCCACCGATACGCTGGGCCGCTGGGGGGGCGAAGAGTTTCTGGCCATTCTGCCGGAGACCGGCCTGGCCAATGCCGCGCAGCTGGCCGACAAGCTGCGCGACAAGATCGCCAGCCATGACTTTCCCGTCGTGGGGCGGAAAACCGCCAGCTTCGGCGTGGCGGAAGCCCGCCCCGGAGAAGACATCAAGGAGCTGATCGCCCGGGTGGACCAGGCCCTGTACCTCGCCAAGAACCAAGGACGCAACCGAGTGGAAGTCAACTCGTGAAGCCAGAGCCGCGAAACGGCCCCAAACCGTTTTCGACCGAGGAGCCCGCATGCGAAGCAAGCGATTTCTTGTGGTAGACGACTCTCCCGCCGTGATCAAACGGCTATCGCTGATCCTGGAGGCGCTGGGACACGAGGTGATAGGCTCGGCCTGCAATGGCCTGGACGCCATCGCCAAAGCCGGCCAGCTGCAGCCTGACGCCATCACCATGGACATCCAGATGCCGGAGCTGGACGGGCTGGAAGCCACCCGGCGCATCTTGCAAGACCATCCGGACAAACCCGTCATCATCATCACCGCCCATGGCCAGGAAAGCACCGTCGTGGACGCCATCGGCGCCGGCGCCAAATACTTCATCTGCAAGCCGATAGAAAAAGACAAGGTGGACGAAGTGCTGCGCAAGGTGTTCCGAGATGAATAGGGCGCGGCCCGCCGCGGCCTGACGCGCCAGCGCCGCTTAGGAAAGACCACGGCCATGACTCCACGCCTAGCCGCCGCCCGCAGCCTAGCGGCATGGTTTGCCATGCTGCCGCTCTGTCTGAGCGGCCACGCCGATGCCCGCTCCCTGGCCGACATCCTGAAAACCCGCCAGCTGCGCGTCTGCATTGCGCCCATACACAGCGCCATCGCCATCGCCACGCCCAAAGACTGCCGCGAGCAATGCACCTTCTCCGGCCTGGTCTGGGAGGAAGTGCAAGCCTTCGCCCGCAATCTGGGCGATGTCAAAATCAAGGCGCTGCGCATAGGCTGGGACGAGCAGTTCTTCGACAAAAACGGCAAAACCGACCGCGACGGCAGCTATACCCCGCAGTTGCTGGCCAGCGGCGCTTGCGACCTCTACCCCAGCCGGCTGACCAAGACCGCGTGGCGGCTGAAGAAAATGGACTTCGTCACCTTGTTTCCCAGCCGCATGATGGTCATCGCCGGCCATGACTGGCACGACAGGCTGAAAAGCAGCGCCCAGTTGGCCGGGCTCAGCGCGGCGGCGGAGCGGGACACCTCCTATCACACCTGGCTGCTGGAGCAGAATCGCACCGTTTACGCGGCCAATCCGGTCCGCATCGAGCTAATGCCGACCGACGACGGCCTGGCCGCCGTGGACAACGGCAAGGTGGATTTCACCATGCTGGATTCGGACATCGCCATCTGGAGCGCCCATCATCAGCTGAAGCATGCCTTCGTCGCCTTCCCGGTGGGCCCCAAGGATGAGATCGGCTGGGCCTTCCGCAAAGAGGATAAAGACCTGCAAGAAGCGGTGAGCCGTTTTTTCGATGATCAACGAAGCCATCCAGACTCCGAATTCAACCGGATCTGGAAACGCTATCACGGCCGCACCCTGACCGAATTCATTTCGCTGGTGGCGGCGGTAAACGGATGAGCGGGAGGCATGCCATGAAAGCCCATGCGCGCGGACGCGCAATTTTGCAGGCCGTCTTGACGATCGCGCTCTCGGGCGTGTTGGCGCCGGCGTCGGCGCGCTCCTTGAAAGAGGTGCTGCAATCCCGGCAGCTGCGCGTCTGCATCGTGCCGGTCAATTCCGCGTCCGTCATCGTCAAGCCCAAAGACTGCCGCGAACAGTGCGAATTCTCCGGTCCGGTATACGAGGAAGTGCAAGCCTTCGTCCGCAATCTGGGGCCAGGCATCCGCCTCAAAAGCATCCGGATAGAATGGGACGAGCAGTTTTACGACAAGACCGGCCGCACCGATATAGAAGGCAGCTACACGCCGCAGTTGCTGGCCAGCGGCGCTTGCGACATCTACCCCAGCCGCATCACCAAAAACGCCTGGCGGCTGAAGAAAATGGACTTCGTCACCCTGTTTCCCAACCGGATGATGGTCGTCGCCAATGTGTCGCGCAAGGCGCAATTGAAATCGCCGGCCGACCTCGCCGGCCTGAGCGCGGCGGTGGACCGCAACACCTCGTACCACTCCTGGCTACTTGAGCAAAACCACGGCCCGTACGCCGCCAAGCCCGTCAAGATCACGGTCTTGAAAACAGAAGACAGCTTGAGGGCGGTGGACGGCGGCAAGGTCGACTTCACCATCCTGGACTCGGACATCGCCATCTGGGATACCCGCTACCTGCTCAAGCATACCTATGTGGCGTTTCCGATCGGCGCCATGGACGAGATAGGCTGGGCCTTCCGCAAGGACGACAAGGACCTTCAAGCGGCCGCCGCCCGCTTTTTCGCCCAGCAAAAGCAAGACGAGCGCTCGGAGCTGAATCAGATCTGGGTCCGCCACCACGGGCTCAGCCTGAACCGCTTCATCACGCTGGTGAACTCCACGCAATAGGCGATGATCCTCTTCCACGCGCTGCGCGCCCGGCTGCGCCACTCCATCCGCGACAGGCTGATCGCGATGACCTCCATCATCGTGATGGGCATGGCCTGCGCGCTGACGCTGGTCATCGCGCTGGGCGCCGCGGCCATGCTCAGGCAGGCGGCGGAGCGGCAGCTCAGCCAGAGCCTGGATCAAAGCGCCGCGCTGTTGAGCAATTTTCTGTCTGCGCGGGAATCCAATCTCAATTTGTGGGCGGCCAATCCGCTGGTCGAAGCCATGTTCAGCGACCCGGCGCTGGCCGAAGTGTTCGCCCCCAGCCTGGACAGCTACTTCGCCAAGGCCAAAGCCCGCGAGCCCTGGATCGCCCGCATCCTCCTGCTGCAAAACGATGCCGTCATTTACGACGACAGCGGCAAAATCCCCCCCGGCGCGCTGCGTCTGGCCGAGCTGTCCCGCTTGCCCGACAACAACGTCGCCGCGATCGCCCCCCGGCAATTCCAGCTGGACATGGAGCAGCCCGCCTTGCTGCTCAAACGGCCGCTATTGAAAGAAGGCGCGGCGCTGCCGGGCGCCTATATCGTATTGGCGCTGGACATGGCCCAGATCCAGCAAAGCCTGCTCGCCCGCATCCGCATCGGCGACAATGGCTTTGTCGCGCTGGCCGCCGGCTCTCCGTCCGCCGGCTTGCTGCTGCCATCCCGCCTCGCCATCAGCGCGGCGTCGCTGGCGGACTTCCGCGATGCCTCGCGCCGCTGGCGCGCGCAGGCGGACATTCCCGACCATTACCGCTCCCTGGCGCTGCGCAAGCAGGCGCTGGCCGGCACGCCGCTGGCCTTGATCGGCGCCGCTTCGCAGCAGGATATCCGCGAACCGATAGGCCAGCTCCTGTTCTATTGCGCCGCCTTCGGCCTGCTGGCCCTGGCCGCCGGCGTGCTGTGCGCCATCTTTTTCGCCAAGCGGCTGACCCACCCGGTGCAGGATCTGGCGCGGGCGGCGGTGGCGCTGAAAGATGGCAATCTGACCGACCCCATCGCTTGCGCCAGCGAGGACGAGATCGGCCAGCTGGCGGTCAGCCTGGAGACCACCCGGCACGCGCTGGCGGAACTGGTGGCGGATCTAGAGTCCCGGGTCAGCCAGCGGACTCGGGACTTGTCGCTCAAGAGCGAGGAAGTCGCCCGCCTGCTGGACAACTCCGGACAGGGGTTTCTGTCCATGGACCCGGCGCTGCGGGTCAACCCCGGCTTCAGCAAAGAATGCCTGCGCATCTTCGGCCAGGACATCCGCGGCCTCGCGCTGCCGGACCTGCTGGCACCGGATCAGATCCGACAACGCGATTTTTTAGCCAAGACCCTGGGCCTGGCCATCTCCAGCGAGGACGACCCGCTGCGGCGCGAGGCCTACCTCGACCTGCTGCCCGCCGAATATCGGCTGGGCGGGCACTACTACCGCGCCGAATACAAGCCGCTGGCCGAGGGCGGCATGATGCTGATCCTCACCGACGTGACCGCCCAGAAGAAACTGCAGGACAAGCTGGCCGACGAGCGCTTGCGGCTGAGTTTCATCGTCCACGCGCTGGAATTCCGCGACGACCTGCTGGAGGCGCTGCGCGACTACGACGACTTCCGCCGCCGCAAACTGCCCAGCCTGCTCAGTTTCGAGCCCGACCCGCTCGCCCTGCTGGCCGACTTGCTGCGCGAACTGCATACCTTCAAGGGCTTGTTCGCCCAAGCCAGCCTGCCCTCCCTGCCCAACGCCTTGCATGAGCTGGAAACGCGCATCGCCCGCCTGCGCGACAAAGACGCACTGGAAATCAACGATATCAAGCGCGAGCTGGGCTTGAGCGATCTTGGCAGAGACCTGGAGGCCGATCTGGCCATCCTGCGGGAAAAGCTCGGCCCCGCCTACCTGAGCTCGGAGCGCGCCGTGCATATTCCCGTCTCCGTTCTGGACGCGCTGGAAGGCGAGGCGAAAAAGCTCTATGGCGACGATTCCAGGATGGCGGCGCTGATCCGCCGCTTGCGCTATGAGCCCTTCCGGCAATTGATCGCGCCGCATTTCAAGGCCGCCATGCTGCTGGCCCAGCGGCAGAACAAGCCGCTCGCGCCCATTGCCTGCGTCGGCGACGAGGCGCTGGTCGATCCCGCCCGCTACGGCCCATTCTGCAAATCGCTGGTCCATGTGTTCCGCAACGCGGTGGATCACGGCATCGAGGATGCCGACACCCGCTTGCTGGCAGACAAAAGCGAAGTCGCCGCCATCCATTGCGAATTGACCCGCCTGCCCGGCGTGCTGCGGCTGACCATCGCCGACGACGGCCGCGGCCTGGACGCGGCGCAGCTGCGGGCCAGCGCCGCTCGCAAAAAGCTTCTGCCCGCGGAAGCGGCCGCCGCGCTGGACGACGCAGCCGCGTATCGATTGATCCTGCTGGATGGCTTCACCACCCGCCAGACAGCGGACGCGGTTTCCGGGCAGGGCGTGGGCCTGGCCGCGACGCATAAGGAGCTGCTCCGCCTGGGAGGCGAGCTGCGCATCGAATCCACCCCCGGCCAGGGCGCCGCCTTCGTCTTCACCCTGCCTTACTCTCCGCCTGAGCCCCTGGCCGAGCCCCCCGCGCCCAAGGCCGACGCCGCCTTGCTCACGCCGCTGGCGCAAGTCACCCAGGCCTTCTGCCGCGACCATCTCAAGCTGGAATTGGATCTGGAAGAGCGGGACGCCTCGCTGCAGACCGCCGAACTGCTGGACTTCACCGCCGTCGTGCCCCTGGGCAGCGGCATAAACGCCTTATTGGGCCTGTCCATGGAGCGGCCCTTGCTGCTGGACATGGCGCGGCGTTTCGAGCCCGATTGCCAGGAGGCCGACATCGCGCAGCTAGCCGACAGCGTCGGCGCGGAAATCGCCAATACCGTGGTCGGCAAAACCACGGTCTATCTCACCCACCTCTCCCGCCATGTGGCGATGGGCACGCCCGAGATCCTCATGCCGGACATGCGCGGCGAATGGCTGCGCCGGCACGCTTGCGTCGGCATTGCCGGCCGCGCGGACGCGGGCCGCTTCATCGTGCTGTGCGCGCACCCCCGCCCGGTTCCGGCAGCGGAATGAACGGGACAAGCGTAGGCAAGAAAAGAATCAGAAGTATTCCACGCCGGCCAAAGGCACGCCGTTGAGGCGCTGGCGGATGAACTCCCCGGCTTCCGCGGCCGGCACCGGGCGGCTGAGCAGATAGCCTTGCACCACATCGACATGGATGCTGGCCAGGAAAGTCAGCTGCTGCTCGGTCTCCACCCCCTCGGCCACCACGCGCAGGCCCATGCGGTGGGCAAGATAGGCGATGGTGTCGCATAAGGCGTTGTCGCGCTCGTCGCTGGAGATATTGCGGATGAAAGACTGGTCTATCTTCAGCGTGTCCACCGGGAAACGGGTGAGATAAGCCAAGGAGGAATGGCCAGTGCCGAAGTCGTCGATCGCGCAGTGGATGCCCATGTCGCGGAATTGGCGCAGCATCTGGATGGACTGCGGCGGCGACAGCATGGTGAAGGATTCGGTGATTTCCAGCTCAAGCGCCTCCGGCGCCACCCCGGTCTTGGCCAAGGTGTCGGCGATGAACTGGGTCAAGTCCACATCGGTGAACTGCGCCACGCTGAGGTTCACCGACATCCGGATATCGCCCAAACCCTGCTGCTGCCAACTTTTCAGCTGCCGGCAAGCCTCCTGCAGCACCCAGCGGCCCAGCGGCAGGATCAGGCCGGACTGCTCCGCCACCGGGATGAAGCTGGCCGGCGAAATCATGCCGCGCTCGGGGTGCGGCCAGCGCGCCAGCGCCTCCACCCCCACCACCCGGCCGGTGTTCAGCTCCACCTGCGGCTGGTAGTAAAGCACCAGTTGGCTATGGTCTATGGCTTGGCGCAAGGCCTTTTCCAGCTCGATCCGCTCCCGCATCCGCTCCACCAGGCCGGTCTCGAAAGCGTAATAGCGATGCACCACTTGCTGCTTGGCATGGTAAAGCGCCATATCGGCGTTGCGCAGCAATTCGCTGCCGCTCTTCCCATGCTGCGGGCACAAGCTCACCCCCACGCTGGCCGAGATATGCAAGGTCATCTCGTCGATATTGTAGGGCGCGGCCACCACTTCCAGCATGCGCTCGGCCATGGCTTCGGCATGGGCGGTGTCAGCCACGTCATTGAGCAGCAGCACGAACTCCACGCCGCCATGCCGCGCCACCATACCGTTGCCGTTCACCAGCCGCTGCAGCCGGGCCGCCAGCTCCCGCAGCAGCAAGTCGCCCACCCGATTGCCATAGACATCGTTGATGAATTTGAAATCCTCCAGCTCCAGCAGCAACACGGCGAAGGCATGGTTGCCCACCTTTTGGCAAACCTGCGACAGCGTGTCCAGCTTTTCCATCAAGCCGCTCTGGTTGACCAGCCCGGTCAGGGAATCGAAATACGCCAGCCGGTTGATGCGCTCCTGCGCCGCCACCCGCGAAGAGATGTCGATATAGCTGACTCGCAGCAAATGGCTGGTTTCGCTCGGCAAGCGGCTCAAGCGCACCTCGCAGGGCACCCGGCGGCCATCGGGCCGGATGATCACGCGCTCAAACAGCTGCACCTCGCCCTGCATCGCCCTATCGGCATGCATGCGCACGCTCTCGGTGGTGGGCAGGCCGTCCGGCTGTTGCTCGTCGTACAGGGAAATGGGGGAAAGACCCGTCAATTCGGCTATCGTGCGCCCGGTCAACAGCTCGGCTTGTTGATTGGCGTCGACGAAAACGCCGCGATCGCGGTCGAACACCATGATGGCTTCCGGCGCTTGCTCGATCAGGGCGCGGAAACGCTGCTCGCTGACGCGCAGGGATTCGGTCTTCTCCTCCACCAGCTTGCTCAGCCGCTTCTTCAGCCGCGCCAGATCCAGATGGGTATTGACGCGCGCCAGCAGTTCGCTGCGTTCGAAAGGCTTGCCGATGAAATCCACCGCGCCGGCGGCAAAGCCCTCCACCTTGGTGTCGGTATCGGCGATGGAGCTGAGAAACAGAATGGGGATATCGCGGGTGCGCGGGTTCATTTTCAGCTCGCGGCATACCGCCAGCCCATCCATGTCCGGCAGGCTGAAGTCCAGCAAAATCAAATCTGGCGACTTTTGAGAGACGAGCGACAGCGCCTCGGCGCCGCTCTGCGCCGAGCTGACTTGATAGCCCTCGGTTGACAGCAAGGCCAGCAGCATCATCAGCGTGGTCAGGGTGTCATCCACCACCAATATGTCGCCCGGCATCGGCATGCACTCGCCCCCATCGGCATTGCGGCTATCTCCAGTCTAGCCGGTTTTAATCGCTTCGCGAAAACACTGATTGTCTACACTGCAACATAAATCGAGACAGGATCGGGGCGGGTCTATGAAACTGACTGTGGGCAAGAACATGGCCTTGCTGGTGGCCACCGCGCTGCTGGGTCTCTCCATGCTGACGGCGCTGGAACAGTATCTGTTGGAGAAGGTTTACGACGGCGCCAATTACGCCAATATCAATGCCGTTCCCAGCCTCAAGGCGCTCGGCGATCTGCGCCGCGCCTTCCAGGAAGTCAGCATCCAGACCAGCCGGCTGGTTTACGCCGGCGACAAGAGCGAGCAGAACAAGGTAGAAACCAAGCTGGAGCGCGCCCGCGCCGACGTCAGCCAAGCGATACGCGCCTATGAAGTCGACGGCTGCGCCGGCGTCAGCTGCTTTGCCGATGAGACCGACCGCGCCGACCTGGAAAGGGAAAAACCGGTTTGGGCTCAATACCAGTCCAAGCTGGATCTGATGCTGGCCGTCATAGAAGACAAGGAGTCCAACCAAGCCAAGAGCCGGGACCTGGTGCTGGCCATGGATCCCATCTCGGATCAACTGCAAAAGCTGATCGACGAGCACGTCGATTACAATATGGTGATCGCCCGAAAGTTCTCCGACGAGGCGGCGCTCACCAAGCGCGGCGCCATCCAGCTGACGCTGATCATCAGCGCGGCCATGCTGCTGGCCATCGGCCTGCTGGGCTGGCTGACCAGCCGCTCCATACTCAGCCGGCTGGGCGGCGAGCCGACCGAGGCCGCCGACATCGCCTCCCGTCTGGCCGAAGGCGACCTCGACGTCAACATCCAACTGCGCGCCGGCGACGACAGCAGCCTGATGGCCCGCTTGCAGGAGTTGGTCGGCGCGCTGGACACGCTGGCCAGCCGCGCCTACGCCATAGGCCAGGGCGACCTGAGCCAGGAAGTGCGGCTGGCGTCGAACAAGGACAAGCTCGGCATCGCCATCAACGACATGATCAGAATGCTGCGCGGCGCCCGCGTCGAAGACGAGCGCCGCAATTGGCTGAAAGACGGTTACGGCCAGATTTCGGCGGCGCTGACCGGCGACCTCACCACCGAACAGCTGGCCGACGCCGCCATCGGCATGATAGGCCGCTACCTGGAAGCCGGCCGCGGCGTGTTCTATCTGTATCAAGACGCCGACAAATCGCTGCAGTTGATAGGCAGCTATATGTACACCGAACGCCAGCACATCGGCGCCCGCTTTTCGCTGGGCGAGGGCGCGGTGGGCCAGGTGGCGCGCGAGCGCAAACCCATCATTCTCGAAATCGGCAGCGGCGGCGGAGAGGAAGCCGCCCCCATCGTCACCGGCACCGCGCTGACCCTGCCGCGCTACACCTATACCTATCCCTTGCTGCACGAAAAGGAAATGGTGGGCGTGATCGAGCTGTCCAGCATGCAGCGCTTCGACGAGCGCAAACTGGAATTCCTGGCCAGCGTCAGCGGCATGCTGGCCTCCTTCCTGTTCGTGGCCGAGCAGCGCGTGCACATCCGCAAGCTGCTGTCGGCCAGCGAGGCGGCGGAAAAGGAAATGCGCCAGCAAAGCGAGCAGCTGCGCGAAAGCAATGCCCGCATGGAAGAGCAGCAGCAGCAATTGCAGCAACAATCGGAAGAACTGCAGCAAAGCAATGCCCAAATGGAAGAAGTGCAGCAGCAGCTGCGCCAGCAAACCGAGGAGCTGCAGCAGACCAACGCGCAGATGGAAGAATCGCAGCAGCAGCTGGAACAGCAGAACCAGGAATTGCAGGAGTCCCGCAAGCAGCAGGAAAACAAGGCGCAGGAACTGGAGCAGGCCAGCAAATACAAGTCGGAATTCCTGGCCAATATGTCGCACGAGCTGCGCACGCCGCTCAACTCCATCATTCTGCTGTCCAAGATGATGGTCAACGACGACCAGGGCAAGGTAGACGGCGAAGCGCTGAAATGGGCGCAGGTGATCCACCGTTCCGGCGAGGACCTGCTGCGGCTGATCAACGACGTGCTCGACCTGTCCAAAGTGGAGGCCGGCCGCATGGACGTGCACCTGGCCACCTTGAACAGCGCCGAACTCTGCACCGAGCTGCAAGGCATGTTCGAACATCTGGCAAGCGACAAGGGGCTGGACTTCATCATCGATGACCAGTTGCGCGCCGACTTTGTGACCGACCCGGACAAACTGTCGCAAATTTTGCGCAATCTGCTCACCAACGCCATCAAATTCACCCGCCAGGGCAGCGTCACGCTCTGCCTGGCGCGCCACGAAGACACGCCGCTGCCTATCAGCCTAACGGTGAAGGACACCGGCATCGGCATTCCCGAAGAAAAGCGCGGCATGATCTTCGAAGCCTTCCAGCAAGCCGACGGCTCCACCTCGCGCGAATTCGGCGGCACCGGCCTCGGCCTCACCATCAGCCAGCGCTTCGCCGAAATGCTGGGCGGGCTGATCGAACTGCGCAGCGCGCCCGGCCAGGGCAGCGAATTCATACTCTGGCTGCCCGACGCCCACGCCGCCGCCAACGGCGTCGAGCCGGCCAAGCATCACGCGCTGCCCGCCGCGCCGGCCGACGACCGCAACCAGCTGCATGCCGGCGACCGCATCATTCTGCTGATAGACGACGATCCGGTGTTCAGCCGCATGCTGCTGACGATGAACCGCCGGCTCGGCTATAAAACGCTGCTGGCGGCCAGCGGCGGCGAAGGCCTGGCCCTGGCCGGCCGCCACCGGCTGAGCGGCATTCTGCTAGACCTGAGCCTGCCCGATATGGACGGCACCCAGGTGCTGCACGAGATCAAGACCCGCCCCGAACTGGCGGGCATCCCGGTGTATATCGTTTCGGCGCGCGACCGCGACGAGGCCTTGCTGCATCAGGGTGCCATCGGCTTCCTGACCAAACCGGCCAGCGACCAGCGGCTGGCGGCGGCCGAAGCCGAGCTGATACGCGCGGTTGGCGGCAGCAGCGACGGCATCCTGGTGGTGGAGCGCGGCGGCATCCGCCACGAGGAGGTTTCCGAGCTGGTCGGCGCCGCCGGCGGCGCGGTGCAAGCCGCGCCTGCCGACGCCGACTGGCCCGCATGGCTGCAACAGCACCCCGCGCGGCTGGCCATCATCGATCTGGGCGAATCGCCCGCCGCCGACAGCCTGGCCACCGCCGCCGCGCTGCGCGCCGCCGCACCCGCCATCGCCCTGGTGTTCTTCGCCACGCAAACGCCCAGCGATGAAGACGAGGCGGCCTTGCGCGCCTACACCGACTGCGTGATCGTCAAAACGCCGCAGGCCGGCCAACGGCTGCTGGAAAATGTGGAGCGCTTCCTGCAAGACGTGCCCAGGCAGCAGGCGACGCAGCAGAACCCGCCGCCCGCCGCCGGCAGCAAGCTGCTGGAGGGCAAGCGCATCCTGGTGGTGGACGACGATCCGCGCAATCTGTTCGTGATCACGGCGGCCCTGGAGCGGCATGGGGCCGCCATCAGCAATGCGGTGAACGGCAAGCGGGCGCTGGAATACCTCGCCCGCGAGCGTCCCGACCTGGTGCTGATGGACATCATGATGCCGGAAATGGATGGCTATCAGACCATCGCCGAAATCCGCGCCCATCCCGACTGGGCCAGCCTGCCGGTGGTGGCCATCACTGCCAAGGCGCTGCCGACCGAGCGCGAGAAAATCCTCAACGCCGGCGCCGACGACTATCTGTCCAAGCCGGTGGATTACGACCTGCTGGTGGCCAAAGCCTCGCAATGGAGCGGAGGCCGCGGCCGATGAATGTTTCGGTGCAAAAGAAGGACGACATCCGCCGCGCCGTGATCCTGGGCGCCATGGACAAGCAGGAAGACCATGACGCCTTGCTGGCGCTGCTGGAGCAGACGCCGGAACAGGCGCTGGAGCTGTGTTTCTACGACGCCGACGCTTTGCCCGCCGACCTCCTGGCCGCGCTTTCCGCCAGGCTGGACCGCGGCGGCCGCCTGAAGATCCTGGCCTATCGTGCATTGCTGGCCCACACCCTGTCCCGGCTCGGCCTGCCGGCCCGGCAGGTCAGCCAGCAAGCCGCGCCGGCCGAGCCCCGCGCGCCGCTCCAGGCCATCGCGCTGGCCGGTTCGGCGCAAAGCCTGGAAAGCATACTGCGCATTGTGGAAAGCCTGCCGCTGGCCGACATCGCGGTCTTCGTCGCCCAGCATGTGCAGGAAAACCAGATCAATCTGCTGGATCAGCTGCTGCAGACTCGCACCGATTACCGGGTGGAAATGCCGCAGCATATGACGCGAATCGAAGCCGGCCGCCTGTATGTGGCGCCGCCAGGCCACCACATGAAGGCGGCGCACGGCTATGTCTACCTGACGCGCGACCGGCAAATCCAGTTCGCCCGCCCCTCCATCGACGCCCTGTTCCAATCCTTGGCCGGAGAATACGGCCCCAGCCTGCTGGCGGCGCTGCTATGCGGCTTCGGCAGCGACGGCGTGGACGGCTGCGCCGCCATCCGCGCCGCCGGCGGCTGCGTCATCGTGCAGGACGGCAGCGAATGCGCTCCGGCGCGGGTGATGCCGGACGCGGCCCGCGACGCCGGCCATTACTCGCTGGCGCTGAAACTGCCCGCCATCTGCAGCTTCGCCGCCGCCATGGCCGCAGGACCGGCCGCCAAGCCCGAGGGCGACTTGCTGGAGCTGTTTTTGTCCGCCCTGGCCAGCCACTACGGCTGGGACTTCCGGCATTATCAGCGCGACAGCCTGCAGCGCCGCGTCGTCAATCTGATGGGGCAATTCAATCTGCGCGTGTTCGCCGACTTCCAGCGCGCGGTGCTGACCGACACCTCCCAGTTCGAGAGGCTGGCCGCGGAACTGCCGGTTGGCGTGACCAGCTTTTTCCGCCACCCCCCTCAACTCAAGCTATTGCGCGAAGAGGTGCTGCCCTATCTGTCCAGCTTTCCGCTGATCAAGCTGTGGTCGGCCGGCTGCTCCAGCGGCGAGGAACCCTACTCCCTGGCCATCATGCTGGAAGAGCTGGCGCTGCTGGATCGCAGCCATGTATTCGCCACCGACCTCAACCCCTACCTGCTGGAACTGGGCGCCAGCAGCCTGTTCCCGCGCGACGCGCTGGCGCTCAATCGGCAAAACTATCTGGCCAGCGGCGGCGAGAGGCTGTTCGACGCCTATCTGACCGACAATGGCCGCTTTTTGCGGCTGGCCGACGCGCTGCGGCAGCGCATTCTGTTCTACCGCCACTCGCTGACCGACGAAGGCGTGTTCAATGAATTTCAGCTGATCGTCTGCCGCAATGTGCTGATCTATTTCGACGCCGAGCTGCAGCGCCAGGTGCTGCGCCGCTTCGCCCGCTCGCTGCACGCCGACGGCTTCCTGGTGCTGGGCCCGCAGGACGGCCTGCACCGGCAGGCGCTGGACTCGGGCTTCGAGCCCTATCGCCGCGGCAGCAGCGTCTATCGACTGGCCAGGAGCGCCGCGGCATGAGCGAGCTTTTTTCCATCTTGGTGGTGGACGACAACATCAATAACCGCGTCACGCTGCGCGCGCTGCTGTCGCGGCTGCCGGACTGCGAGGTCATCGAGGCCGCCTCCGGCGAGGACGCGCTGATGTCGACGCTGGAAAACGATATCCACCTGATTCTGCTGGATGTGCAGATGCCCGGCATGGACGGTTTTGAAACCGCCGGCCATCTGCAGATGACGGAGCGGACCCGCAACATTCCCATCGTCTTCGTCACCGCCATTTTCAAGGCCGAAGAATTTTTCAGCCGCGGCTATGGCCTGGGCGCGGTGGACTATCTGACCAAACCGCTGGACGACAGCCTCTTGCTCAACCGCGTGCGGCTGTACCAGAAGCTGCACCAGCGCGAACAGGCGCTGCGGCTGCGCGGCCAGGAATTGGAAAGCGCCAATAAACAGCTGAGCGCCCAAACCGAGCATCTGCTGGCCGCGCGCGACGCCGCCGAAGCGGCCAACCGCGCCAAGAGCGAGTTCCTGGCGGTGATGAGCCATGAAATCCGCACGCCGCTCAACGGCGTGATCGGCATGACCGACCTGCTGCTGAAAACCCGGCTGGACGAGCAGCAGCGTCATTACGTCAATGTGGTGCGCCGTTCCGGCGAGAACCTGCTGGCCATCATCAGCGACATCCTGGACTTTTCCAAGATCGAAGCCGGCAAGTTCGAACTCGACAAGCACCCCTTCTGCCTGAACACGCTGATCGAGGAAGTCGTGGAGAGGCTGTCCCCGGTGGCTTTCGGCAAGGGGCTGGAAATCCTGTGCGCCCTGCCGGCAAGGCTGATCGAGGTCGTCGGCGACGGCAAGCGCCTGGGGCAAGTCATCACCAATCTGATAGGCAATGCGGTCAAGTTCACCGAGCGCGGGCAGGTGTTGATCCGCCTGCGCCTGGAAAACGAGTCGGAGGCGGAGCTCGCCTTCCACGTCAGCGTCCGCGATACCGGGATCGGCATCACGCCGGAGCAGCAGGCGCGCCTGTTTCGGCCCTTTAGCCAGGCCGACAGCTCCACTACCCGGCGCTTTGGCGGCACCGGACTGGGCCTGGCCATCTCGCAGCGGCTGCTGGGCATGATGAACGGCCGGATAGAGCTGCACAGCGAGGCCGACAAGGGCTCGGAATTCCACTTCACGCTGAGCCTGCCCCGCGCGCCTCGCCAGTCCCCGCCGCCCGCGGCCGCCGACCTCAGCCATATCCGCGCGCTGGTCGTGGACGACAACCCCACCAATCTGGAAATCCTGCAGCACCAGCTGGCCTCCTGGCATTGCCAGGTGCGCGCGGCGAATGACGCGGCCCAGGCGCTGAAATTGCTGGACGAGCAAAGCGGCGACCCATTCAATCTGATCCTCACCGACATGATGATGCCGGACACCGATGGGCTGATGCTGCTTCAGCAAGTCCATGAACGCCTGGGAGAGCGCGCGCCGCCGGCCATACTGCTCAGCTCCGCCGCCGATGACTTCCTGCAGGTCAACCGCGCCATGCAGCTGGCCAAGCAAGTGCTGTCCAAGCCGGTGCGCCGCTCAGAATTGCTCAATGCGCTGCTCAGGCTGGAGGCGGAAGGGCCGGCGGCATCCGAGGAAGCTACGCCCCGATGCGTCCGGCTGCGCGGCCACGTGCTGCTGGTTGAGGACAATATGGTCAATCAGGAGCTGGCCGGCGCCATGCTGACCAATCTGGGCTGCACCTTCACGCTGGCGCGCAATGGCGAGCTGGCGCTGGCGGCGCTGGCGGAAAGCCCTTACGACCTGGCGCTGATGGATTGCGAAATGCCGGTGCTGGACGGCTGGCAGACCACGGCCGCCATCCGGGCCGGCGAAAACGGCCAAACCAGCCGCCTGACCATCGTCGCGCTGACGGCCAACGCCGGCGTGGGCGAAAGGGAGCGCTGCCTGGATGCCGGCATGGACGACTATTTGAGCAAACCGTTCAACCAGCAGCAGTTAGCCGAAGCGCTGTCGCGCTGGTTGCCGCTGGATCTGGAATGCATCCATCAAGAGGAAGCGGAAACGCTCTGGCTGGACCCGGCCACCCACAACGCCATTCATGCCATCCGCTCCGACCTGCTTGAAAAGATGCTGGCCGCCTGGCTGCAGGAGAGCCCGGCCATGCTGGCCGGCATCCGCCAGGCTATCGCCGCCGACGACGGCCCGGCCTTGTTCCGGCAGGCCCACGCGCTAAAGAACAGCTCGGCCAGCATAGGCGCGCTGCCGCTGTCCTCGCTATGCCAGACCTTGGAAAAACTGGGCAAGAACGCCGACATCGCCGACGCCGCCAAATTGCAGGACCAATTGGACCACGCCTTCTACCACACCATGGAAGCGTTGAAGCAGCTGAGTCCCTGACTCAGGCGCGCTTGGCGATGCAATGCAAGTAGGAGCCGCCATGCAGCATATTGATCAGTCCGCGCGCGAACTGCGGGTCCACCGCCAAGCTGCCGTCCGAGCGGCCCAGGATGCCGTTGTCGTTCAAAAAGGTCCGCGAAGCGAATGCCGCGCCATGCATCACCAGATTGCGCGCGCGCATATTCGCGTTGCCGGGCTGCAAGCCATCCAGCCGCAATGACACGCCCTCCGGCCCGTCGAACATCTCCGCCGCCCGGCATACCCCCAGGCAGGAGGCATTGGACGCAGGATCGTTGGAAAAGTCCGAGGCCATGGCCAGGTTGGCGTTCCGCTCCCGTCCCGCGCCATGCGCCACCAGGAAGCGCTGCACGCCGCACTCCAGGGTATCGAAGACGAATAAGCGCTCCTCGCTGGACGGCAGGCTGAAATCGACCACCGCCCAGTAAAGCAGACTGGCGCGGGGGTGCAGGGCTCTTTGCACCGCGACCATGTCCCGCACCGAGAAAGCCGGCAAGCCGGCCTGTTCCGCCAAGCTCAGCAAGACTTCTTCCACATCCTGGTCCATGCGCCCTCCTCGCATCCGGTTTCGCCCAAACACGACATCCAAACAGTATAGGCAATGCGCGCTCGTCCATTCCGGCTCGACACTCCGGCCGGCGCTGGCTACATTGGCAGCTAAAGCGGCCGAGGAGGCGAAGATGAAGGCATTGGGCAAGAAATCGAAGGGCATCCGCTTGGAGCGGATGCAAAACTCGCCGCGCTGGAACGGCAGCGGCTTCGCCAACACCCAGCCCACCGGCCCCGGCCGCCGCGATCCCGGCGCGGCCATGCCCTCGCTGCGCGACTTCCTGTGCGGCGGCGAGCGGCGCGTTCCCGCCGGCCCCCTCCCCACGCATGACCCGCGCCACGACTGGCGCAAACCGCCGGAGTCCGGCCTGCGCGCCACCTGGCTGGGCCACTCCAGCGTATTGATCGAGATCGACGGCCTGCGGCTGCTGACCGATCCGGTCTGGGGCAGCCGCGCCTCGCCCACCCGCCTGGCCGGCCCCAAGCGCTTCCAGCCGTCTCCGGTCAAGCTGAAGGAGCTGCCGCCGCTGGATGCGATCCTGGTCTCGCACGACCATTACGACCATCTGGACTACCCCACCATCCGCGTTCTGGCCCAGACCGGCGCGCCCTTCGTCACCTCGCTGGGCGTCGGCGCGCATCTGGAAGCCTTCGGCGTGCCGCCCGAGCGCATCATCGAACTGGACTGGTGGGAGAGCTACCGGCATCCCGGCTCGGAACTCACCGTCACCGCCACGCCCTCGCAGCATTTCTCCGGCCGCGGCCTGAAAGACCGCAACGCCACGCTGTGGTCCTCGCTATCCATCCGCACGCCCAGGCATTCGGTGTTCTTCAGCGGCGATACCGGCCTGACCCGCCAATTCGAGGAGATACGCGAGCGGATGGGCCCATTCGATCTGGTGATGCTGGAAATAGGCGCTTACCACCCGGCCTGGGGCGACATCCACCTGGGGCCGGCCAATGCGCTGGAAGCGCTGGACATGCTGGGCGGCGGCGCGTTTCTACCGGTGCACTGGGGCACGTTCAACCTGGCGATGCACGCCTGGGACGAGCCGGCGGAAACGCTGCTGGCGCTGTCCGAACGGCGCGATGTCCGGCTGCTGATGCCGCGCCAAGGCCAGCCGCAGGAGCCCGCGCGCGCAGACAAGACCGAAACCTGGTGGCGCGCCGTCGATACCCTGAACCAGCCGGCCCCGCTGGAACCCGAGGCGTTGGAAACCCAAGCCAAAACCCTGCCCTGGCCGCTGGATTGACATGCCGCGCCCTCGCCCCCAAACGCGCCTCGCACCGAGGCGCGTTTGTCATTACCGTCATTGAGTTTTCACTCCAAGCGAGTATATTAAGCAAGGCTGAAAAATATCAGCAGTTTTATAAACAAAATAAAACATATCGCCGCCGCGGCGGCGTATTGCTTAAGGTATCGATCAGATGAAACCCTTCATCGCCCTCTCCGCGCTGGCTGCCGCATTGACCGGCCTCGCCAGCCCCATCGCCCATGCCGGCGTGTTCGCCCCCTATGTGGATGTCACGCTGTGGCCGACGCCGCAGATCGACAAGATAGGCGTCAACCAGGGCATCCAGCAGTTCACCCTGGCCTTCGTCACCGCCCAGAACGGTTGCAACCCGTCTTGGGGCGGCGTGATGCCGATTCCCGGCAACGCCGCCGACACCCAGATGGCGGCCATCGCCTCCGGCATAGCCAATTTCCGCGCCAAAGGCGGCGAGGTGATGGTGTCCTTCGGCGGCGCCAACGGCCTGCCGCTGCAGCAGGCCTGCTCCACTCCCGCCGCGCTGCAGGCGGCTTACCAAAAGGTGCTGGACGCCTACCAGCTCAACCGCATCGACTTCGACATCGAAGGCACCGCCCAGACCGACGCCGCGGCCAATCAGCGCAACTTCGCCGCCGTGGCGGCGCTGCAGAAAAGCTACCAGGCCAAGGGCAAGACGCTGCATGTATCGCTGACCCTGCCGGTGATGCCCTACGGCCTGACCCAGGACGGGCTCAATGTGCTGAACGCGGCGCTGAAAAGCGGAACCACGCTCGACACCGTCAATGTGATGGCGATGGACTACGGCCAGCGCAACAGCGATATGGGCGCGGCGGCCAAGCAGGCGGCCCAGGCTCTGTACGGCCAGCTGGATGCGGCTTACAAGGCCCGCGGCCAGACGCTCTCCGCCGCCCAGCTGTGGACCAAGATAGGCGTCACGCCCATGGTCGGCCTCAACGACACTCGGCCGGAAACCTTCACCCTGGCCAATGCCGCCAGCCTGTCCGCCTTCGCCTCCGGCAACGGCCTGGGCACGCTGTCCATGTGGTCCATCAGCCGCGATCAGGCCTGCCCCGGCAATGCCGCCACCGTCGGCCCCGCTTGCTCCGGCATCAGCCAAACCGCCTACGCCTTCAGCAATGCCTTCAAGACCGCCGCCAAAAACCATTGGGGCAGCGGCGTGACCCAAGATCCGAGCTACGGCGGCGGTAGTTCCGGCAATGGCGGCCCGGTCAATGGCCAAGCCTGGTCGGCCAGCCAGATCTACCTGTCCGGCAACCTGGTCAGCTACGCCGGCGCGACATGGAAAGCGCAATGGTGGACCCAGGGCGACACGCCGGGCCAGGCCGCGGTCTGGCAGCAGCAAGGCGGCGCGCAGCAGAACTGGTCCGCCGGCACCGTCTACAACGGCGGCGCCTGCGCGCTGTACCAGGGCAAGAAGTACTGCGCCAAATGGTGGAGCCAGGGCAATGTGCCCAGCGCCGGCGACCCTTGGGCGCCAGCCAACTAAGGGAATGCCTGACTAAACGCCAAGGCCGGGTTGCCCCGGCCTTTTGCTTTTCAACAGCCCTTGGATCACGCGCCGGCATCGGCCTCCACCAGCCTGGCCAGCTGGTTCAGCGATTGCTGCCAGCCTAGATAACAGTTTTCCGGCGGAATCGCGTCGGGAATGCCTTCCTGAGTAATCGACACATCCACGCCGCAGTCCAGCGCCTGCAAGACAATGGTAGTCATCATCTCGCCCGGCAAGCCGGCGTCTTCAAAACGGTCGCTGTAGCGAATGCGCGCAGCCGTTTCCAGCTCCAGGTATCGCCCGCCAAAAGCATGGACCTGCCCGCTGGCGAAAGCGAGAAACTCCATTTTATAGCCGCCGCCGACGCGGGCATCATGCTCCAGCACCCGGCAGACGAAACCTTCGGGCGGCAGCCATTTGGCCAGCGCCAGCGGATCGAGAAAGGCGCGGTAGACGCGCTCCGGCTGCGCGCGCAGCACGCGGTGCAGGCGTATCGTATTCGGCATGGCGGCTCCTAAATCATGACATTGGGAATTGCAGCATAGCGCATGCTCGGCAAACCGCCCCCTCTCCCCCGGCCCCTCTCCCACAAGGGGAGAGGGGGGAATGTCGACAGGGTTGCCCACCGATCCCGAACCGACTCATCGCCAAAACCATATCCCCGCAAACGCTAGGCCATGGCGCGGATTACGCCAACCGCCAGCCCCGTAGCGCGGCTTGGCCGAAGGTCATACCCGCTAGCGATGCCGGTGCGATTAAACGGGCCGCGGTATGGCCATGGCCACCCGTGCTACGGGGTTGAAACAAGGCTTGCGCCCAGCCCAGGTCGGTTTGCGCCATGTTTTTGCCGCAGGGAAGCCCCTCTCCCCTGGCGGGAGAGGGGTTGGGGAGAGGGGAAAAGCCTAGGCCATGCTACAAGCTGGGGAAGGCGAACTGCGAGGCCTCGTGGCTGGCGCGCTGCGGCCAGCGCTGGGTTATCGCCTTGCGCCGGGTGTAGAAACGCACGCCGTCCGGGCCGTAGGCGTGCAAGTCGCCGAACAAGGACCGCTTCCAGCCGCCGAAGCTGTGGTAGGCCACCGGCACCGGCAGCGGCACGTTGATGCCCACCATGCCCACTTCCACCGTGTCGGCGAACAGACGCGCCGCCTCGCCATCGCGAGTGAAGATGCAGGTGCCGTTGCCGTATTCGTGGGCGTTGATCAGCGCGATGGCCTCTTCCAGGCTGTTCACGCGCACCACGCACAACACCGGGCCGAAGATTTCTTCCTGGTAGATGCGCATCTGCGGCGTCACCCGGTCGAACAGGCAGCCGCCGAGGAAGAAGCCGCCCTCATGGCCCGGCACCTGGATGCCGCGGCCATCGACCACCAGCGCCGCGCCGGCCGCCACGCCGTCGGCGATGTAGCCGCTCACCTTGTCCAGATGGGCGCGCGTCACCAGCGGGCCCATGTCCAGGCCCGGCGAGGTGCCCGGCCCCACTTTCAAGGCTTGGATCTGCGGCGTGAGCTTGGCGATCAGCGCGTCGGCGGCTTGGTCGCCGACGCAGACAGCAACCGATATCGCCATGCAGCGTTCGCCGCAGGAGCCGTAGGCCGCGCCCATCAGGGCGCTGACGGTGTTGTCGAGATCGGCGTCCGGCAGCACCACCGCGTGGTTCTTGGCGCCGCCCAGGGCCTGCACCCGTTTGCCGCGGCGGCTGCCCTCGGCGTAGATGTATTCGGCGATCGGCGTGGAGCCGACGAAGCTGACGGCCTTGACCTCCGGCGCGGCCAACAGCGCGTCCACCGCTTCCTTGTCGCCATGCACCACATTGAGCACGCCCTTGGGCAAGCCGGCCTCGTGCAGCAGGCGGGCGATCAGCAGCGTGGAGCAGGGATCGCGCTCCGACGGCTTCAGCACAAAGGTATTGCCGCAGGCGATGGCCAGCGGATACATCCACAGCGGCACCATGGCCGGGAAGTTGAACGGGGTGATGCCGGCCACCACGCCCAGCGGCTGGAAATCGCTCCAGGCGTCGATATTGGGGCCGGCGTTGCGGCTGTACTCGCCCTTCAGCAGCTCCGGCGCGGCGCAGGCGTATTCGACGTTCTCGATGCCGCGCTTCAGCTCGCCGGCGGCGTCTTCCAGGGTCTTGCCGTGCTCGCGGCTGATCAGCGGCACGATCTCGGTCTCATGCTGCTCCAGCAGCTGCTTGAAGCGGAACAGCACCTGCGCCCGCTTGGCTGGCGGCGTGTCGCGCCAGGCCGGAAACGCCGCCTGGGCGGCCGCCACCGCCTGCGCCACGGTGGTGGCGTCGGCCAGTTGCACCTCGGCGATGGCTACGCCAGTGGAGGGGTTGAATACCAGCGCGCGGCGGCTGCCGCCGTCGCAGGCTTCGCCGTGGATCAGGTGTTGCACAATCGTCATTTCAGCTTCTCTTTATCTCAATGGGAAATCGCTTCAGGCCAGCTTGGCCAGCGTCTCGCCGACGGCGTCGAACAGGCTGTCCAGCTCCTGCGGCGTGGTGGTGAACGGCGGGCCGAACTGCAGCGCGTCGCCGCCGTAGCGGACGTAGAAGCCCTTGCGCCACAGCGCCATCGCCGCCTCGTACGGCCGCACGATGGCGTCGCCGCCGCGCGGCGCGATCTGCACCGCGCCGGCCAGGCCGCAATTGCGGATGTCGACAACATGCGGCAAGCCTTTCAGGCCGTGGATGCCGCGCTCGAAATGCGGCGCCAGCTCGGCGGCCCTGGCCACCAGGTTCTCGTTCTCCAGCACGTCCAGCGCCGCCAATGCCGCCGCGCAGGCCACCGGATGGGCGGAATAGGTGTAGCCGTGGGCGAACTCCACCGCGTACTCCGGCGTGCTTTGCGCCATAAAGGCCTCGTAGATTTCGCTGCTGGCGATGACCGCGCCCATAGGCAGCGCGCCGTTGGTCAGCTGCTTGGCCACGTTCATGATGTCCGGCGTCACGCCGAAGTAATCCGCGCCGAACATGGCGCCGGTACGGCCGAAGCCGGTGATCACCTCGTCGAAGATCAGCAGGATGCCGTGCTGGCTGCAAATCTCCCGCAGCCGTTGCAGATAGCCCTTCGGTGGCACGATGACGCCGGCCGAGCCTGCCATCGGCTCCACGATCACCGCGGCGATATTGGAGGCGTCGTGCAGCTCGATCAGCCGCAGCAGATCGTCCGCCAACTCCGCGCCCTGCTCCGGCAGGCCGCGGCTGAAAGCGTTGGCCGGCAGCAGCGTGTGCGGCAGGTGGTCGACGTCCATCAAGGGGCCGAACAGCTTGCGGTTGCCGTTGATGCCGCCCAGGCTGGTGCCGGCGACGTTGACGCCGTGGTAGCCGCGCGCCCGGCCGATCAGCTTGGTCTTGGACGCCTGCCCCTTCAGCCGCCAGTAGGCACGCGCCATCTTCACCGCGGTGTCGGCGCATTCGGAACCGGAGTTGGTAAAGAACACGTGGTTCAGCTCGCCCGGCGCCATCGCCGCCAGCCGCTCGGCCAGCCAGAACGACAGGGGGTGGCCAAACTGGAAGCCGGGCGAGTAATCCAGCGTCGACAGCTGGCGGTAGGCCGCCTCGGCGATCTCCTTGCGGCTGTGGCCGGCGCCGCAACACCACAGGCCGGACAGGCTGTCGAAGATGCGGCGGCCGTCGGCGTCGATCAGATAATTGCCTTCGCCGGCGACGATCAGCCGCGGATCGCGCTGGAAATTGCGGTTGGCGCTGAACGGCATCCAGTGCGCGCGCAGGTTTAAATGGTCGAATTCGGAACGGGTGGTGAGCGGGTTCATGTCGGGCGCCTGTGTGCGGAGATATGGACACAGCATGCCGCGGACATTGCGTGAGTTAAATGCTATCTTTCTTATGTTCAGATAAATAAGAACTCAACTTATGAAACCCGCGCTGGGACAAGTCAGCGATTTCGATATCCGGCTGCTGCGGCTGTTCCGCGCGGTGGCCGAGTGCGGCGGCTTTTCCGCCGCCGAGGGCGTGCTGGGCATCAGCCGCTCCGCCATCAGCCTGCAGATGGGCGATCTGGAAAAGCGCCTCGGCATCCGGCTGTGCCAGCGCGGCCGCGCCGGCTTCGCGCTGACAGACGAAGGCCGCGAGGTGCTGCGCGCCAGCCACACGCTGCTGGCGGCGCTGGAAGATTTCCGCGGCGAGGTGAACCTGCTGCACCGCCAGCTGCGCGGCGAGTTGAACATCGGCATCGTCAACAATCTGGTCACGCTGCCCAGGATGCGCGTCACCGGCGCGCTCAAAGCGTTGAGCGAGCAAGGCCCGGAAGTGAAGATCTCCATCGGCATGATGACGCCCAGCGACATCGAAACCGGCCTGCTGGACGGCCAGCTGCACGCCGGCGTGGTGCCGCTGATCCAGCCTTTGTCCGGGCTGGATTACCTGCCGCTATACGACGAGCGCTCGCAGCTGTATTGCAGCCGCGAGCATCCGCTGTTCAGCCGCCCGGACCACGCCCTGAGCGAAGTGGACCTCGCCGCCGCCAACGCCGTTGCGCCCGGCTACCGGCTGCCGCCGCAAGCTCAGGCCTTGCAGCAGCGGCTTAGCCCCGCCGCCACCGCCTCCGACCGCGAAGGCATCGCCTTTCTGATTCTCAGCGGCCGCTACATCGGCTACCTGCCGGACCACTTCGCCGCCGCCTGGGTAGCCCAGGGCCAGATGCGGCCGCTGCTGCCGGATGTCTGCTTCTACGACGCGCCGCTGGCGATGGCGGTGCGCAAGGGGCGGCGCGCCAATCTGGTGCTGGAAAGATTTTTGCAGGAGCTGGAGCGGACTAACTGAGCCAGCCTCGCGCAGAGAGGGTGTCGTTGATCCGCTCCACCAAGAGCGCGAGATCGCCTTTATCGAACTCCACGCCAGATAGCGCATGGCATTCGCCACCTCGGCTTTCCACCACCAGCCACCACCCCAATGGAAACAGGCCAAACAGGCGGCGCCCCCTGATCATGCGCACCGACGCGATCTCTTCCAGCCGCACGCGCCACAAGTAGACATCGTTTCGCCGCGCCGATAAGCCCTGGGCATTGAACACAATCAGCACAGGCTGGATCTTGCGATCCAGCACCCTGCCCCGGAGGCTTATTTCGGGAATCATACGCGCCCTCCGCAGCCAGCTGAGCCGCTCAACCCAGCCACAGCAAAACCATGCCCAACGCCGCCGGCAGCCCCTGCACAAACAAGATGCGCCGGTTGACCGTCAGCGCGCCGAACACGCCTGCCACGAGCACGCAGCCCAGGAAGAACAGCTTGATCTGGAAACCGGCCGCGCCCAGCCACAGCCCCCATAGCAGGCCGGCGGCGAGGAAACCGTTGTACAGCCCCTGGTTGGCGGCCAGGGCCTTGGTGTCGCGCGCCCGCTGCGACGTCAGCCGGAAAGTCTTCATGCCCAGCGGCTTGTCCCACAGAAACATTTCCAGCACCAGAAAATAGACGTGCAGCAACGCCACCAGCGCGACGACTCCGTTCGCGATCCCATGCATTTTGCCCCCTTGCCGCGCTTGGCCGCGGCGCCGATTCACCCATGCCCCGCGGCACGGACCTACTGCCAAAACATGCTAGGCGGAAGCGGCAGCGGCGGCAAGCGGCTAACGCGCGTCCCGCCTGGCCTCCCGCCCCACGGCGGCGCTCAGCGCGGGCAAGATGCTGCCCAGCGCGATCAGCACGGCCAAGGCGATCAAACCGGCCGAGACGGCGAAGGCCGCATGCATGCCGCGGGCGATGGCTTCCGGCGCGGCCGTCGCCAGCTTGTCCGTTCCGGCCGCGGCGGCGAACACCGTGCCCATCGCCCCGGCTCCGGTCAACAGGCCGAGATTGCGCGCCAGATTGAGCAGGCCGGACACCAGGCCGCGCCCGTTAGCGCCGCTGCTCGCCATCACCTGGGTATTGTTGGCCGCCTGGAACTGGGCATAGCCCGCCGTCAGCATCAGCAGCGCCGCGAGATAACCCGGCACGCCCCAGCCGGCCGGCGTCAGGCTCAAGGCGACGGCGCCGCCCAGCATGGCAAGCAAGCCGGCCAAGGCCATGCCCCGCGCGCCAAAGCGGTCCACCGCCATGCCCGCCGGCAGACCGGACAGGGCAGACAGCGCCGGTCCGGCCGACATCACCAGCCCCACTTCGGCCATATTCAGCCCAAGGCCGCGCGCCAGGTAAAACGGGCCGACCACCAGCGTAGCCATCATCACCGCCGCCACCAGGCCGCTCATCGCCATGCCGCCGCTCAGGCCCGGATCGCGCAGCATGTCCAGCCGCAATAGCGGCGATGCGGCCCGCCGTTGCCGCCAGACGAAGGCCGCGCCCCCGGCCAGCGCCGCCGCCAGCCAGGCGGCGTTCTGCGCGCCGAAATGGCCGCGGCCCGTGGTCATGGCCAGCGCGTAGCTCGCCGTGGCCAGCGCCAGCAAGGCGGTGCCGGCCTGATCGAAACCGGCCTTGCCGCGCGGCCTAGAACCTTCATCTTCCGGCAGGCTATGGCAGGCAAGCGCCCAGGCCGCCGCGGCCAAGGCGGCCAGCAAGAAGAAAATGCTGCGCCAACCCCAGGCCGCGATCATCGCGCCGCCCAGCGAGGGGCCGAGCGCGGTGCCCACCGCCGACATGGTGCCCAGCCAGCCCATGGCGCGGCCAATGCGCTCCTGGGGCAGGATGTCGGCGACGAAGGCCATGCTCAGCGCCATCATCACGGCCGCGCCCAGCCCTTGCGCGGCGCGCGTGGCGACCAGCAGCGGAAACGCGGCCAGGCCGGCGGCCAGCGAGGCCGCCGCGAACAGCAGCAGGCCGCCCAGCAACAAGCGCCGCCGGCCCATCAGATCGCCCAGCCGCCCCGCGCCGACGATCAAGGCGGTGCTGGCCAGCAGATAGGCCAACACCACCCATTGCACCTGCTGGAAGGACACGCTGAATCGCAAGGACAGCGCAGGCAGCGCCACATTGGCGATGCTGGTTCCAAGCGAGGCCAGCAGCATCGCCAGCGACAGGGCGGCCATGCCGCCGCGCGGCGTGGTTCGTTGTTTCATCTTGCTCTCCCGTTTGCCTTATCTGCCTCACAGCGTAAGCCGCGCGCCATGCAGGCGGAAGACGCATCAATTGCACTTTATAAGTGCATGCCACGCCATATCAGGATGTGGTACGGTGAGGCCATGACGACGCCAGACCTGAACCTGCTGATCGTGCTGGACGCGCTGCTCGCCGAAGGCAGCGTGGCGCGCGCCGCCCGCCGGCTGCGGCTCAGCCCGTCGGCGATGAGCCGCGCCCTCGCGCGCCTGCGCCAAACCACCGGCGACCCGCTGCTGGTGCGCGCCGGCCGCGGCCTGACGCCCACGCCGCGCGCGCAGGCGCTGCGCGAGCAAGTGGGTCCGCTGCTGCGCGCGGCGCTGGCCGCGCTCGGCCCGCCTCCCGCGCTGGATCTGGCCGCGCTGCAACGCACCTTCACCCTGCGCGCCACCGATGGCTTCGCCGAGAACTTCGGTCCGCGGTTGATCGCCCGGCTGCATGCGGAAGCCCCCGGCGCGCGGCTGCGCTTTGTGCTGAAGCTGGACAAGGACAGCGAACCGCTGCGCAAGGGCGAAGTGGACCTGGAGACCGGCGTCATCGGCCACACCGCCGGGCCGGAACTGCGGGCGCGCGCGCTGTTCCGCGACCGCTTCGTCGGCGTGGTGCGGCCATCGCATCCGCTGGCCGAAGGAGAAGTCACGGCGGAAAGCTTCGCCGCCGGCCGCCACATCCTGGTGGCGCGGCGCGAACAGGGAGAAAGCCGCGTAGACCGGGCGCTGACGCTGCTCGGGCTGCAGCGCGACATCGCCGTCACCGTCAGCGGTTTTTCCGCCGCCCTGGCGCTGGCCCGCGCCGACGAGCTGATCGCCGTCGTGCCCTCGCGCCATACCGGCTATCTGCTGGACGGGCTCGTCAGCTTCCCCTTGCCGCTGGATGTGCCGGAGATCACCGTCTCCATGCTGTGGCACCCGCGCATGGACGCGGACCCGGCCCACCAATGGCTCAGAAACACCCTGAAACAGGTTTGCGACGAGGCCTGCCCAGCCCGCCCCGCCCGCTGAACCGGAAAAAACCTATGCCCCATGCTCCCCGCTCCACTGTCCATGGCCTGATCGATACCCGCTTCGGCCCCGTCGCCGCCTGGCTGAACCGCGACGGCGCGCTGACGCGGCTGATCTTCAACCCCTCGCCCAAGCAATTGGCCGAACACGCCTGCCCGCGCGACGACGCGGCGCTGGCAGAGGCGGCGTGCCAGCTGGCCGAATATGAAGCCGGCCAGCGCCGCGATTTCGACCTGCCCCTGGCCGCAGACGGCACGCCCTTCCAGCAGCAGGTATGGGCGGCGTTGCGGCGCATTCCTTACGGCAGCACGATGAGCTACGGCGAACTGGCGCGCGCCTTGGCGCACCCCGACGGCGCGCGCGCCATCGGCCGCGCCAACGCCACCAACCCGATCGCGCTGATCGTGCCCTGCCATAGGGTGCTGGGCGCGGACGGCAGCCTCACCGGCTATGCGGGCGGCTTGCCGCTGAAGGCGGCGCTGCTGCGCTTCGAACTGGAGCGCAGCGAGCCGCCGGGCCTGTTCGGCGGCTAATGCTGGAGCGCTTCGCCGCAAAGACCTATACTCGCCATGCCTACAGCATCCTTCAAAGGACGATCATGACGCGTTTCGCGCTGGTGCCCCTGCTGCTAGCCCTGTCGCCGGCCGCCATGGCCAAGGTTTACGAATTCCAGGACTGGGCAATCGCCTGCGACAATACCCGCCATTGCGAAGCCAACGGCACCCAGAGCCAGGACAGCGACAACCCCGTCAGCCTGCTGCTGAGCCGCGACGCCGGCCCAGGCGCGGCGCTGACCGGGCTCTTGCAAGTGGCAGACCCGGACGACGGCAAAGTAGGCAAGCTGACCCTGAAAGCCGGCAAGCTGAACTGGCGCGGCCTGGCCCCGGAACAGGCGCTTTCCGCGGCGCAAATGAAGCAATTGCTGCCGGAGATGCTCAATGCCGACAGCGCCGTGCTCAACGACGGCCGCCACCAATGGACCCTGTCGCTGGCCGGCCTGAAAGCGGCGCTGCTGAAAATGGACGACGCCCAAGGCCGCGTCGGCACGGCCGGCGCGTTGGTGAAAAAAGGCGGCAAACCCGACGCCGCGGCGCTCCCCGCCCTGCCCGCGCCCCTGCTGCGCCCCGCCGAAACGCCGCCTGCGCAAGCCGCAGACAAAACGCTGCTGCCCGCCCTATTGCGCGAGGCGCGCAAAACGGCCGCCGATTGCTGGAGCGATCTGCCGGACTCGGAAAACCCCGACAGCGGCCTGTACCGGCTGGGCGGCGCTCAAGTGCTGCTGTTGCGAGAGTGCTCGCGCGGCGCCTATCAAGGCGGATTCCAGGCCTGGCTCGCCAATGACAAGCCGCCCTACCGCCCGCGTCCGCTCAAGCTGAAAGATGAGGACGGCCAGCCGGCCGAGCTGATGAACGCCAGTTTCGACAAGGGCGTGCTGTCCAGCTACGGCAAGCTGCGCGGCATAGGGGATTGCGGCGACAGCTACAGCTGGGCCTGGACCGGCCGCGAACTCAAGCTGATGTCGGCCGACAAGGCGCCGCAATGCCGCGGCATTGCCGGCGGCGTGCCGCTGCGCACTTGGGCAACTCGGCAGAAATGAATTATTGGCATAAACTGTCTGGATAGAATTAGAATCACCCAATTCCAACCCCTTGATCAAGAAAGGAGGTAAATATAGTTGATGATGCGCGCCTGGAAATTCTGGCTCGCGTGTTAAGCGCATTTGAAAGCTCTTGCCTGCCATCCATCGCGTTGCGATAAGCGGGTTCGAGCCAAGCCACTCTTTATTTCCCCAGAGTCTTTCTCGACTCATCCCCGTTGTCGCCAGCGCGCCTGTTGACAGGGACGCCTACGTCCCGAGCAAGCGAGAGCCAAGCATGACAACCCTGATTTCCGCGCAATCCCTGCGCCTGAACGCCGACCACGGCGCATTGTTCCAAGACCTGTCCTTTACCGTCGGCCAAGGCGAACGCATCGGCCTGCTCGGCCATAACGGCTGCGGCAAAAGCACTTTATTGAAACTGCTGTCCGGCCAGATCGAGCCCGATGGCGGCGAAACGCAATACGCGGCGGCCTGCCGGCTGCAATTCGTCGAACAACACCTGCCCGAACGGCTGCGCGCCTTGAGCGCCCGCCAGGCGCTGCTGGAAGCGCTGGAGCATGACGCCAGCCAGGCCTGGCGCGCGGACAGCCTGCTCGCCGAGCTGGAGCTCGCCAGCCAAGCCAACACGCGGGTGTCCGACCTGAGCGGCGGCCAGCACACCCGGCTGTTGCTGGGGCGCGCCGCATTGCGCCAGCCCAATCTGCTGCTATTGGACGAGCCCAGCAACCACCTCGACCTGCCCTCCTTGCTTTGGCTGGAGGATTTTCTCTCCCGCTGGCGCGGCGGCTTCATCCTGGTATCGCACGACGCCCGGCTGCTGGACCGCGTCACCCAATGCAGCTGGATACTGCGCGACGCCAGGCTGTACCGCTTCGCTCTGCCTTGCAGCCAAGCGCGCGCGGCGCTGGCGGAGGCGGACCTGGCCGCCCAAGCCCGCCGCGACGGCGAGCAGAAAGAAATAGACCGGCTGACCGCCAGCAGCAAGCGCCTCGCCATCTGGGGACGCGAGCACGACAACGAAAAACTGGTGCGCAAAGCCAAGTCTATGGAAAAACGCATCGACAAGCTGCAGGACGAACAAACCTTCGTCAGCCACGGCAGCCCATGGCGGCTGGCCTTGCGCGGCCAGGCGCTGTCCGCGGACAGCCTGATGGCGCTGGAAGCGCTGCCGGTCTTAGCCGCGCCCGGCCTGCCGCCGCTATTCCATGCCCAAGGGCTGTGGCTGCGCCCCGGCGACAAAATCGCGCTATTGGGCGCCAACGGCGCGGGCAAGTCGTCCTTGCTGCGGCAGTGCTGGCGCGACATCCAATCCGGGGAGGCGAATCCCGGCTGGCGCTGGCATCCCGCCGCCAGCATCGCCTATTACGACCAGAACCTGCGCCAGCTGGATGGCCAGTCCAGTTTGCTGGACGCGCTCTACCCATTGGCGCCGCTGCCGGAAACCGCGCGCAAACAGGCCTTGATCGCGGCGGGCTTCGCCTATGCCCGCCATGGCCAGCGGGTGGACACGCTCAGCGGCGGCGAGCGGGCGCGGCTGCTGTTCCTCGGCCTGTCGCTGGCCAGCCACCACTTGCTGTGGCTGGACGAGCCGACCAACCATCTGGACCTGGACGGCAAAAAGGAGCTGGCCGACGCGCTGGCGGCCTTCCCCGGCGGCGCGCTGCTGGTGTCGCACGACCGCGAGCTCATCGAAGCCGCCTGCAACCGCTTCTGGGTGTTGAAAGACGGCAGGCTGCAAGACTGGCCCGACGCCGCCAGCGCCTACGCCAGCCTGTTCGAGCCCGCCGCACGGCCTGCCTCGGCCTCCGCGCCGCTAGCCAGCGCGCCCGCCGACAGTCTCGCCGACAGTCTCGCCGCAGCCTCCGCCCAAGCGGACGAGCAATGGCGGCGCTGGTGCGAGCTGGAAGCGCTGCTGGAGGCCGATCTGAGCCGCAAGCCCAAGCATCAGAAGCCGCAAGCGCAGCAGGCCTGGCGCAGCGAGATGCGGATGCTGGAACGCGCCTTGGGGCTGTAAGCGCGCCTTTGCCGGGCGCGGCCGGGATTGATTCTGGCCGCGCCCGCGGCGCATGGCGCGAGCGCTTCTCCGGCTGAATCGCGGATCTGGCGCTTGGCGCCGGCCGCCGCCGCATTTCATCCACGCCAAACGCATTTCATCCCATGCATTGCGCATCTCGTCGCATGCCCATGTCGACCTCCCCCGCTCTCCCCTACAGTCACATCACACACCAACCAGGAGCACAGACATGAATACCTTCGACATCGCCGCTTTGTTGGACGCTCTGATCCAGCTCTGCCATCATATGCCTACGTACTGGACACAATGGATGAACGCGCTCGGCGGCGTTAACTGGGGCCATCTTGTTTCATCGGCGCTATTGACCATCCTCGCCGTCAATGCGGTCATCGTGCCCGTCACGCTGATCTGGCTGTCGCTGGACTTTTCCCTGCCCAAGCGACTGAGCCGCCGCCCCCATTTCAAACTGCCCGCGCCGCGCAAAGAGGTCAAACTTGGATAATCAAAACAATGCCAAACCATGGCGGGACGATTTCAGCATGATTCTGGATACGATAGAAAAGGGGTGGTGGGGCTTCGTCGATATGGTGGCGCGGCTGGGCTGGGGCCGTTTGATGCTGACCATTCTGCTCTCGCTGATGCTGGGCGGCATTCTCAATATCGAACACCTGATGCTGGTGCTGAGCCTGGTCGCCATCCTGGTGAAAGTTTTGGCGCTGGGCAAGCATCAGGCGGAGCAAGAGGCCGACCGCGCCATCGCCCGCAGCGAAAAAGCGGAGCAGCAGGCCGAGCTGGAAGCCCTGAAGCGGCAGCTGGCGGAAACGCGGATGAGCGCGCTGCAAGCGCAGATCGAGCCCCACTTTCTGTTCAACACCCTGTCTTCGGTGTGCCAGCTGACCGAAACCGCGCCGGCCAAGGCCGTGGTGATGCAAAAGGCGCTGATCCGCTACCTGCGCGCCTCGCTGCCGGAATGGCGCGACTCGCCCGGCGAAACCAGCCTGGGCCAGCAGCTGGAGTTGTCGCGCGCTTATCTGGAAATCATGCAATTGCGGATGGAAGAGCGGCTGCAAGTGCGCCTGCTGGTGCCGGCCTCGCTGCAAAATGCCCGCTTCCCGGTGATGATGCTGCAAACCTTGGTGGAAAACGCCATCAAGCACGGCCTGGAGCCTAAGGCCGAAGGCGGCGCCATCGAAGTGGACGCCAAGGTGCTGGACGGCAAGCTGCGCGTCGCGGTGCGCGACGACGGGGTGGGCTTCCCCGAGCAACCCGGCCAAGGCATGGGCCTGGCCAATATCCGCGAACGGCTGGCCATGCTATACGGCGCCGAGGCCGAGCTGAGCCTGGAAGCGCCGGAAACCGGCGGCACGCTCGCTGTCATCGCCCTGCCCTTCACCCTGATTTGAGGAACGCCATGAACACGCTCACTGCCCTGATCGCCGACGACGAACGGCTGATGCGAGAACAGCTGCGCATGGCGCTGGAACGGGTCTGGCCGGAAATCGACGTCGTCGCCGAGGCGCAGGACGGCGGCCAGGCGGTGGAGCTGGCGCGCGAGCATCGCCCGGACCTGGTGTTCCTGGACATCACCATGCCGGTGAAAACCGGCATCGCGGCGGCGATGGAGCTGGGCGGCGAGTTTCCGGTGGTTTTCGTCACCGCTTACGACCAATACGCCATCCGCGCCTTCGAAGAGGGCGCCATCGACTACCTGCTCAAGCCGGTGGAGGACGACAGGCTGGCCCGCACCCGCCAGCGCTGGCAGCAGAAACAACAGCCCACGCCGCAAGATTGGCAAGGCGCCCTGCTCAAGCTGAGCAAGCAGTTGGAAAAGCCGGAATACCTGCGCTGGATACGCGCCTCGGTGGGCAATCATCTGCGGCTGATCAACGCCGACGAGGTGCTGTTTTTCCAGTCGGACGAGAAATACACGCTGGTGCAGACGCCCGCCTGCGAGGCGCTGATCCGCACGCCGCTGAAAGACCTGCTGCCGCAGCTGGACCCGGACCAGTTCTGGCAGGTGCACCGCGCCACCCTGGTGCGGGTGTCGGCGATTGAAGAGGTGCGCCGCGGCGAACGCGGCCTGATGCTGAAGCTGCGCGGCTACGGCCCGCTATTGGAAGTGAGCCGCAGCTACGCCCATCTGTTTCAACGCATGTAGCCGCTACTCCAGCCGGAAGGCCAAGGTAGTCTGCTGCAGCTTCTCCGCCACCATGGCCAGCTCGCGCGTGGCCTGCGAGAACACGTCTACGGCGATGCCGTTTTCCTTGGACATATTGGCGATGGCCTCCACCCGCCCCGCCAGCTCGGTGCTGGCCTGGCGCTGCTCGCCCACCGCCAGCGCGATCTCGCTGATCGCCGACATCACCCCGGCCGCCCGCTCTTCCACCGTGCCTATGGTGCCGGAGGCGCTCTCCGCCGCCGTCACCACATCGGCCACGATCTGGCGACTACTGCGCATGCCGTCCACCGCCAGCCGCGCGCCGTCCTGGATCTTGCCTATCATATTGGTGATTTCCTGGGCCGAGGTGGTGGTGCGTTCGGCCAGCTTGCGCACCTCATCCGCCACCACGGCGAAGCCGCGGCCCTGCTCGCCCGCCCGCGCCGCCTCGATGGCGGCGTTGAGCGCCAATAGATTGGTCTGATCGGCCACGTCCTTGATCACGGTGGCGATGCTGCCGATTTGCTGCGCCTGATCGGACAAGGACTCCAGGCTGTCGGCGGAGTGGGACACGCTGTCATTGACCTTGCGCACCCGCACGGTGGATTCCTGCACCTCCTTGTTGCCGGCCTTGGCCTGCTGGCCGGCATCCACCGCCTGCTGATTGGCCTCGGCGGCGTTGCTGGCGCACAGGTCTATGCTGACGGTCAGTTCCTCTATCGACGCCGCCGCGCTGGAGGTGGCGTTGACCTGCTGGCCTATGCTGGCGCTGACTTGCTCGGTAGAGGCGGCCAGTTCCTCGGAGGTGGCCGCCACCGTGCCGGCGGAGCGGATGATTTCGCCCACCGCGCTGCGCAAACGCTGCTGGGTATCGGCCAAGGAGTGCATCATCTTGGCGATTTCATCCTTGCCGCGCGGCTCTATCCGCCCGGTCAGATCGCCGCCGCCGATCTTGTCCATCGCCGCGCCGGCCTCGGCCAGGCTGGCGATGATGCCGTTCTGCACCATCAGCCCCAGCACGATCAGAATGACCAGGCCGACTACCAACACCGAAATCGCCATCGTCCGCACGGCGTGATATTGCGCCTGCGCATCCTCCAGCGCCTTGTCAGCCAGCTTGATATTGATGTCCGACAGCTCGGTCAGGATGGCATCCACTTCCTGAAACTTCGGCCGACACTCGGTCCGCATCAAGTCCAGCGCCTTTTTATTGTTCTCGCCGTTGCCCGTGTCCGTGTAGCTGAGCTCGCGCACCTTCTTGCAAGGCGCCTCCATCGCCGGCCAGGCGGCATCGAAACGCTTGAGCGCCTCCAACTCCGGCGGCGTCAAATCGGTCTTGCGATATTGATCCAGCCGGCTAGTCATTTCCGCGATGTATTTGTTGCGATCGGCCAGCACCTTGTCCATCACCGACTTTTCGGTTTCAGCGATATAGCGATAATCGCCGCGGCTGATATACAGCGCGAACTTTCTGGCCTGGCCAAGCAGATACACGGGCTTGAGCATATTGTCGTGCATGTCCGCGGTGAGCTGATACATGCTGCTGGTGCCTGTGATGCCGTTCACGCCTATGATCAAGGCGGCGGCGATGCCAAGCAGGATCAAGCCGAAAATCTTGGCGCGAATGCTGAATTGGGCGAGGAATTGGTACACGCGAGGCTCCCGACTGCTAGGTACTCATACCTAGCGTTGTAGCCGAGAGCCCCGGCAAGGGACAAGCAGAATATCCAAATTGATACAATCTTAAATCAGATAAATGATTTACTCCCGCGCCCAGCCATAGATCGCGGCGTCGCGCGCCGCATTGCCCAGCTGCGGCCGGCGCTTGGCCTTGCGCAATACCCCCTCGCGGCTCAGCCCCAGCCGCTCCAGCACCCGCTGCGACGACAGGTTGTCGATGTCCGTCGTCGCGCAAATCCTTTCGATTTCCGGTCGGCCGCGCAGCCATTCCAGCAACAGCGCGGAGGCTTCGGTGGCGATGCCACGCCCCCAGGCTTCCGGAGCCAGCAAATAGCCGAAATCCGCCTGATGGCCGGCGATGCGGCAGCCCAGGCTGCCATAAGCCAGGCCGCTGGCCGCGTCTTCTATCATCCAGTGGCAGTCGCCCTCGCGCCAGCGCTCGGCATTGCCGCGGAAGAAGGCGCGCGTCTCGGCTATCGACTGCGGCATGGGCCACTCCATGTAGCGCATCACCCGCTCGTCCCGCGCCCAAGGGTAGAACGTCTCGGCGTCGGACAGCGCAGAGGCCCGCAAACGCAAGCGCTCGCCTTGCAGCAGCCGCGGCGCCGCGTCCAGCTCCGCCTTGCCGTCCAGCCGCTTGCTGTAGAAAATGCGGCTGTGGCCGGGTGGGTAATCGCTCAGTTCGGCAAAGCGCTGGTAGCCCAGCTTTTCATAAAATTCCGGCGCCTGGAAGCTATGGGTGTCCACCCAGGCGCCGATGCAGCCGCGCGCCCTGGCCTCGGCTTCCGCCTCCTCCATCAGCCTTTTCCCCAGCCCCTGTCCCAGGGCCTCGGATGGCGCGGCCAAAAGCTGGGTGTACAGCCAGCCGAAACAGGTATGGCCCCACAGGCCGCCTTCGATCTCTCCCGCCTCGTTCATCACGCTGATGACCAAGGGAAGATAATCCCTTCCCCCCATCTGGCTTTCGTTATACGCCCGCAGCGGCGCGCCTATCGCCGCGCGGACGGCATCGTCCGCCACATCGCTCAACACGGTTTGGTACTGCATAGCGCAACCTCTTTATTTAGTCTTATGGGTCCAACATCGAGCCTTAGCCGCGGCGGGCCTTACTCGTCCACCACAATGCCCACGCCGCGGCCGCGCGGATCGGAGGCGGTTTCCGCCTTGTCGCCGTCCACCCACACCGCCTGGATGTCGCCCATGCGCCAGCCCTGGTCTTTCAGCTCATAACCCATGGCGCGCAGCGCGTCGGCCGTCTTGCCCTTCAGCGGCGCGTAGTCGTCGTAGAAAATCGTGTCCTTGGGCAGCAGCTGGTGGTGCACCCGCCGCGCCGCCACCGCATCCTTCAGCGATAGCTTGTAGTCGTACAGATTGTTCAGCACCTGGAAGATGGAGGTGAAGATGCGCGAGCCGCCCGGCGTGCCGATGGCCAGCGTGGCCTTGCCGTCGCGCGTGACGATGGTCGGCGACATCGACGATAGCATGCGCTTGCCCGGCGCGATGGCGTTGGCGTCCTTGCCCACCACGCCGAAAGCGTTGGCCACGCCGGGCTTGGCGCTGAAATCGTCCATTTCGTCGTTGAGCAGGAAGCCCGCGCCCTTCACCACCACGCCGCTGCCGAAGTCGAAGTTCAGCGTGTAGGTGTTGGCCACCGCGTTGCCCCATTTATCGACGATGGAGAAATGGGTGGTTTGATGGTTCTCCAGCCCCGGTTTGATGTCCGGCGTCGGCGAGATCGCCGTCGGATTGATCTCCGCCGCGCGGCGCTTGAGATAGGCCGGATCGGTCAGCTCGGCCGCCGGCACCTTGGCGAAGTCCGGGTCGCCCAGGTAATCGGCGCGGTCGGCGAACACCCGTTTCTCGATCTCGGCCAGCAGGTGGATATAGCGGGCGGAATTGAGCGCCACGCCGGTGAAGTCGGCCGCGCGCGCCTCTTTGATGCCTAACAGCTGCGCCAGCGCGATGCCGCCGGAGCTGGGCGGCGGCGCGGTGTAGATGGCGTTGCCGCGCCAGTCTATGCGGATCGGCTCGCGCCATTGCGCGCGGTAGCCTTTCAGGTCTTCCGCGCTGATCAGGCCGTTGTCGCGCCTCATCTCCTCCACCAGCAGCTTAGCGGTCTTGCCCTCGTAGAAATCATGCGCGCCGTATTGGGCGATGCGCTGCAACGTGGCGGCCAGCTCCGGCTGGAGGAAGTTCGCGCCGGATTTCAGCCCGCCGAAGTAATGGGCGAAATTGGTCTTGCCGGCGAACAACTGGATGGCCTCGCCGCGGTACTGGAACTGCTTGGGCGCCACCTCGAAGCCTTGCTTGGCGTAAACGATGGCCGGTTGCAGCAAATCCTTCCACGGCATTTTGCCGAAGCGCTTGTGCGCCTCCCACATGCCCATCACGGTGCCGGGCACGCCGGCGGCGCGCGCGCCCACCAGGCTGAGGTTGGGCGTCACATTGCCGTCCTTGTCCAGATACATGTCCCGGCTGGCGGCTTGCGGCGCGGTTTCGCGGTAATCGAGAAAATAAGGCTTGCCTTCGAAAAAGACGGTCATGAAACCGCCGCCGCCGATATTGCCGGCTTCGGGATAGGTGACCGCCAGCGTGAAAGCGGTGGCGATCGCCGCGTCCACCGCATTGCCGCCGGAGGCGAGAATATGCGCCGCCACCTCCGCGCCGTATTGATCGGGCGCAGCCACCGCGCCCGGCGCGGCCCAGGCGGCAGGCATCGTCAAAACCAGGCTCCACGCGCCCAGCATGCTTACACCCTTGCGGCAAATCCTCATCGCTTCCCTTTCCACTCCGGATGGATCACCTCATGCTTATGCCATTGTTGGCGGCGAAACGCCAAGCTAATTTTCATTCGATTGCGTCTGTTCCGCGTCAATGCAAGATGAAAATAATCGGACAGCCGAGCAAGACTGCTTATAAAGGAGTATGCGGACACCATCGGCAAGGCGCAGGCCGAAACCCGGCGTCGACCTGTCGCGGAGAGCTCATGCCCCATCACATTCTGATTGTCGAAGACAGCCCGGTGCAGCGGCAGATGTTGGCCGAGCTGTGCCGCACCCTCCCCAATGCCGAAGTCTACGAAGCGTCGGATGGCCGCTGGGCGGTGCAGATGATGCAGAAATTGCCGCAGATCGACCTGGTGATCACCGACATCAATATGCCGGGCATGGACGGCATCGCGCTGGCCCAGACGCTGTCCGGCATGGTGCGGCTGCCGGCGCTGATGTTTCTCAGCGGCGACGTGCCGGAGTTGCTGGAAGGCTGCCTGCTGGCGGCTGAAAAGCTGGGTTTTTCCCGCGTGGACAGCATGGCCAAGCCGCTGGACCCGCCGATTTTCTTCGCCAAGGTGCAAAAACTGTTTCAGTCGCGGCGCTATCGCAGCGGCCCCGATGTCTCCATCCCGCTGAGCGAAATCATGACCGGCCTGGCGCACAACCAGTTCTGCGCCTATTACCAGCCCATTTTCTCGCAGCACCGCCGCGAAGCCACCCAGCTGGAGGCGCTGGCGCGCTGGCGGCATCCGCGCCACGGCCTGCTGGGGCCGCAATACTTCATCGACCGGCTGGAGCATGAGGACGCCATCGCCCTGCTGTCGCGCCGGATGGCGCAAACCACGCTGGATTTTCTGGACCGCAACAGCTGGGCCCGCTCGCTGAGAATGTCGCTCAATCTGTCGCGCGGCCTGCTGCACGACAACGAGTTCCTCGACTGGCTGCTGCAGGAGGTGGAAAAGCGCGGCATACCGCCCGCCCGCCTGGTGCTGGAAATCACCGAAACCCTGGCTTTCAACAATCTGGGACATACGCTGGCGTCCTTGCTGCGGCTGCGGATGCGCGGCTTCGAGCTGTCGCTGGACGACTACGGCACCGGCCATACCACGCTGGAACACATCCGCAATCTGCCGCTGACCGAGCTCAAGCTGGACCGCAGCCTGATCAACAACATCCATCGGGATCGCCGCAATCGCAGCATTCTGGACGGCACCGTGGCGATGGGATCCGAACTGGGCTTGCGCATGGTGGCGGAAGGCATAGAAAGCCGCCTGGACCTGGAATTCCTGCAACAGCACTACCCCATGCTGGAGCTGCAAGGCTTCTACCTGTGCCGCCCCATGCCGGCTGCCCAGCTGCGCCGCTATCTGCGCTGGGGCGACGCCAGCGACCCGGTCTCCGCCTGAACGCCTGCCCGCCTCGCCAAGCATGGCGGTTCAGCGGCAGGCCAGGCTATCGAAGAGCGGCGAGGCAGTCGCCGCCGTCCCCGGCCTCCGTTAAAGCGTCTGCAGCGCTTGAAGCAGGGCCCGGACCTCTTCGGACGAGGTTTCCTTCCAAGCGTACTCGTCCCCTCCCGGCAGCCCCATCGCCACGCCCGGCTTGCGGTAGCGCATGCGGCTCGCCACCGGCGAACGCGCCGAGGCGTGAAACTCCCGGCAAGCGGTGCGGCCAGCTAGTTCGGCGATATTGCCGGCGCGCACGCCCGCGCCCGGCATCACGATCAGCCGCTCGCCCGCCTGGCGGCGCAAGCGCGCGAGCAAATCCGCGCCCTCCAAGGCCGTCGCCGCCTGGCCGGAGCTGAGCAGGCGCTGGCAACCGCTGGCGATCACATCCTCCAAAGCCCGCTCCGGATCGCGGGCGAGGTCGAAAGCGCGGTGGAAGGTCACGCTCATCGAGCCGGCCAAGCCCACAAGTTCGCGCGTGCCGGGGCCGTCGATATCGCCATCCTCGGTCAACATGCCCAGCACCACGCCGTCCACGCCCAGCTTGCGGCACAGCTCGATGTCGCGCGCCATGGTTTCGAACTCCAGCGCGGAATACAGAAAATCGCCGCCGCGCGGACGGATCAGCGCATTCACCTCGATGCCCAGACTGTCGCGCGCCAGCGCCAACGCGCCATACGACGGCGTGGTGCCGCCCTCCAGCAGGTTGTCGCATAGTTCTACGCGCTGCGCGCCGCCTTTTTGCGCCGCCAGACAAGACGCCAGCGAAGAGGCGCAGATTTCCAATTGATAGTGCATATATTCCTCGCCCGATTTCTGGTCAAGTCATAAACCCTGGCAGAATATCAGCAATATGCACGCCATAGCGCCGTCGCTTCCATCTTTTACAAGAAAGCTACAAACTTCATGACGCCGCCACCCCTCCCATTGGCTGGAAGATGAGAATACCGGGTAGATAATCTCACCCTCACCCAACAAGCAAGCCTGCTAAATTATATCAACCAAACCATAGCCATGGCCGCATTCAACACCCTGTCAATCTCAAAACCTCAAGCGCAAGAATGGGTGAGCCATCAAATAACGCGCCAATCAATTCCAAACCGCACAATCAAGCCTAATTAACATTTATACCGCCAGACCCCGTTTCATCGGCCTTTTTCATTCCCTGCACCGCATCGATGATCACGCCTCGACGGCTATGCTGCGTAAACATTCCCCTATTGAAGTCCTGCAAATCCTTCACCGCCGTATCGGCGTCAACTCGTTTCAACACCTCAACCACCGTGCCGTCATCCATCTTCTTCAACTCACTCCCGACATACACGCCCGCCCCTAAGCCATTCAACCCAGAGCCTTTATAAATCTGGCCATCGAACTCAAACAGGCTTTTTGTTCCCACGCCATGATTTTGATCGGAAATGACCACCGCGCTCGCGCCCTTTATCAATTGCGGCTTAAAACCAAAATGATGCTGCGTGTGCTTTGAGTACACCACCGTCGACTGCTTGGTTGACGAAATATCATGCGCGATGTTTTTTCCCCTATGCCCTGGACCCGGCACCGGGTCAAACAAAACCACCTCCACATGCGGGTTTTTCACGCCTTCATTTTTAAGGCGCTCAACAGCTTGCGTCGCCACCTGCGATGCGGCCACGCCATTTCGGCTATGCCCTTTAATCAAAACAATCGGCTCATCCCCGGCTCTTTTGGCGCGATTGACCTCCATGCTCACCAAGGCGTTGGCCGAACTGATGTTTTTGCTGATCGAGTTAGCGCCTCTATCCAATATGCCTTTCATGGCCTGCGGCCCTGCTATCAAAAATTCAGTTTTCCGGTATCCGCCTTTCCCAGCCTGCCCAAGCCCATCACCAGGCGCTGCCGCCACTTGCTTGGATTTTTGAAACGCCTTCTGCTTGCGGTTACGCAAGAAGCCCATATTAAGTACATTTCTGAAAAACTTGCCGGCCTTGGCTTGCGATTTCCACTGAACATGGCCCGAGCCTGGCATGATCAGTTTGATGACTCTTTTATCGCCCCCGCCCTGCCTAATCACCTGACAACGATCATTCTGCTTCCGATTCAACTCGCTTGAAGCGCCAGGCGATTGACTTTCCTGCTCCACCGAACGGGGAGCCGCGCTGCCTCTGCTGGCGACACCCAGCACCTCTCCACGCGCCCGCACCTGACCTTCCGGGTTGGCGCGACCTTTGCTGATGATGGAATTGGAAACAAGCGAACCCAAGCCGCGCATATGCATATCATTCTCCTTGCAGTTCCAATGCCTGGCACATGGCAAGCAATCGTTCCCTGAAATCGGATAGGAGATCAGACAAGCCGGACGCGCGGCTCAAACAAGCCAAATTCACCAAGCCCTTCAGCTCAAACCCCTCATCGCCACGCCCCAAGGTCAATAATCCACCCTCCACATCCGCGACAGGCTCCAGCAAAACCGACAATGCCTGGCTGGCCATCTTGAACAGGCCGGCCTCGCTCACATCGGGCAAGGCGCTCCAAATCCACAGGCGGTCATGCTGTTGCGACAACATCACGTCAGGCGCTCCCTGCAGTTCCACCGCCAGAGTGGTTTGCGACTCCAGCCTGCCTAAATCCTCGCGGGAGAATCCCATCCGCACGACGGCTTCGCACAATAAATCCGGCAAATCGCTGCCGGAATAAGCAGAAAAAGAAAGCGGGTTCATCAATCGAACTCCATCAAAATGATCAACCCCGCCATGGTTGCAGATACGCGCGCATTACACTTTCAAAAAACGCCCATACTTGCCCAGACATTTACTTGCGACGCCTGAAATTGGCCCTCGGGATGGAAAGCATGGCCCTTGGGCGACCATCACGCCGCACGCGCAAAAAAACCGCCGGCGCGAAACGCGGCGGCGGTCAGGCAGAATGAGGGGATGGAATTAAAGCTCAGGTGACTTTCATGCCGCGGCTGGCGAACAGCGCGCGCGTATGCGCCACTTGCTCGGAGGTGGGGATAGGCGTGTCGTTCAGCTGGTATTCCATGCCCAGCTGCGCCCATTTGTCCTTGCCCAGCTGATGGAAAGGCAGCACCTCCACCCGTTCCACCACCTCGCCCAGCGTGGCGACGAAATCGGCCAGCCGTTCGATGTCGGCGTCGCCGTCGGTCAAGCCCGGCACCAGCACATAGCGTATCCACATCTTCTTTTTCAGACGCTTCAGGCGCTTGGCGAAATCCAGCGTCGGCTGCAAGGGCTGGCCGGTGAGAGCCTGATACTTGTCGGGATCGGAATGCTTGATGTCCAGCATCACCAAGTCGACGTCGTCGAACCACTCGTCCGTCACGCGCTCATGCAGGAAACCCTGGGTATCCAGCGCGGTGTGCAGGCCGTAGCGTTCTTTGATTTCGTGGAACAACTCGCCGACGAACTCGTGCTGCATCAGCGGCTCGCCGCCGGAAATGGTGACGCCGCCGGCAAACTTGAGGAAGCGGGCGTATGGCGCCACTTCGGACAGCGCCTGCTCGACGCTGACCTGACGGCCGTTGTGCAGCTTCCAGGTATCGGGGTTGTGGCAGTACAGGCAGCGGAATTGACAGCCCGAGGTGAAAAACACGAAACGCATGCCGGGGCCGTCCACGCCGGCGCCGCTTTCGGTGGAATGCAAATAGCCTATGGTGTCGGTGCTGACAGCTTGGGCGGTGTAGTCTGCGGCGATGGGTGGGGTCATTGCCGTATCTCCGGTATATCCATGAAAAAGGCGGGGCGTTCCTGGTGGAAGCCCCGCCCATTGCTGCTTGAGGCTAACTCAGCTTACATCTTGCCGTGGAAGGTGCGGTTGATCACGTCCATCTGCTGCTCGCGGGTCAGCTTGATGAAGTTCACGGCGTAGCCCGACACGCGGATGGTCAGCTGCGGGTACAGTTCCGGGTGCTCCATCGCGTCCAGCAGGGTTTCGCGCTTGAACACGTTGACGTTGACGTGGAAGCCGCCGCCCGGGATGTCGCGCTCGCCTTCGCAATCGAACGGCGTGCAGTTGGCGCTGCTGAACTTGGTCGGGTTGGCCGAGCAGAAGCCGTCCAGGCAGTTGGCCAGGTTCAGGATGCGCTCGTCGGCAGTATGGCCCAGCGCGTCCGGCGTAGCCGAAGCGGTCCAGCTGATGCCGTCCAGCGCCGAGTCGTACGGCAGCTTGGCCACCGAGGCGCCCGCCGCCACAAAGCCCTTCACATCGCGGCCGTTCATCGGGTTGGCGCCCGGGGAGAACGGTTCGCCGGCGCGGCGGCCGTCCGGGGTGTTGCCGGTCTTCTTGCCGTACACCACATTGGAGGTGATGGTCAACACCGACTGGGTCGGCTTGGAGTCGCGGTAGAAGTACGGCTGGGCCTTGATCTTGTCCATGAAGGACTTGGTCAGCCACACGGCGATGTCGTCCACGCGGTCGTCGTTGTTGCCGTAAGCCGGGTATTCGCCTTCGATCTTGTAATCGACAGCCAGGCCGTCCTCATTGCGGATGATGTGCACCTTGGCGAACTTGACGGCGGACAGCGAGTCGGCGGCCACGGACAGGCCGGCGATGCCGCAAGCCATGGTGCGGATGATGTCGCGGTCGTGCAGCGCCATCTCGATGCGCTCGTAGGCGTACTTGTCGTGCATGTAGTGGATGCAGTTCAGCGCCTTGACGTAGGTGGCGGCCAGCCAGTCCATCATCTTCTCGAACTTGGGCATCAGCTCTTCATAGGTCAGCACGTCGCCGGTGATCGGCTCGAAGCCCTTGGCCACCAGCGCGCCGGATTTCTCGTCGCGGCCGCCGTTGATGGCGTACAGCATGGCCTTGGCCAGGTTGGCGCGGGCGCCGAAGAACTGCATCTGCTTGCCGATCTTCATCGCCGACACGCAGCAGGCGATGCCGTAGTCGTCGCCCCAGTAAGGCAGCATCAGATCGTCGTTTTCGTACTGGATGGCGCTGGTATCGATGGACACCTTGGCGCAGAAGTTCTTGAAGCCTTGCGGGAATTTCACCGACCACAGCACGGTCAGGTTCGGTTCCGGCGCCGGGCCCAGGTTGTACAGGGTGTTCAGGAAGCGGAAGCTGTTCTTGGTCACCAGGGTGCGGCCGTCTTGGCCCATGCCGCCGATGGATTCGGTCACCCAGGTCGGGTCGCCGGAGAACAGTTGATCGTATTCCGGGGTGCGCAGGAAGCGGACGATGCGCAGCTTGATCACCAGATCGTCGATCATTTCCTGAGCTTGTTCTTCAGTCAGTTCGCCGGCGGCGATGTCGCGCTCGATGTAGACGTCCAGAAAGGTGGACACGCGGCCGAAGGACATGGCGGCGCCGTTTTGCTCCTTCACGGCGGCCAGGTAGGCGAAGTACACCCATTGCACCGCTTCGCGGGCATTGGCGGCCGGGCGGCTGATGTCGTAGCCGTACTTGGCGGCCATCTGCTTCAGTTCGTCCAGGGCGCGGAATTGTTCGGACAGCTCTTCGCGCTGACGCATCACGTCGTCGGTGAAGGTGGCGTTGTCCAGTTCGTGGAACACTTGCTGGCGCTCGGCGCGCAGGAAGTCGGTGCCGTACAGGGCCACGCGGCGGTAGTCGCCGATGATGCGGCCGCGGCCGTAGGCGTCAGGCAGGCCGGTGATCACGCCGGACTTGCGGCAAGCCATGATTTCCGGGGTGTAAACATCGAACACGCCCTGGTTATGGCTCTTGCGATACTTTTCCCACACTTCCTTGATCATCGGGTCCAGCTTGAAGCCGAAGGCTTCCAGACCGTTTTCGACCATGCGCAGGCCGCCGTTCGGCATGATGGCGCGCTTCAGCGGGGCGTCGGTTTGCAGGCCGACGATCACTTCATTGGACTGGTCGATGTAGCCGGCGTCGTGCGCGGTGATGGAGGAGCCGCGGTCGGCGGAGACATCCAGCACGCCCTTGGCGCGCTCTTCCTTCAGCAGCACGCCCAGGGTATCCCACAGTTTCTTGGTGCGATCGGTCGCGCCGGCCAAGAAGCTGTCGTCGCCTTCGTACGGCTGATAGTTCAGCTGAATGAAGTTGCGGACATCGACCTTGCTCTGCCATTCGCCGGCGGCGAAATCGCGCCACGGGTTGGCTTGAGTAGCATTTTGAGTGATGGCGTCCATCTGGGGCCTCCTTCTTGGCTAGATCCAGTAAGTGTTAGATATTGAACACATCGTACATTCGGATTCGAAAATTTCGCTTGATCTTAATCAAGTCAGCCCCTGCTTATAGCGCGATTTCGATGCCGCGCCGCAACATGCCGAATGCGTCCCACACCCTTGTAATATCAGTATTTTACAGCAAAATCGGCGCGATACCCGATGTACCGCGCCAACTACATTCGAAACCGAACATTCACAAGCCGTTCACCGGCCCGTCGTCCGCCTCATGTTCTCAGACCGCGTTCAAGGTATGGCGTTCCAAGCAGAACACCACCAGGCCCACGCCGACCGCGCCGCCGACAATATTGCCCAAGGTGGCCGGCAGCATATTGTGCAGGATGTCGCCCCACTCCAGCCCCGCCATGTTTTGCAGCTTGGCCAGCGCGAAGAAGGCCATATTGGCGATGCTGTGCTCAAAACCGGAGAAGAAGAACACGAACACCAGCAGCATGATCACCAGGATGCGCGCAGCCTCGTTGGCCAGGCGCATCGGCACCCACACCGCCAGGCAGATGATCCAGTTGCACAGCACGCCCTTCCAGAAAATCTCCATGGAAGAAGCGTGCACCTTGTGCTCCACCACGCTGAACAGCAAGTGGTTGGCCGGCAGCACGCCCATGCCGCCCGCTCCGGCCAGCACCGCCACGAACAACAATACGCCGATCAGGTTGCCTATATATACCATCGCCCAGCTGCGCAGCAGATTGCAGGTGCGGCAGCGGCCGCTAAGCCGGCCAACGGTGAAGTACATCACATTGCTGGTGAACAGCTCCACCTTGCAGACGATGATGCTGACCAGCGCCACGCCGAAGAAACCGGCCGTGGCGATGTAATAGCCGGAATCGCCGGCCGCGAAGAACACCTGGCCCAACTTCAGGCTGACGGCGAGGACAACCGCGATCAAGGCGCCGGCCATGGCGGCGCTGAGCAGATAACGGCCCGGCTCGGCCAGTAAAACATCCTGCTTGCTGGCTGCCTCGTCGGCCACATAGGCGAGAGTGGAGGGGTGGCTCATGATGTCGTCTCTTGATAAAGGATAAAGGGGAGTCGAAGCCGCGGCGCGAGAGAGCGCATCCGCATTCGCAAATATTGCAATTTGCGAAAATTTTATGTTCGATTCCGTAAAAAAGTGTTTGACGGCCATCAATCCTAGATAGGCTTTCCATACGGAATATTTCGCCCCCACCCCTGCCTCCGCCCATGGCCACCCCTTGCAAATCCTATATATATCAATGCGATATCTAACCCTATCGCCCTAACGCCAGCCTTCAGCCCCACTCTCTGCAGCCGCCCTCCGCCTCCCAATCCGCATCTCTCTCAATCCGCAACTCAAACTCGGACACTAAGTAATGATTTGAAAATTTAAATTTTCATCTCCTTTCGTTTATTTTCACTTTTGAATATTTATGCAATATGATATTGGGTGAATTCTCTAAACGCGCGTTTCAATCATTCAATACGAACATTTCAACCTAGCCATGCTTCAAAGACGCATCGGCCATTCCGCCGCAGAACGCCAAAAATTCATAAAATCCATATGATTCAATTGCTTGCAAAAATTCCAATTCGAACCCAAAGCGCCGCGCGCCCGCTGCCGGCAAGTCCCAAAATAGCGCTCCCGACGCAGTAAAGAATCAAAACCGAAGCGCTACAAGCAATCTTTCAAACCGAGCAATGGCTCAAATAATAAATTTATGCCAATTCAAAATGGCAAAAACTGCAAATTTCATCAACTTGAAATTACGTTTCTTAGAATCAAATTCTGAGCAATTTAATTTCAATTAAAATGGATTAAGCCACCATTAGAACAAAAATATTGCTCCCGCCTCATCTAAAAAAATCGAAATAGCGCTATCCGACAGGTTCATTTGTTCATTTGGCGACAATTTTAACTTGATTAGAATCAACTGATGTTCTTAAATGTGTACCTTTCCAATTACAAAAGCCCTTACGATGTGCAGCAACGAAGCAGGACAAGGTCTCGCCAAAGCCAACAAGAGACACCTGCTGACCACCGCACATTTCGATGCTCCACCCCATGCGCCACCAACGCCGGCGCAGGAACATCGACCCGGTATTTGCGTATATCCGTTTTGAAAAGGCACGAATCATGTCACAAACCATTGCCTCCACCGCTCCCCGCTCCGGCTCGTCCGGATGGACCAAGCACGACACCACCTGGATGCTCGGCCTGTATGGCACCGCCATCGGCGCCGGCGTTCTGTTCCTCCCGATCAACGCCGGCATCGGCGGCCTGTGGCCGCTGATGCTAATGGCCATCCTGGCCCTGCCGCTGACCTTCTTCGCCCACCGCGGCCTGACCCGCTTCGTGCTGTCCGGCAGCAAAGAAGGCGCGGACATCACCGAAGTGGTGGAAGAACACTTCGGCATCGGCGCCGGCAAGATCATCACCCTGCTGTACTTCTTCGCCATCTACCCGATTCTGTTGATGTACAGCGTGGCCATCACCAATACGGTGCTGTCCTTCCTGAATAACCAGCTGCATATCGACGTGGGCACCGGCACCGCCACCCGCGCCGTCTTCTCGCTGGCGCTGATCCTGGGCCTGATGTCCATCGTGCGCCTGGGCGGCCAGATGATCGTCAAGGCGATGAGCATCCTGGTTTACCCCTTCGTGGTGGTGCTGATGATGCTGGCCCTGTACCTGATCCCGCAATGGAGCGACACCGCCATCCGCCACGCCGGCAGCCTGGGCGACGCCGTATCCAGCGGCGCCTTCTACAAGACGCTGTGGCTGGCCATCCCGGTGATGGTGTTCTCGTTCAACCACTCGCCTATCATCTCGTCCTTCTCCGTCGACCAGCGCAAGCTGCACGGCGATGAAGCCGAGCAATCTTCCAGCCGCGTGCTGATCCGCGCCCACACCATGATGGTGCTGACCGTGATGTTCTTCGTGTTCAGCTGCGTGTTCAGCCTGAGCCCGGCCGACCTGGCCGCCGCCAAGGCCCAGAACATCTCCATCCTGTCCTACCTGGCCAACCACTTCCAGAACCCGGTGATGGAATGGGTTGCCCCGATCATCGCCATGGTAGCCATCAGCAAGTCCTTCCTGGGCCACTACCTGGGCGCCAAAGAAGGCTTCAACGGCCTGGTGATCAAGCAACTGCGCCAGAGCGGCAAGACCATCGAATCTTCCAAGCTGGACCGCTACACCGCCATCTTCATGATCGTGACCTGCTGGATCATCGCCACCATCAACCCGTCCATCCTGGGCATGATTGAAACCCTGGGCGGCCCTGTCATCGCGATGCTGCTGTTCCTGATGCCGATGTACGCCATCCAGAAAGTGCCGGCGATGAAGAAGTACTCCGGCGCCGCCAGCAACATCTTCGTGGTACTGATCGGCCTGATCGCCATCTCCGCCATCTTCTACGATCTGATCGCCTGATCGTAAGCAAACAGGCCCCCGCCTCTGGGGGCTGGGAAATTGGGGTTCGATCATCAGGCAGCGGATTTCCGCCCTGACAGACAGAGGCCCGGCTTGGCCGGGTCCTCTGGGACCTCTCCCGATCTCCCGCTCGCAGCCGCCCGGCCTGTCCTCCTTCCAGAATTTCTGCATTAAAGAGGTAGCATCATGTTCAGCATGAGCGACATCTACAAAATCGGCGTAGGCCCCTCCAGCTCCCACACCGTCGGCCCGATGAAGGCCGGACACCAGTTCCTTGGCGCGCTCAAGGAGACCGGAAAATTCAATCAAGTCACCCGCGTCCACGTGGACTGCTACGGCTCGCTGGCGCTGACAGGCAAAGGCCACTGCACCGATCAGGCCATCATCCTGGGCCTGGCCGGCAATCTGCCCGACACCGTCGACCCGGACACCACCTCCGGCCTGATGGCCGATGTGGAGCAAACCAGCCAGCTGACGCTGGGCCGCACCCATCAGCGCGTGGCCTTCGGCATGGACTTCCACACCGCCAACCTGCCGCTGCACGAAAACGGCATGCAGATCCACGCCTACATCGGCGACGACAAGGTTCTGACCAAGACTTACTACTCCATCGGCGGCGGCTTCATCGTCGACGAAGAGCACTTCAACCAGTCCAGCTGCAGCGATACGCCGGTGCCCTATCACTTCGTCACCGCCCAACAACTGATGGACATGTGCGAGGAAACCGGCCTGTCCATCGCCTCGCTGGTGATGGAAAACGAAAAAGCCTTCCACGAAACCGGCGAGGTGCAAGCGCATTTCCGCCGCGTGTGGGAAGTGATGAAGAGCAGCATCGAGCGCGGCATGCGCACTGAAGGCAACCTGCCCGGCCCGATGCGCATCCCCCGCCGCGCGCCGGCACTGCACCGCATGCTGACCAGCTCGCTGACCGTGGCCAAAGACCCGATGAGCGTGATGGACTGGGTCAATATGTACGCGATGGCGATGTCGGAAGAAAACGCCGCCGGCGGTCGCGTCGTCACCGCGCCGACCAACGGCGCCTGCGGCATCGTGCCGGCGGTGCTGGCCTACTACAACCACTTCATCCAGCCGCTGGACGACGACAGCTGCCTACGCTTCTTCCTGTCCTCCGGCGCCATCGGCTGCCTGTTCAAGCTGAACGCGTCCATCTCCGGCGCTGAAGTCGGCTGCCAGGGCGAAGTGGGCGTGGCCTGTTCCATGGCCGCCGCCGGACTGACCGAGCTGATGGGCGGCAGCCCGTCGCAAGTGTGCATGGCGGCTGAAATCGCCATGGAGCACAATCTGGGCCTGACTTGCGACCCGGTGGGCGGCCAGGTGCAAATCCCCTGCATCGAGCGCAACGCCATCGCCGCGGTCAAGGCGATCAACGCCGCCCGCATGGCCATGCACCGCGTCAGCAGCCCCAAGGTGTCGCTGGACAAGGTCATCGCCGCCATGTACGAAACCGGCAAGGACATGGACGCCAAGTACCGCGAAACCTCCTGCGGCGGCCTGGCCCTGCAGATCAAGGTGGAAAGCAAAGTCGTGCCGACCCAGGCCATCCGCTGGGTGGACGACGCGGCCTGATAGCCGTTTGCCCGCCTCAAACGACAACGCCACCCTTCGCGGTGGCGTTTTTGCATTGAAGTCTGGTTTGGACGCGCATTGCGCCGGCATACGCCTGGCTCTACCATGTGCAGGCATCTTTTACTCGCACCCAGCCACATGAACCCAAGCCAATTCACCCTGCTGTTCGATCTGGACGGCACCCTCACCCGCACCGACCACCTGCATTACCAGGCCTTCGCCAGCCTGATGGCCGACAACGGCCGCGAACTGACGCCTGAAATCTACAAACGCGACGTGCTGGGCGGCAGCAACGAAAGCATCATGAAAGCGCTGTTTCCGGACATGCCCGAGCGCCACGCCGAGTTCGCGGAACTGAAGGAGCAGCGCTTCCGCGCCTCCGTCACCCAGCTGACGCCCACGCACGGCCTGGGAAAGCTGTTCGACTGGGCGCGCGAGCAGCGCATTCCGGTGGCGGTGGTGACCAATGCGCCGCGCGCCAACGCCGACCTGATGCTGTCCGCGCTGGAGCTGATGGGAAAGATAGACACGCTGGTCATCGGCGACGAGCTGCCGCAAGGCAAGCCGCACCCCCTGCCCTATCTGACCGCGCTGCGGCAATTAGGCGGCCGCGCCGATCGCGCCTGCGCTTTTGAAGACTCGCCTTCCGGCATTCGCGCCGCCCGCGCCGCCGGTCTGCACACCTTCGGCCTGATAGGCGAACTGAGCGCCGCCGACCTGCTGCAAGCCGGCGCCTCCGCCGCCATCGAACACTTCGACGCGCCCGAACTCTGGCGCTGGCTGGCCGAAGCTCAAGCCTCCGGCTCAGCCTGCCCTGCCTGAGTTCATACCAGCGCGGAATACAGGCCGCAGGCGATCAGGCAACAACCGCATGCCCGATTAAGCCAGCCCTCGCCGCCCCGCGGCAGGGCGCGGCCCACCGTCAACACCGCCGCCACGCACAATAGAAACACCGCGCCCACGGTCAGCAGGAACAAAGGCCCCAGCACCAGCAACTGGCCGACCGTATCGCGGCCCGGCTGCATGAACTGCGGAAAATAGACGATCAAGAAGGCGATGATCTTGGGGTTGGGCAAGGTCGCCATCAAGCCGCGGCGGAAGGCCCCGCCCGGTCCGCCGCTTGTAGTCGTCCCGCCGCTCCGCGCCCGCAGCAAACCCACCCCCAGATACAGCAGATACGCCGTACCCAGCCACTTCAGACCATGCAAAGCCATCGGCGATGCTTGCGCCAGCGCGCCCACGCCGCTCAAGGCGATGGCCAGCAGAATCGCGTCGGCCAGCACCACGCCGCCGGTCGCGGCCATGCCGGCGCGCCAGCCTCTGTCCAGCGCGCACGCCGCGATCACCAGCATAGACGGCCCCGGCAACAAGGTGATCAAGGCCGTGGCGACAATAAAGCTCCCAATCATCTCGCCCCCTCCTCAGCGCAGCAGGCCCAGGCTGCCGGTCAATTGCCGCACCCGCTTGGCCGAACCGCATAAAGCCAGGCCCTGATATTGCAAATCCCGCTGCGGCGTATCGCGCAAGACGGCGGCGTACTCCTGATAGCTGCGAGTGCTGCGCGTGGCGTAGATCAACTCCACCACCGTCAAACCGGCTTGCCTCGCCTGTTCTCGCAAGGCTCGCAATTGCGCCGCGTCTCCCTTCAACACCGGAATCGGCACCGTGGTGATGCCCAGCCGCGCGCCGCCGTCCGCGTCCGCCAGGTCCGCACCCACCAGTTCCGGATGGCGGCGGCCCAAGGTCATTGATAAAACCGCGGCGGTATTGGCGATGACGCCGACAGGCAAGTCGGGATCGACGATGATGGCGCAACGAAGCTCATCCATGGCGTTCTCCAGGCAATGACAAAGTCTTGCCACTGTGCGCCGAGATAGTGCAAGCTACAATTCAGAGCAATTGAAAATAACTAATCGAAAAAATCGAACAATGATAGAAGAACTGCGCGCCTTGGCGGTGTTCGCCAAAACCGTGGAAACCGGCTCCTTCCGCGCCGCCGCCAGAGCCTTGCAGCTATCGCCTTCGGTGGTCAGCCACCATGTTTCGCAGCTGGAAAGCCGATTGGGCACCGCGCTGCTTTATCGCAGCACCCGCAGGCTGTCGCTGACGGCGGACGGAGAAATGCTGCACCAGCATGCCCAGGCCATGCTGCAAGCGGCGGAAAGCGGCCTCAACGCCCTGGCCGGCCGCGGGGCCGAAGCCTCCGGGCGGCTCAGCCTCACCCTGCCCGCCTTTTTCTCCCGCTCTCCGCTCACCGCCCGGCTGGCCGAGTTTTCCCTCCGGCACCCCAAGGTGGAGTTGGCGCTGGACTATAGCGACGAAAAGCGCGACCTGGTTCGCGACGGCATAGACCTGGCCATCCGCATCGGCGAGCTGCCGGACAGCGCGCTCAAATCGCGCCGCCTTTTCGACATGCCGCGCCTGCTGGTGGCGGCCCCCGCCTTGCTGGCGCAGCGCCCCGCTCCCCGCCATCCGCAGGAATTGGCCGACTGGCCCTGGCTGGGCATCCGCATGCGGCCCGACCGCAAAACCTTGATCGACGAAGCCGGAGAGGCGCACAGCTTTCCCATCCAGCCCGCCATCCGCGCCAATAGCCTGGACGCGGTCTGCCAACTGGCCGCCGCCGGCTGCGGCCTGGCCACGCCGCCGGCCTTTCTAGCGCAAGACGACATCGCCGCCGGCAGATTGATGGAATGCACGCCTGCGTGGCGGGTGGAGGCGCTAGGGGTATACGCGGTATGGCCGGCCAACGCCGCCCGCGCCAGCCTGACGCTGCGGCTGGTCCATCACCTGGCCGACGCAGGCGGATATTCATGACAATGATATAATCAGCCCATCCCACTCCGGAGGCTCATCATGCAAAGTCCGCGCGACTTGGATCAAGTCATCGCCGCCAGCATCCGCAACAGCGAACAAAGCGGCGAATTGCGGCAAATCCCTGGCTGGGGGAAACCGCTGGAGCTGGATGAGAGTTATGCCGCCACGCCGGCCGAACTGAGAATGCCCTACAAGATTTTGAAGGACGCCGGCTGCGTGCCCGCCGAGGTGGAAATGATGAAAACGCTCGCCGTCCTGCGCGCCGAACTGGCCGAACTGGAAGCGGAAAGCCCGGCCTGGCAGGCCAAGCAACGGCAAGTTCAGCAACTGGCGCTGAATATCTCTCTGCAGATGGAACGCTTGCGCAGCGGCGGCTGAGCCTCTCCTCCACTGCGGAAGCCCGCCCGCCTTGGGACAAACCACCATCATTGCCGGGAGGCGCGCAACAGCAACAACACGCCGTTCATTCCCGCGCAGGGAGGGCTCCACCGCCTGCATCCTGCGTCGCGCCCATATTGGCCGCCGATTGCGCCAAGCCGGCCTGCTGCGGCGTGGACGCCGAACTCAAGGCCAAGGGCCCAGTCGACGGCATCAGGCTTCTTGGCTTCGAGCGCCCTCCGCCACGCCGCCATGCGGCAAAACCTCGGTCTGCGCCAGCACCGCCCTGCTGCTCGCCATCGCCAGCGCGCCCACCAGTAAACCGAACAAAGCCAGCACGCTCGCCATATCCAGCCTCGTCAGCAAGATGCCCACGCCCACCACCGGCACGATCAGGCCCAGATAAGCCGCCACAAAAAAGCATGAGCTCACTTCGGCCAGCCGCTCCGCCGGCGACAGCATCGCCACCAATCCCAACCCGCCCCGCAGCGCCATCCCGGCGCCCATCCCGCCCACTGCCGCCCCGGCCAGGAACAAGGGCATGGACGCCAGGCGGAACGCCAGCCACACGCAGGCCAGCGCCAAGGGCAACAGCAGCACGCCGGCCGGCACCACCTTGCGCGGCGGCATGCGCACCACCAGCAACTGGCCCAGCGCCGCGCAGCAAAAAGCCGAGAACACCATGCCGCCGCTCAGCAAAAAGCCGCCTCTATGCAAGCCGACAGCCAGGAAACGCCCGGCCAAGGCCGCGAACAAGCCCAGAAAACTGAAACCGCACAGCACCGCCATCGCCGCCGCCATGAAGGCCTGGCGGATCTCGGCGGGAATGCCCAGCCGCTGCAGCCTCAAAGCCGGTCGCGGGCCCTCATGCTTCACCGTTTCAGGCAGCCAGGGCAGCAATAAGCCGGGCAGCAGCATGCCCAACAGCAGCTGATAGCTGGCATGCAGCGGCTGCGCCGCATACTGCGACACCGCGCCGGACAACAGCGCGCCCAGGCCCAGCCCGCTCATATTGCACAAGCTGGTGATCAAGGCGGCCAAGGCGCGGTTGCGCAGCAGCTCCGCCAGATAGGCGGTCACCGCGCCGACCATCAAACCCACCGCCATGCCGGACAAAATCCGGCCGACGAACAGGCCCGGCAAGGAGGGCCAATACAGAAACGCCAGCAAGCTCGCCCCGGTGAGGCCCACGCTCAGCACCAGCACCGGCCGCCTGCCCAATAGATCGGACAGCTTGCCGAACACCAGCAGCTTGAACAGGATGGCCAGCGCATAAGACGCGAACACCAGCGTCACCCACAAGGGCGACAAACCCAGCCGCTGCGCATAAAGAGGATACAAGGGCGTGGGCAGCGTGCCGGCCATCATCACCGCCAACAGCAGATAAGCGCCGAGCCATGCGGCGCGCCGGGATGAAGCACTGATCGCCATAGCCGTCTACCCGCGCCTTTCGCTCAAGCGGCCCGCCGCCTGGCCCGGTTGCCCAAAATGGCCCAAAACCACCCTCTCATCCCGTCGATTGCAATGCTTTGACAAAACCATCCCCTCATCGCCATTAGAGGGGCGATAGTAGAGAGCGCCAGCCGGCCAGCGTGAGCGAATAATATTCATAGGCAATATATGAAAAAAGTATACTGCCGCATGGATTTGAAAAATATGCGCTATTTCGTGGAAGTGGCCCGGCACGGCGGCTTCCTGCAAGCCTCTCGCCGCATCCATGTCAGCCAGCCGGCCCTGAGCAAAGCCATCCAGCAACTGGAGACAGAACTGGGCGCCAGGCTGCTGGTCCGCAGCCGTCCCGGCGTGCCGGCGCGGCTGACGCCATCCGGCGAGCTGGCGCTCCAGCACGCCAAAGCGCTGCTGGAGCGCAGCGCGCTGATGCAGGCCGAGGTGAGCCTGCTCAACCACCAAGCCGCAGGCGTTTTGCGGCTCGGCCTGCCGCCGCTGGGCGGCATAAGCCAGGTGGCGGCCGCGCTCACGGAATTTCAACAACGCTATCCGCAAGTGGAGCTGCAATTGCTGGAAAATGGCGGAGCGGAACTGGAACAGGCCGTGCGCCAGGGCGAGGCTGAGCTCGCAGTCAGCCTGCAACCGGACAGCGACGACCTGGACTGGCATCCGATCTGCGCGGAACCCTTGCTCGTCGCGCTGCCGGCGGGCCACCCGCTCGCCGGTCATCGCAGCCTGCTGCTATCGGACCTGGCGCAACAGCCATGGGTGCGGCTGCACGGCGCCTCCCTTCTCAACCGCCGCATCGAGCAATGCTGCCCGGACCTGGACCTGCGCCGCCAGCAAGTCGCGCAAAGCGCCAATCTGGCCTTCTGCCTGTCCCTGATAGCCGCTGGCGCCGGACTGATGGTATTGCCCAAGCCATTAGCTCAGCACCATATCCCGCTCGGCGTGGCTACCGTGCCGCTGGATTGCCCGCAGCTGCGCTGGCAACTGGCGGCGATCTGGCGCAAAGACGCCGCGCTTTCCGCGCCGGCCCGACAGTGGCTGGCCTTGCTGGCCAGCAGGACGGAACCCGCTGAGGCGTAGCATCGGCGCATCCCCACGGGCGTGGGGAACACTCGACCAGCGTCGGCCAAACTCAGCCGATGGGCGGTTCATCCCCGCGGAAGCGGGGAACACTCGGCGCGAGATTCACGATTAAGCCCCCTTGCCGGTTCATCCCCGCAGGCGCGGGGAACACGCCAAGCTGGGCGCGCTGGTTGGGACCATGGTCGGTTCATCCCCGCAGGCGCGGGGAACACGCTGACGAGGTGTCCAGCTTCACCAACTCCAGCGGTTCATCCCCGCAGGCGCGGGGAACACGCGCGGCCGAACTTCGTTAGAAACAGGAACGACGGTTCATCCCCGCAGGCGCGGGGAACACTGCAATCTAGCCAGCGGCGCCGTTTACCCCTGCGGTTCATCCCCGCAGGCGCGGGGAACACGGCTGCTTGCGTATCGCTGGGCTTGCCCAGGACGGTTCATCCCCGCAGGCGCGGGGAACACGCTGTACTCGGAGGAAACGAAATGACCGCCTGCGGTTCATCCCCGCAGGCGCGGGGAACACATCCATTGTGTTGCTCCAATAGTTTGGCCTCTCGGTTCATCCCCGCAGGCGCGGGGAACACTAGGCCATCTCGATGTTGCGGTTCTCGGATGTCGGTTCATCCCCGCAGGCGCGGGGAACACGCCGCCACACTCAATCCGCTTAAACAGAAAGACGGTTCATCCCCGCAGGCGCGGGGAACACGGTCTAGGGCATTGGGAGGCATGATTGGGCGTCGGTTCATCCCCGCAGGCGCGGGGAACACTTCATCAAGACTTGGCCTGCGCATGAACCGCCCGGTTCATCCCCGCAGGCGCGGGGAACACATAGAGTGCCGAACGGGCATCGGACACTACATCGGTTCATCCCCGCAGGCGCGGGGAACACTCACGCAAACGTCAATGGCATAAATACTAACCCGGTTCATCCCCGCAGGCGCGGGGAACACGTGAGTGAGATGGTGAAAAGGTGGAAATATTGCGGTTCATCCCCGCAGGCGCGGGGAACACCAGTTCGTCGGCGTGAAGTTCGACACCGCGATCGGTTCATCCCCGCAGGCGCGGGGAACACGCACGGACTATCTGCAAGAAGCCATTGAGAAGCGGTTCATCCCCGCAGGCGCGGGGAACACGATAGGTAATTGCTCAATGCCTGTTTGCTTATCGGTTCATCCCCGCAGGCGCGGGGAACACGCCGCCGTTGTGGGCGTAGATAAGATAATCGTCGGTTCATCCCCGCAGGCGCGGGGAACACGCACGGACTATCTGCAAGAAGCCATTGAGAAGCGGTTCATCCCCGCAGGCGCGGGGAACACGATAGGTAATTGCTCAATGCCTGTTTGCTTATCGGTTCATCCCCGCAGGCGCGGGGAACACGCCGGAGGGGAATGTGTCGGCCTCACAATTTTCGGTTCATCCCCACGGGCGTGGGGAACACTCAGCACAGCGCCAGCATCAACCCTTGAAACGCGGTTCATCCCCACGGGCGTGGGGAACACGTCCTCATCGGCCACCATTCTGTGACCGGCAATGGTTCATCCCCACGGGCGTGGGGAACACAGGCGTTGAACGTAGAAGTAGACAATAAAAAACGGTTCATCCCCACGGGCGTGGGGAACACTTCAGCTCGTCGGCGTCGCGCGTTTGCAGCGCCGGTTCATCCCCACGGGCGTGGGGAACACTGGTCTGTGAGTTTTGCGCCACGCTTAATATCCGGTTCATCCCCACGGGCGTGGGGAACACTTGTCCCACGGCACGAACTTTCCGTTCATGGCCGGTTCATCCCCACGGGCGTGGGGAACACGGCTGGTGACGACATGGACTATGCCGTGGACACGGTTCATCCCCACGGGCGTGGGGAACACGCTTCCCCAACCCTCAAACACGGCGAAGGTAGCGGTTCATCCCCACGGGCGTGGGGAACACACGCAACCAGCCAAATGCGGGAAATCACGAGGCGGTTCATCCCCACGGGCGTGGGGAACACCAGAGTTGCCGGAATACCGGCGTTTGAGACGGCGGTTCATCCCCACGGGCGTGGGGAACACTTCGCCAACGCCGGAGCGCTCAGATACATCAGCGGTTCATCCCCACGGGCGTGGGGAACACCATCGATCAGAACTCCCCAGGAGGCACTATCGCGGTTCATCCCCACGGGCGTGGGGAACACGCCGATGCCAGCGATTGGGCGGAGTTCATCCGCGGTTCATCCCCACGGGCGTGGGGAACACACGCCGACCGATTGGAAATCAAATTTAACCGGCGGTTCATCCCCACGGGCGTGGGGAACACACCAAATTCAAGCTGCTGATTTTTAAAGATAAAAACCCGCATCACAAATCTACCGAATATTACACCCTCAAACCGCGCCGGCATCCTTGCAGCGCAGGGAAGCCGGTTCCGCCATGAAAAGTCTCCTCTTCACGGCCAAAACGACGTTGGCATTATCATGGCAACTCATGCCCCGGCGCAATCCGCCGCCCTCAGCAAACGGCCAGGCTGGCCGGCCAGCTCCAGCCACAGGCTTTGCGGCGGCAGGATGCGCTCGCCGTAAGGGGCCGGCTCCGCGCCGAAGTTGGCGGTCAGACGGCTGCCGTCCTCAAAGCGGGTTTGCTGCAAGGTCCGTTCGGCGTTCAGCCAGACAAATCCGGTCAAGACTTTGGTCGCCAGTTGCTCGTGCGCAGGGCGGAAGGCGCGATCTGCGCATTGCAGTCGCGGCAGCCTGGCTTTGAGGCTGGCGGCCGATAGGTGGAACAGCGGCGGCACGTTGTACAGCCACTGCGCCAGCAGATTGTCGGCGTAGGCGTTGCTGAATTTCAGGTTGTCGTACAGCCAGTGGTTGGTGGTGACGATGGAGCCATGGAACACCGTCTGATACAGCGGCAGCCGGTAAGGCGCGGCGTAGAACAGGCTGCGATAGGGCTCCTTCAACGGCACGGACTTGAAGAAGGTTTCCGGCTGGTCGGCCGGATACCAGCGCCCCAGAAAATACGGCGATTTCTGGTTTTTCTGCAGATCCGGGTCGCCCCAGCCCAGCACCGGCACCTGCATGCCGTGGGCGAAGGCGATGCCCAGGCTGGTGGTCGCGTTGCCGTTTTCCGACCCCACCGGCAATTTCAAGACATCCCGCGTCCATTGCATCGACGCCTCAAAGCCCTGCGCCATTCGCGCCTGGCTGGTTTGCCGGCCCGGCGTGTAATCGTCGAAGGTCATCCCGGTGGCGTAGGCATCCAGAAACCAGCTATTGAAGCCGGTCGCCGTTTGCAGCGCCTGGACGCGGGCTTGCAGCGTGGCGCGGACGCAATCCGGGTTGGTGTAATAGCCGGATTGTTGGAAGCCGGTTTTTTTCTTGCCGTTGCGCAGGGTGATGCCGCACTGGCGATAGACCTCTTCACCCTGCTGCGCCGTCACCCAGTCGCGCCGCTCGCCGGGTTTCAGCGCCGTTTGATAGGAATCGTAGGCGCCCATCAAATAGCCGGCGCGCGCGCCCGCCGCCACCGCCTGCGGCTGCCACAACCCGCCCTCCCAGCTATCCACGCCCAGCCACAGCCGCTTGAGTCCGGCCTGCTCCAGCGCGGCTATGGTTTTGGTCGACAGGCCGCCGCCCCAGTTATCCGGCGCGGCCAGGGCAGGACCGAACAGCTTAAGCGCGTCTTCCCGCAAACCATGATAGGAGGCCGCGAGGTTTCGCCACTGCGGCTGGCCGCCTTGCCAACTGCTTCGCGCTTCGGCGGTCATCGCCTGGTTCAGCGCCTCGATCAGTTTGCGGCGCTGGTAGCGATCCGGCTGCGCAGCGGCGGCGCGCAGCACGGATTGGGATTCCGCATCGAAACGGCCGCGCAGCTTGACCGCCAGCGGATCGCCGCCGCGCAAGGCGCGCAGCAGGCTCGGCCAATCGCGCACGTCGGATTCCGCCAACAGGTCGTTGCCCCATAGATAAACATGGCTGGCGCCCAGCAATTTGGCGGTATCCGGCTGCTTGGCGATTTTGTCGGCCAGCGTCTGATAGCGCCCTTCCGCCTGCAGCCACTGCTTGTAGCGCTGCGCGCCTGACAGCGGATTGCCGTCGCCCAGATGCAAGAGCAGCGTCATCGGCTGGTCCAGGTTCAGCGGCGTGAATTCGTGGCTCAGCATCAGGGCCAAGCCCTGCTCCTCGGCCGTGAAAGCCAGGCGGTTATTGAAAGGATTGAGCAATAGCCAGTGCAGGCTGCTTGCGCCGTAGTTCATGCCCCACAGGGGCAGGCTGAGGTTTTGCGAGGTGTCGTAGCCTTTGCCGGCGTCTTCCGGCAAAAACTCTCTCCAGGGCGAGGGGCCGGCCGGGATATAACTGCCCTCGGCCAGCGGCAGCATCAGGCCCTTGCCCATCGCCGCCGCCGGCTGGCGCAGCAGCGTCCATTCGCCCGGCGCTTTGGCGCGCGCGCTCAGCAACAGGTCATGGCCTTGCAGGCTGGCGGTCCAGCTGAGTTGGCCCTCGCCCCACTGCCAGCTGGCACTCGGTCCCGCCTGCTTCAGCGCAGACACCGCGTGCGCATCGCCCGCCGCCGTCAGCTGCCGGGCCGGGCCATCGCCGGCGCGGACGCTGAGCGCCAGCGTCGCCGGGTCCAGTTCCACCCGCCAATCCTGATTTTCCAGGCTCAAGCCCGCCCAGACCGACGAAGGCAAGGCCAGCGCCAGACAGAGCGTCAAAGTTTTCATTTTTTTCAACATCGTTCATTTCCCATCAACCACGGCCCGGTTCGCGCCAATATGCTTTCCTGCGCCTGCCGCAAGCAAATTCATACAGACTCGATAGGGCGAGACAAGTTTTCACCACGATGGAAACAGAATCGATTCCCAGCCGAAAAAGGCGGGATATGACACGACTCATGGTAAGCTGCCGCCGTTTGCAACTTGATGTTTTTCTTCATGCCTGATCAGAGTTGGGATATTTTCTGCGCCGTCATCGACAACTACGGCGACATCGGCGTCGCCTGGCGGCTGGCCAAGCGGCTGTCGCGCGACTGCGGCCGCGAGACGCGGCTGTGGGTGGACGATCTGCAGAGCTTCAGCCGCATCGCGCCTGGCTTGGACCCGGCCGCGCCGCGGCAAACGCTGGATGGCGTAGACATCCGCCACTGGCCGCAAGACCACTTTCCCGCCGACATCATTCCGCATGATGTGGTGGTGGAGGCCTTCGCCTGCCGTTTGCCAGACAGCTTTGAAGAAGCGATGGCGGCCAAGCCGGCGAAACCCGTCTGGATCAATCTGGAATACCTGTCCGCCGAAGGCTGGACCCATGGCTGCCACAAGCTGCCCTCGCCGCATCCGCGCCTGCCGCTGACCAAGCATTTCTTCTTTCCGGGCTTTGACGCCGCCAGCGGCGGCCTGATCTGCGAAGACGGGCTGATCGCCGCCCGCCAGGCCTGGCAGCAGGACGACGCCGCCGTCCAGGCCTACTGGCGCCGCCGCGGCGTGCCGGCCGTGGGCGAAAACGAGTGGAAGGTCAGCCTGTTCGCTTACGACAATCCGGCGGCGGCCAAGCTGCTGCAAGTGTGGGCCGACGGCCCGCAGCCGGTGCGCTGCCTGGTGCCGGAAGGCAAGGCGCTGCCCGCCATCGCCGCCTTGTTCGGCCACGAGCTGAAAGCCGGCGACCACGCGCTGCTGGGCCGCCTGACGGTGGACGTGCTGCCGATGAGCGATCAGGACGACTACGACCGCCTGCTGTGGAGCTGCGATTTCAACTGCGTGCGCGGCGAAGACAGCCTGGCGCGCGCGCAATGGGCGGCTCGGCCCTTGCTGTGGCATATCTACCCTCAAGACGACGAGGCGCACATCGCCAAGCTGGAGGCCTATCTGGCCGCCTATGGCCAGGGTTTGTCGGCGGAAACCGCAGCCGCCGTGCGCGAGCTCAACCTGGCCTGGAACCGCGACGGCGACATGGCCGCAGCCTGGCGCAATGCCGCGCCGCGCTTGCCGGAATGGCGCCGGCATGCGGCAAACTGGCAACAGCAATTGCTGCAAGGGGGCGATCTGGCGCAAAGACTGCTGCATTTTGTCGCCGAAGTTGCCGAAATCAGATAAAATGCGGCGTTTCTGTCGGAAAGCCCTTTCGGTTTTCCGCTGTTAATTCAAGAGTTTGGGACTCATACGCAATGAAAACCGCACAAGAACTGCGCGCTGGTAACGTATTCATGGTCGGCAACGACCCGATGGTTGTTCAGAAAGCTGAATTCAGCAAGTCCGGCCGCAACGCTTCCGTTGTGAAGATGAAGATGAAGAACCTGCTGACCGGCACCGGCACCGAAACCGTATACCGCGCCGACGACAAGTTCGACGTAGTGGTGCTGGACCGCAAGGACTGCACCTACTCCTACTTCGCCGACCCGATGTACGTGTTCATGGACTCCGACTTCAACCAATACGAAGTGGAAGCCGACAACCTGGGCGACACCATCAACTTCATCGTTGACGGCATGGAAGACGTTTGCCAGGTTACCTTCTACGACGGCAAGGCCATCTCCGTAGAACTGCCGACCACCGTGATCCGCGAAGTGGAATACACCGAGCCGGCCGTGCGCGGCGACACCTCGGGCAAGGTTCTGAAGCCGGCTCGCCTGGTAGGCACCACCTTCGAAGTTCAGGTTCCGGCCTTCGTTGTCACCGGCGAAAAGATCGAAATCGACACCCGCACCAACGAATTCAAGAAGCGCGCCTAAGCTCTTCCTGACCGTTGTGCCCGCAAAAGCGCCCGAAACCGGGCGCTTTTGTTTTGGCCTCGCCCCCTCTCCCCAACCCCTCTCCCGCGAGGGGAGAGGGGCTGTAAGGCGGATGCCCCGCATGCGGGGCGATCCGCCGCCAACGCCGCCGACTCCCACCGCTCCTCCCTCACCCATCATCACCGATCCCTATCACTCATCACGCCCTACCTACTATCCACTACTCGCCCTTTGCGTTGGCCTCGCCCCTCTTCCTCCCTCTCCCGCAAGGGGGCGGGTATCCTGAGCACTGGGCAATTCGCCTTCAAACGACGAAAGCAAGCGGCATGCCGCCTATCCAACCGTGTGCCTTAAGACTTCCAGCCTCCCACGAAAATGCAAATTGAATAAATATTGCCAATGGCGATAATCTCTCCCATGACCACTCAGAAAGCCCACACATGCATGTCGCGCTCGAAACATCCAGGCAGACCGAAGCCATGGAGCTCATCGCCGAGCTGGACGCCTATCAAGACACGCTCTATCCCGCCGAAGCGCGCTATGCGCTCAACCTTGACGCCCTGGCTCAAGATCATGTGCTGTTCGCCGTAGCGCGGACCGAACATGGCCACGCCGTAGGCTGCGGCGCAATGGTCCTCAACTGCGGTTACGGCGAAGTCAAACGCATGTACGTCCGCCCTGAGGCGCGCGGCACATCCTCGACAAGCTGGAAACCACCGCCCGCGCTCGCGGCTGTCCCGTCGCCATGCTCGAAACCGGTCCCTATCAAGCAGAAGCTCTGGCTTTCTACGCCCGGCAAGGCTATGCCGTTTGCGGTCCTTTCGGCGACTACCCGGCCCACCCCTTGAGCGTATTCATGCGCAAATGTCTCACTGAGGCAGGCGCACCGTCTTGATCCATGGGCAGGCGGCGCTTTACTCATGCGCCCCGCACGACCAGCGCCGCCTCCCCTCCACCCCGCAATTCCGCAGCGCGGATTTCCGCTCCCAACTGGAAAAAAACCAGCTACAAGCGGCCGGCTCCCTTGCTTACAGTAGTCCTCGACCCTACTGCCAACTCAACGGAAACCCGCCATGTCCCACTCCGTACTGTCCCCCGAACACGCCCAGCAACAAATAGACGCGCTGAGCGGCCAAGTGCTGGCTCGCGTCCCAGCGCTGCTGGACGCCGCCGGCAAATGCCTGAGCGACAGCCAGCAGCTGAAGCTGGAGTCCCATGTGCGCGCCATGGCGCGCCGCTCGCTGACCGGCGAGGGCCTGCCGGATTTCGACCGCTCGCTGTTCGACGAGATTTCGCCCGTCGCGATGCGCTTGTCCCAGGACGTGGTCGCGCTGTTCGGCAACCTGCCGTCCGACGAGGCGCTGCTGCTGTCCATCCATTTCGAAATGGCCCAGAACCAGGCCTGATCCGCCGCAAGGAGAATGCAATGCGCCAAATTACCGTAGTGATTGGAGACCGCCTGGGCAAGGGCCAGAAAGTGGCGGCCGGCGTGGAGCAGGCCAGCGGCCGCGCGGTGGTGATTCCCGGCATGGCCGCCGACATGAAGCTCGGCGACGTGATGAAGGCGGAAAACGCCCAGCTGGGCATCTCCTTCTGCGGCAGCGGCGGCGCCGGCGCCATCACCGCCCAGACCAAGCACGGCTACAAGGCCCGTTACGGCATGCGCTCGATCGAGGAAGGCGTCACCGCCATCGAGGAGGGCTACAACGTGCTCGGCTTCGGCTTCATGGACAAGGAGGAACTGGGCCAGCGCCTGGTGGCCGCCTATTTAAAGAAGCACGGCGGCTGATATGAAACAAACCTTCCTCGCCACCGTGCAGGTGTCCGGCCAGGGCGACAGCAAGGCGCAGGCCTTCGCCGACGCGCTGTCCAAGGTGCAGCGCGCCGTGCTGGGACAGAGCGACAAGGTGCTGCTGCGCATCGAGCCGCATGAGGTCCAAGTGATCCATGCCGAACAGGCGACGACGACCGAGCGCTTCCTCTTCCTGTTCCTGCCGCGCGAACGCACCCGCTACTCGGTGGCGCTGGAAGTCACGGCGCAGGTCTCCGCCATCGATGCCGACAGCGTGGCCTTCGCCCCCGTTCCACCCCGCTCCTTCACGAGGACGCGCCCATGTTCCTGACCATACTCCTCAAATCGCTGGCGATAGGCGGCCTGGTCGGCACCGCCGTCGGCGCCGGCGCCGCCCGCATGTTCCACGCGCCCACCACCCAGGGCATGGGCGCCTTCCGCACGCTGGGCGAGCTTAACTCCTGCGAGGGCGATCCGGCCTCGCACTTCTCCTTCGGCCTGGGCTTTTTCTTCAACGCCTGGGCATCCTCCGTAGCCGCCGGCGCCTTCACCCAAGACATAGACCACCGCATCATCCCGCACTGGGGCGCGGCGGCGCTGCTGTCGCGCAACCGCAACCTGGCCGAAACGCTGCACAACCCCAAGAAGATGGCCCTGGTCTGCGGCCTGATCGGCATGCTGGTGGTGGCTTTCCTCAATACCACCGCTTCCGCCGTGCCGGCAGCGCTGCAGATCACCGCGGTCAAGGTGCTGGTGCCGGCGGCCAATCTGCTGGTCAACATCATCATGCCGGTGATCTTCTGGCTGGCCGCCATCGAGGCCGGCAAGCGCTCCGGCTTCTGGGGCACCATCTTCGGCGGCCTGGCCCAGTTGATCATGGGCAACGCCGTGCCCGGCCTGGTACTGGGCATCCTGATCGGCAAGGGCGTGGATGACGGCGGCTGGAACCGCATCACCAAGGTGATGATGGGCGCCATCGTCGCCCTGTTCCTGATGAGCGCTTTCTTCCGCGGCTTCGACTTGAAGATGCTGGAGTCCTTCCGCCTGGCTGCGCCCGACTGGCTGCATGCCTTCCACCACGCCGTGCGCGGCTGATAGACAGGAGACTGAGCATGGACGACGTGCAAATCGACGAGCTGAAGCGCAACTTCTGGTACGCGGACTGGAGTTTCCCGCTGCTGGTGGCGCTGCTGTCCTCCGGCGTGTTCGCCGGCACCCATATGTACTACGTGTACGGCATCGGCGCCTTCAACGAGGTGGCCTTCGTCTCTATGCTGCGCTCCGGCATAGACACCGGCGTCTACGGCGCGGTGGCCGCCTTCGGCGCCAGCTTCCTGTTCGCCCGGGTGATAGAGGGCTCGCTGGTGGGCATCCTGGACATAGGCGGCGCCATCATGACCGGCGTCGGCCTGGGCATCCCCGCCATGTTCCTCGGCGCCGGCGTGCTATGGCCGGTGGAGAACTTCTTCGGCGCGCTGCTCACCGGCTTCGCCGCCGGCCTGGCCATAGGCGCGGCCATCATCCTGGCGCGCAAGTTCACCATCAACCAGGGCAACTCCACTTTCGGCGCGGACGTGATGATGGGAGCGGGCAATTCGTCCGGCCGCTTCCTCGGCCCGCTGATCATCCTGTCCGCCATCGCCGCCTCCATTCCCATCGGCATCGGCTCGCTGCTGGGCGCGCTGGCCTTCTACTTATGGGGCAAGCCCATCACCGGCGGCGCCATCCTGGGCGCGATGCTGTTCGGCGCGCTGTTCCCGGTCGCCCTGGCCTGACGGAGACGCCATGTACGATCTGATCATTCGCCAAGCCCGCCTGCCCGATGGCGAGCTGGCCGACATCGCCGCGGCCGGCGGCCGCATCGCCGCCATCGGCCGGGTGGACGGCCCCGCCCGACGCGCGCTGGAGCTGGCCGGCCGCCATTATCTCAGCGCCGGCTGGATAGACGGCCATGTGCATTGCTTCCCGGAGTCGCCCATCTACCGCGACGCGCCGGACGCGGTGGGCATAGCCGGCGGCGTCACCACCGTGGTGGACGCCGGCAGCGCCGGCGTCGACGACATCGCCCGCTTCCGCCGCCATGCCGATGCCGCCCGCACCGAGGTGCGCGCGCTGCTCAATATCTCGCGCATCGGCCTGGCCACCCAGCATGAGCTGGCGGATCTGGCCGATGTGGACCTGCCGCTGGCCCTGGCCGCCATCCGCCAGCATCAGGGCTTTGTCGTCGGACTGAAGGCCCGCCTCAGCGGTAGCGTGGTCGGCCAGAACGGCCTGGCCCCGCTGGTCTTGGCCAAGGACATGCAACGCCAGGCCGGCGGCCTGCCGCTGATGGTGCACGTGGGCAATACGCCGCCGGAGCTGGACGACATCGCCGACTTGCTGGAGTCGGGCGACATCCTGACCCACTGCTTCAACGGCAAGCCCAACCGCATCCTGGACGGCCAGGCGCGGCTGCGCCGCGGCATCGTCGCCGCCATCGAGCGCGGCGTCTTGCTGGACGTGGGCCACGGCAGCGCCAGCTTCAGCTTCGAGGTGGCGCGCGCCGCGCTGGCGCAGGGCATTTATCCGCACACCATCAGCTCCGACATCTACTGCCGCAACCGCGTGTCCGGCCCGGTATACGGCCTGGGCCACGTGATGTCCAAGTTCCTGGCGCTGGGCATGCCGCTGCCGCGGCTGATCGATTGCGTGACCGCCCGCGCCGCCGACGCGCTGCGCCTGCCCGGCAAGGGCCGGCTGGCCATCGGCGCCGACGCCGATTTCACCATTTTCGACCTCGCCGCTTGCGACGCCGTCCTCGCCGACAGCGAAGGCGGCAGCCTGCCGGCCTCGCAAACGCTGCGCCCGCTGGCCGCCATCGTCGCCGGCAAGGTGTGGCCCACAGCAGAAGGGAAAAGCCATCATGTCTTCCATCCATGACAAATACCGCCTGAAGCCGGTGATCAACGCCTCCGGCCGCATGACCCTCCTCGGCGTCTCCACGCCGGCGCCGGAAGTGATGGACGCCGCGCGCCAAGGCATGGCGCATTACTTTGAAATGCAGAATCTGGTGGACAAGACCGGCGACCATCTGGCCGGCTTGCTGGGCGCGGAAGCCGCCACCGTGGTGTCCTGCGCCTCGGCCGGCATCGCGCTGTCGGTGGCCGCCGTCATCGTCCGCGACGACCCGGACCTGCTGGTCAATCTGCACGCCAAGCCGGTGGGCGGCCCGGACGAAATTGTGCTGGCCAAGGGCCACAACGTGAATTACGGCGCGCCGGTGGCCACCATGGTGGCGCTGGGCGGCGGCAAGGTGGTCGAGGCCGGCTGGGCCAATGAGTGCACGCCGGCCCAGCTGGACGCCGCCGTCACGGCCCGCACCGCCGCCATTCTCTACATCCAGTCCCACCACGCCGTGCAGAAAAGCATGCCGACAGTGGAAGAAGCGGTGGCCGTGGCGCGCGCTCGCGGCGTGCCGCTGATCGTGGACGCCGCCGCCGAGGAAGACCTCCGCCTCTACTACCGCCTGGGCGCGGACCTGGTGATCTACAGCGGCGCCAAGGCGATGGAAGGCCCGTCCAGCGGCCTGGTGCTGGGCCGCCGCCAGTGCGTCGAGTGGGTCAAGCTGCAAGGCAAGGGCATAGGCCGAGCGATGAAGATAGGCAAGGAAGGCATCCTGGGCCTGACCGCCGCCGTCGAACATTATCTGTCCACGCCCAAGGCCGGCGGCGCCGAGATGGCGCGCCGGCTGGAACCGCTGCTGGCGCGGCTCAACCGCCTGCCCGGCATCCGCGCCCAGATAGCCTGGGACAGCGCCGGCCGCGACATCGCCCGCGCCGAGGTCGCCTTCGATCCGTCCGCCGCCGGCCTGGATGCCGCCGCCGCCGCGAAACGCCTCAAGGCGGGCAATCCCGCCGTGTATTGCCGCGAATACCACGCCAACGAAGGCCGGCTGGAATTCGACATCCGCAGCGTGGACGAGCAGCAGCTCGCCACGCTGGGCCATTGCATCGAAACCCTGTTGAAGGAAAACTGAATATGCGACTGACTCCCAACTTTCTCCAAGACCGCGTCTGCCTGAACGTGCTGGCCGGCAGCAAACGCAACGCGCTGGAAATCTACGACGCCGCCGCCGGCCATGTGCTGGTGGGCCTGCTGTCCAAGAACTACCCGGACGTGGCCAGCGCGGTGGCCGACATGCGCGACTGCGCCGCCGCCATAGACAACGCCGTCTCGGTCGGCCTGGGCGCCGGCGATCCGCGGCAGTCCGCCATGGTCAGCGCCATCGCCGGCCAGCTGCAGCCTCAGCACGTGAACCAGGTATTCACCGGCGTGGCCGCCAGCCGCGCGCTGCTGGGCCAGGACCAGACCGTGGTCAACGGCCTGGTGTCGCCCTGCGGGCTGGTGGGCATGGTCAAGATCTCCACCGGACCGCTGAGCGCGCGCGCGCCGGCCGGCGTGGTGCCGGTGGAAACCGCCATCGCCATGCTGAAAGACATGGGCGCCGACTCGATCAAGTATTTCTCGATGGACGGCCTCAAATACCGCGACGAATATCGCGCGGTGGCGGAAGCCTGCGCCCGCCACGACTTCTGGCTGGAACCAACCGGCGGCATAGACCTCCATAACTATGAGGACATTCTGCGCATCGCGCTGGATGCCGGCGTGCCGCGCGTCATTCCGCACGTTTACAGCTCCATCATCGATCCCGCCAGCGGCTGCACCCGTCCCGCCGACGTGCGCAGACTGTTGGAAATGAGCCAGGCCGCGCTGGCCTGATTCCGCCCCCCGCCAGTCCCGAGGTAGCCATGGTTAGATTCCCGCATCCCCGTCTCTCCCAGCTGTTCTCAGCCTTGCAGGCGGAAACGCTGCCGCAGGAAGAACTGGCGCGGCGGCTCGCGGTGTCCACCCGCACCGTGCGCAGCGACATCGGCACGCTGAACGAGCTGCTGAACGAGCACGGCGCGCAGTTCGTGCTGGAGCGGGGAGAGGGCTATCGGCTGGCGATAGACGACGCCGAGCGTTTCGAACAACTCAGCCAGGCCGAAGCGCCGTCGCGGAGGCGGCCGCGCACCGGCGCCGAACGAGTGCGCGGCCTGCTGTGGCGCTTCCTCACCGCCGATTATTCGCTGAAGCTTCAGGACATCGCCGATGAATGGTTCGTCAACCGCTCGGTTTTACAAAGCGATATGGCCGCGGTGCGCGACTGGCTGACGCGCTACCAGCTGGCCATCGAAACCCGCCCGCACCATGGCATGAAGCTGCTGGGCCGCGAGTCCGCCATTCGCGTCTGCCTGACCGAGCTGCTGTGCCTGCTGGCGCGCGACGCGCCGGAACACCCGCTGCTGGCGATGGCAGAACTCGACGACGACCTGGCCGCGGCCAAGGCCGTGTTGGCCGATGCGCTGCAGAGCAGCCCGCTGCGCCTGACCGACGAAGGCATGGATTTTCTCAGCCGCTACGGCACCATCGCCTGCATGCGCCTGCGCCAAGGCTACCCGCTGGACGATTTCGACTGCGACGAGCCGGGACCAGACGCGCGCCACCTGGCGCGCCGGCTCGCCGCACTGCTGCGCCAACGCGGCGGCGCAGCGCTGGCGAAATCAGAAGAAGCCTTTCTCGCCATCCATATTGCGGCGCGCAGCACTTGCCCGCCGCAAGCGGGCGCCATCAACGCCGACGATGCCGAGGCACTGGTGCGCTACCTGCTGGACTACATCAAGACACACTACAATTACGATCTGCGCCATGACCCGCGGTTGGCCGAAGACCTGGTCACCCACGTCAAAACCATGATCACCCGCGTGCGCTACCAAATCAATTTGCCCAATCCGGTGCTGGCAGACATCAAGGAGCACTACGCCATGGCCTACGACATCACGCTGGCGGCGGTGTCGAGCTGGGCGCGCCATTCGCCGTACCGGATCAACGAGGATGAAATCGGCTACCTGGTGCTGCACATCGGCGTCGGGCTGGAGCGGCATTACCAGATAGGCTTCATTTATCGACCGCAGGCGCTGCTGGTCTGCGACAGCGGCACCTCCACGCTGCGCATGCTGGAGGCGATGCTGCACCGCCGCTTCCCGCAGATAGGCATCGCCGGCGCGCTCAGCCGCCAGGAATACGAAGCGCTGCCGGCGGTCAACGCCGATTTCGTGATTTCCACCGCGCGGCTGGAGGAAAAGAACCGCCCGGTGTTGACGGCATCGCCCTTCCCGTCCGACTACCAGCTGGAGCAGCTGGCGCGCATGGTGCAGCCGGACCGCAGCCGCTGCGCCATGCTGGAGCGCTATTTTCAGCCCGCCCACTTTATGAGACTGGACCAGCCCATAGGCCAGGACGAACTGTTTCACCGCCTATGCGGCCAGTTGCAGCGCGAAGGCTATGTCGGGCCTGACTACTGTCCTTCCGTGATCGAACGAGAAGCCATACTCGGCACCATGCTGGGCGACGGCATCGCCCTGCCCCACTCGCTGGGCCTGCTGGCCGGCAAGACCGCCGTCTACACCGTGCTCGCGCCGCAAGGCGTAGACTGGGGCGATGGCAATACCGCCCGCGTGATCTTCCTGCTGGCCATCAGCAAGGACGATTACGAAGAGGCGATGGTGATCTACGACCTGTTCGTGTCGCTGATGCGCGAGCGCGCCTCGGCCAGACTGCTGGCCTGCCGAGACTTTTCCAGCTTCAAGCAGGTGGCCATGGACTGTCTGGCCCGCCGCCAGGGAACGTCCGGCTGACGACAGCTGGTATACTGTTCGCCCGAATCACCGCCACATCCGCGCAACCATGTCCGATCTTTTTTCCGTCGAACCGCAAAAACCGCTGGCCGAAGCGCTGCGTCCGCACGCGCTCGATCAGGTGATCGGCCAGCAGCATCTGATCGGTCCCGGCAAACCGCTGAGCCTGGCGGTGGCGGCCGGCAAACCGCATTCCATGATTCTGTGGGGGCCGCCCGGCGTGGGCAAAACTACGCTGGCGCGCATCCTGGCGGCCAGCTTCGACGCCGAATTCATCCCCATCTCCGCGGTGTTCGCCGGCGTAAAAGATATCCGAGAGGCGGTGGAGAAGGCTCACGCCGTGCTGCAGCGCTCCGGCAAGCGCACCATTCTGTTCGTCGATGAAGTCCACCGCTTCAACAAGAGCCAGCAGGACGCCTTCCTGCCTTTTGTCGAATCCGGCCTGATCACCTTCATCGGCGCCACCACGGAAAACCCCTCGTTCGAAGTCAATTCCGCGCTGCTGTCGCGCGCCCAGGTTTATGTGTTGAACAGCCTGAGCGAGGACGAGCTGAAGCGATTGTTCGAGCGCGCGCGGGCGGAAGGCGCGCTGGACGGACTAAGTTTCGACGCCGCGGCCGTCTCCACGCTGACCGGCTACGCCGACGGCGACGCGCGGCGCTTCCTGAACCTGCTGGAGCAGACCCGCACCGCGGCGCAAGCGCGCGGCCAGGCCGAGGTCGACGCTGCGTTTCTGGAAGAAGTGCTGACGCTGAACGCCCGGCGCTTCGACAAGGGCGGCGACGCCTTTTACGACCAGATCTCCGCGCTGCACAAATCGGTGCGCGGCTCCAACCCGGACGCGGCGCTGTATTGGCTCAGCCGCATGCTGGACGGCGGCGCCGACCCGCGCTACCTGGCGCGGCGCATCGTACGCATGGCCTGGGAGGACATCGGCCTGGCCGATCCGCGCGCCATGCAGATCGCCAATGACGCCGCGGCCACCTATGAACGGCTGGGCAGCCCGGAAGGCGAACTTGCGCTGGGACAAGCGGTGATTTATTTGGCGGTGGCGGCCAAGAGCAATGCCGGATACATGGCGTATAATGAGGCCCGCACCTTCGTGAAACAGGACAAATCCCGTCCGGTGCCGGTACACTTGAGAAACGCGCCGACCCGCCTGATGAAGGAACTGGGCTACGGCCACGCTTACCGCTACGCGCACGATGAGCCCCATGGCTACGCCGCCGGAGAAACCTATCTGCCGGAAGGCCTGGAAGACATCGAATGGTATCGCCCTGTGCCGCGCGGACTGGAAAGCAAGATTCAGGACAAACTGGCTTTTTTGCGTCAGCTGGATGCAGACGCCCAGCAAAATCCCGATAGTGAAAAACAGGAATAATCATGCTCGACATCAACTTACTTCGCAATGACATCGAAGCCGTCGCCGCCCGCCTGGCGGACCGCGGCTACACCCTGGACACCGCCGCTTTCAATCAGCTGGAATCCGAGCGCAAATCGCTGCAGTCCCGCATGCAGGAACTGCAAGCCAAGCGCAACTCCTCTTCCAAGCAGATCGGCATCGCCAAGAGCAAGGGTGAAGATGTCTCCGCCATTCTGGCCGAAGTAGCCACCCTGGGTGACGAGCTGAAGGCCGCCGAGCAGGCGTTTGAAGACGTGCAGCGCAAGCTGGACGCCTGGCTGCTGGTCATCCCCAACCTGCCGCACGAATCGGTGCCGGCCGGCAAGGACGAAAACGACAATGTGGAAGTGCGCCGCATGGGCGTGCCGCGCCAGTTCGACTTCGAGGCGAAAGACCACGTGGACGTGGGCACCCCGCTGGGCCTGGACGCTGAAACCGGTGCCAAGCTGTCCGGCGCGCGCTTCACCGTGCTGAAGGGCGACATCGCCCGCCTGCACCGCGCCATCGCCCAGTTCATGCTGAACACCCATACCGGCAGCCACGGCTACGAAGAGCACTACACCCCGTACATCGTCAACGACAGCGCGCTGCTGGGCACCGGCCAGCTGCCGAAATTCGCCGAGGACATGTTCAAGGTGACCCGCGGCGGCGATGAAGAAGCCGCGCCGCAATACCTGATCTCCACCTCGGAAGTGACGCTGACCAATACCGTCGCCGACACCATTCTGCAAGAGAGCGAACTGCCGAAGAAGATGACCGCGCACTCGCCGTGCTTCCGCTCCGAAGCCGGCAGCTACGGCCGCGACACCCGCGGCATGATCCGCCAGCACCAGTTCGACAAGGTGGAAATGGTGCGCGTGGAGAAGCCGGAAAACTCCTACGCCGCGCTGGAAGAAATGGTGGGCCACGCCGAGAACATCCTGAAGGCGCTGGAGCTGCCCTACCGCGTGATCACGCTGTGCACCGGCGACATGGGTTTCGGCGCAGCCAAGACCTACGATCTGGAAGTGTGGCTGCCGGCGCAGAACACCTACCGCGAGATCTCCAGCTGCTCCAACTGCGAGGCCTTCCAGGCTCGCCGCATGAAGGCGCGCTACAAGGACGAAAGCGGCAAGAACCAGCTGGTGCACACGCTGAACGGCTCCGGCCTGGCGGTGGGCCGCACCCTGGTGGCGGTGCTGGAAAACTACCAGAACGCCGACGGCAGCGTGACCATTCCGACCGTGCTGCGCCCCTTCATGGGCAAGGACAGGATAGGCGGCTGAGCTTAGCGCCATCGAAAATGAAACCGGCCTCATGGGCCGGTTTTTTTACGCCTGCCCCGCACCCACCCGCCCCGGCCCTCTCAAACGGAATGAAATACGCTTTAATTTTGATCAATAAATCCATATTGTCATTATTAAGACACTTTCCATATTACTATGCTTTTGAGATAATGTAATAATATTGTTTATTTTTGCTTAGAACATATGCATGAAAATCATATGTCGCCTCAATAGAGGCAATTTTTTTGCTACCGACTCGAACTGAGAAATCCACAATGGCTCGCTCCCGCTTACTGAATCTATCCCCTTTGCTAATCCTCACGTCCGCCCTCGGAGGCTGCGCACAAATGGACATGGGCAATCTCGGTGCTAAAACCGTGGCCACCGGATCCGCCGCAGGCTCGAATGCCGTAGGCGCCAACTCCGCTCTGGAGCATTGCCCCCGCCCGCTAGGCACATTGGGATTGATGGAAGACACCACCTCCCCGTGGTATCTGATGCTGACCAACGAATACAAGCTACCCTCTACCGTGCCGATGCTGAAACTGCTGATTCAGCAATCCAACTGTTTTGTCGTGGTTGAGCGCGGCAGGGGCATGAATGCCATGATGGGTGAGCGTGCTTTGCGTGAGAGCGGTGAGCTGCGCAAAAACTCCAATTTCGGCAAAGGCAAGATGGCGGCCGCAGACTATGCGCTAGTCCCCACCATCACCTTCTCCAATCAAGACGCCGGCAGCCTGGGCGGCAACCTTGCCGGTCTGCTGCCAGGCGCGCTCGGCTCCGTTGCCGGCGCCGTGGCTGGCAGCATTCACAGCAAAGAGGCTAGCACTTTGCTGACCCTGGTGGATAACCGCTCCAGTGTGCAAATCGCCGCAGCGGAAGGCAGCGCCAAAAATATGGACTTCGGCGCGGTCGGCTCCTTGTTCGGCAGCCGCAACAATGGATCCATAAGCGGCTACTCCAATACTCCGGAAGGCAAAGTCATCGTCGCGGCCTTCACCGATGCTTACAACAACATGGTAAAAGCGGTGAAGAACTATAAGATGCAAACCGTCAAAGGCGGCTTGGGCACCGGCGGCCAATTGAAGGTGCAATAAGGACATGCCAGCTGTTGAACATTAAAGGGGTGACAGCGGCATTTTCCTACGCGGCTGCACCAGCAGACACTCAAACGTCTCGCGCGGCAGCGGCTTGCTGAACAAATAGCCTTGGGCGCAATAACAGCCTTGTTCCAGCAGGAACAGGCGTTGCGCCTCCTCCTCCACCCCTTCGGCCACCACGTCCAAGCCCAGGCTATGGGCGATGGAAACGATGGCGCGCGTGATGGCCGCATCGTCGCTGTCATGATGCAGATCGGCGATGAAGGAGCGGTCTATCTTCAGGCCGCGCACCGGCAAGCGCTTGAGATAAGACAGCGAGGAATAGCCGGTGCCGAAGTCGTCGATGGACAGGTACAGCCCCAGTTCCTGCAGCCGGCGCAGCATCTCTATCATCGCGCCGCCCTCTTCCATCACCACGCTTTCGGTGATTTCCAGCTCCAGGCATTCGCTGCCCAGGCCATAATCGGCCAGCGCCTGGCGCAATTGCTCGACGAAATCGCCATGCTTGAGCTGGCGGCCGGAGACATTGATCGCCACCCGTCCAGGCTTCAGCCCGCGGCGCTGCCAATCGCGGATATCGGCGCAGGCCGTGCGCAACACCCAGGCGCCGATCTGCCCGATCAAGGCGCTTTCTTCGGCGATGGGAATGAAGCGATCCGGCGACACCAGCCCCAGTTCGGGATGGCGCCAGCGCAGCAGCGCCTCCGCGCCTATCATTTCGCCGGAATCCAGCGCCACCTTGGGCTGATACCACAGCTCCAGCTCGCCTTGAGCCAAGGCGCGGTGCAGGCTGTACTCCAGCTTCAGCCGCTCCAAAGCCCGCGCGTTCATGTCGGCGGTGTAAAACTGAAAACCGTTCTTGCCGCGCTCCTTGGCGCGGTACATCGCCGTATCGGCATGCACCAGCAGCGTGTCGGCCTCCTCGCCGTCCAGCGGATACAGGCTGATGCCTATGCTGGCGGAAATGAACATCTGCTGGCCGGACACCTCGGACAGTTCCGATATCGCGTCCAGCATGTCCTGAGCGGCGGCGGCGGCCTGCGCTTCGCCGTCCACGTTCTCCAGCAGCACGGTGAATTCGTCGCCGGACAGCCGCGCCACGGTGTCCGTCGGCTTGAGGCGCGATTGCAGCTGGCGGGCGATATGCACCAGCAGCTGGTCGCCGGCGTAATGGCCCAGCGTGTCGTTGACCAGCTTGAAGCGGTCCAGGTCGATGAACAGCAGCGCCAGCTGACGCCGCTCCTCGCCCGCCCTATCCACCGCGCTTTGCAGCCGTTCCAGGAACAGCGTGCGGTTGGGCAGGCTGGTCAGCGCGTCGTGATTGGCCAGGAAGTGCAGCCGCTCCTCCGCCTGCTTGCGCTGGGTGATGTCGGAAAACACCGCCACGTAATGCAGGCATTCGCCGGCGCCGTCGCGAATGGCGGTGATGCTGAGATGCTCGGTATACAGCAGCCCGCCCTTGCGGCGGTTCACCACCTCGCCCTGCCAGCGGCCGTCGCGCGCCAGACTGCGCCACATCTGCTGGTAAAACTCCGGCGGCTGCTTGCCGGACTTCAGCATCGCCGGCGTCTGGCCCAGCGCTTCCTCGCGGCTATAGCCGGTAATCCGGGAAAAGGCCGGGTTGATGGACTGGATCACGCCGTTGGGGTCGGTGATGACGATGCCTTCCATCGTCGATTCGAACACCTTGTCGGCCAGCAGCAGGCTATGGCGCGACTGCTGCAGCGCTTCGTCACGCTGGCGCAGGGCCTCGTGCAGTTCGTTCAGGTATTCGTGCTCGATGCCGTTGACGATGTCGTCGAAACCCAGAATGCGCAACAGCCGGCCATCGTCGGCAAAAACCGCCAGGTGGCGGATATTGTGCTGACGCAGCACGCGGCGCGCCTGCAACAGGCTGGCGCCGGCCGACACGCCGATCAAGGGCTGGCGACAGCCCTGTCCCAACGTAGCCGGCAGCTTGCCGGAGGCGAGCCAGCGCAGCACGTCGCGCTGGGTGACGATGCCATAGCCGCCATCGTCCAGCTTTACCGCCAGCGCGGTCAGGCTCTGCCCGCACATCCGGCTAAAGCCTTCCATCACCGTTGCCGTTGCCGGCAGGGGAATCGCCGCCGCCACCGGCAAATCCGCCACCCGCTTCACCATCAGGAATGATTCCAAGCCCTGGTTGCGCACGATATCGGTCAGGGTGAGCATGCCCAAAGGCTGTCCGTTGCGGCACACCAGCGCATGGCGCAGCTGCCGGCCGCGGAACGCGTCCACTGCCTGCTGCAGGCTCAGATCATGCGCCAGCTCGGCCGGCGGAGGCTTCATCGCCTGCTGGATAGGCTGATCGGCGTCGCCGCCGCTTCGGCATAGCTCCAGCGCGTCGGCCTCCGTCCAGAAGCCGCACACCCGCCCCCCCGCCTCCCGAACCAGGATGGAACTATATCCGGCGGCCAGCATCCGTCTGGCGGCTTCGCGCACGGATTGCGAGGGATCGCAACTCAGCAGCTCGCATGACACGATGTCGGCGATCGAAGGCGGGTGATAAGACATGGCAAATGCAAATGAAAGCGATTTATGTGACAGGCATTATACCTTTAACCCGATGGCAACCAGGGTTTAAATCGGCTTGTCATGATAAAAAAGCCCCGCAGAACCAGTCTACGGGGCTTTCTTTGCGGGCTGCGCGGCCATTTTCGGCCCCATGCGCGGGCAAGCTTACTTGCGCACGCCCCACAGATCATGCTCGCTGCAATCGACGATTTCCACTTGGTAGAACTCGCCAGCCTGCATGCCGGCCGCGTCTTCGACGAACACCAGGCCGTCAATCTCCGGCGCGTCGGCATAGCTGCGGCACACGGCCGTGCCTTCGTCGTCGATCTCGTCCACCAGCACCTGCAGGGTCTGGCCGACTCGGCGCTCCAGGCGGCTGGCGCTGATCTCGGCCTGCACTTCCATGAAGCGTTCCTTGCGGGCCTCCTTCACCTCCTCCGGCACCGGGTTCGGCAGCTCGTTGGCGGTGGCGCCCTCCACTGGGGAGTAGGTGAAACAGCCGACGCGGTCCAGCTCGGCTTCGCGGATGAAGGTCAGCAGCTCTTCGAAGTCTTCTTCGGTTTCGCCGGGGAAGCCGACGATGAAGGTGGAGCGGATCACCAGTTCCGGGCAGATCTCGCGCCACTTCTTGATGCGCGCCAGCACGTTGTCGCTGTTGGCCGGACGCTTCATCAGCTTCAGCACTTTCTGGCTGGCGTGCTGGAACGGAATGTCCAGGTAGGGCAGGATCTTGCCGTCGCGCATCAGCGGAATCACCTCGTCCACATGCGGGTACGGGTAAACATAGTGCAGGCGCACCCAGATGCCGTGACGGCCCAGTTCCTCGCACAGCTCGGTCATGCGGGTCTTGACCGGACGGCCGTTGTGGAAGCCCATCTTGTACTTGGTGTCCACGCCGTAGGCCGAGGTGTCCTGCGAGATCACCAGGATCTCTTTGACTCCGGCCTTGGCCAGGCTTTCGGCCTCGCGCAGCACGTCGTGGATGGGGCGGCTTTCCAGATCGCCGCGCATGGACGGGATGATGCAGAAGGTGCAACGGTGGTTGCAGCCTTCGGAAATCTTCAAATACGCGTAATGCTTGGGCGTCAGGCGCACGCCGATGTCAGGCACCAGGTCGACGAAGGGGTCATGCGGCTTGGGCAGGTGGGTATGCACCGCCGTCATCACTTCTTCGGTGGCGTGCGGACCGGTCACGGCCAAGACCGACGGGTGCACATCGCGCACCACATCGCCCTTGGCCCCCAGACAGCCGGTGACGATCACTTTGCCGTTCTCATTCAGCGCTTCGCCGATGGCGTCCAGCGATTCCTCGACGGCGGAATCGATGAAGCCGCAGGTGTTCACCACCACCAGGTCCGCCCCGTCGTAGGACGGCGCGATTTCATAGCCTTCGGCGCGAAGGCGGGTCAGGATCTGCTCGGAATCGCTAGCTGCCTTGGGGCAGCCCAGCGAAACGAACCCTACGCGAGGGGTCTTGTTCATGGTCGAAATCTTAGGCGTGAAAACAAAATCGCGCGATTATACAACGGTTTGCTTCGCGATACTCATCTGGTTTAACGCGACAGCCCGGGCACGCCGCGGCCGACCGAAAAAAGCGCGCCGGCAGGCATCGCCGCGCCCTCGCGTTTACTTCTGCGCGGAAACCAGTACCGGCATCGGATGTTCGGCCTCCTCCGCCAGCCCCGGCGGCATGGCGATCCGATCCGGGCCCGGCTCATCTACATGGCGCAGCGTAAAGCCAGCGGCCGTCCAAGCATGAGCATGGAGCCCAAGCGCGGTGGCATTTGACAACGCCGCCTGCCGGTTGCTGATGCGCCGCCCTCCGCCTGCTTGCCATTGATCAGCCTGAGAGGCCGCTCGCCCAAGGTTGAGCGCTTGGGCGAGGGGGAAGTTGGCGCAGGACGAATATCTTCAAGAGCATGAGGTTTCAAACCAAGCCTCTGCTGGCTGCATGCTCAAGCAGCGAACCCCGCCTGGCTAGGCCGGATACGCTTGGACCGCGTCAGCGCGCCGGCAAATTCCAGCTCTGGCTGGCCGCGCCGCTGCACTGCAGCAGACTGACCGGCTGGCCGGAGCGGTTGGCGCTCAGACACCGCTTGCTGCTCGCGCTGCGTATCTGGCTGCCATTGCGCGTCCAGACCGACTTGCCGCTGCAGTTGCGGATGTCCACGCCGCCGCCATTCTCTTCCAGGCAGTAATTGTCCTTCAACTGCAGCGTGCCATCCTTCGCATGCACCCAGGCCTGGTTGCCGCCGCTGTGGCAGCCATAGGCGATCGCCGCCGCGCCCTCGCTCACGCCGCCGCTGGCATCCAGGCACTGCCCGCCGTTGGCTATCGGCCCCCGCGTGCTGTTGCCTATGCCATTCTCCTGCTCGCTGCTCTGGCTATAGGCGGTGACTTTGGAAAAGGCGCGGCAAGCATCGCTGACCGAGGTGCCGCTTATGCTGGCCGGCGCCAGCCGGCCCGCCACCCAGCCGCTGGGCGCGCCGAAAGTGGCCTTGCTGTACGGCTGCCCCAGGCAGGTGGCGCGATTGCTGTTCCATTCGAAGTATTCGGTCCAGTTCACCATATTGTTTGGCGAGATCTTGCTGGCCGCGGTCTTGATGCTGCCGAGCTTGAACGAACTGCCGTCGGTTTGATCGGTGACGGTCACTCCCAGCCAGCCGCCCCCCTCGTAGGCGACATGGAAACGGTAGCGGTGGCCCTGCGTCCAGTCCACATGGATGCGGCAGCTGCGGCCGGTGCCCTCGCCGGAAAAGGTGGTGCAGTAGCTGCCCGGGCTGCCGGCCTTGGCGTCGGACGTATCCCAGGCGGAAAACAGGAAGGTGCGCTTGCCGCCGCCATTGCTCTGCATGCCGGTATAAGCGCCAGAGGCGCCGACAAGGTCAAATTGGTTAGCCCAATAGACGTTGGCGGCATAACCCGGATCGCGGTTCACCGTGATAGTGAAGTCCACGGCATCCATGCCGGCGGAAGCGGCGGCGGGAAAACGGTAGTTGGTATAGCTGCCAGGCGTTTTGCCCAAGGCGTGGGCCAGCGGGGAGGCGGCAAGCAACAGCAGCAGCGGGAGCGAGGTTTTGGCTATCATCGCGGTCATCCTTAACGATATCGACGGGAAAAAAGCGCAAGCGATGCCAAACGTTGCGCGCAGCGATAGCCATAGGGATACCTGAGTTAGAGCAATTAATCAATAAGCATTAATTACAAATAAACGGCTTAATTATTTTTATTTTGTTTAAAATAATCGCTATGCGCGTCAAGCCAAACGTTGCGCGCAAATAAACTCCCCCTCCACCGGACAGCCTGCCTCGTCCCTCATCGGCATCACCGCCCGCTCCAGCACGCTCCATTTATCCCCCAGCAGCCGATCCAGATAAGGCGAGGCATGCCGATAGCGGCCGCTATGGTGCAATTGATAATCGCCAGCGGCGTCGCCCAGCCTTTCCACGCAAAACAACAGCAAGCCGCCCGCTTCCGTCTGCCGCGCCAAGCAAGCGAACACCTCGTCCAGATCGCCCAGATAGGTCAAAGTATCCATGCAGGCGATCAACTGCCAACGCCTTCCCGCCGAGCGGAGAAAGGCGCGCAGCTCCGCCTGCGCCAAGCTGGCGTATATCCCCTTGGCCTGCGCCTGCGCCAACATGCCGCCGCTCAAGTCCACGCCGTCCAATCTGCCGACATAGGGCTGCAGGCGCTCGCCAGCCAGCCCGGTGCCGCAACCCAGGTCCAGCGCGGACAATGCGCGGCCGCCTGGCGCATGGCGCGCCAAACATTCTGTCAGCCACTGCGGGCCGCGGTAGCGCAAGCGCGCCAGATCCTGCTCGAAACTCGGCGCCGCAGCATCAAAGGCGCTGCCCACATACGCCTCCGCGCAGGCGGCCGGCGCATCGGCGCCGCCGAAAGCCGCCAACAGATGGCGCGCTACCGGGTGGTCCGGCCGCATCCGCAACCAGCCCTCGGCCATCTCCCTGGCTTCATCCATCCGTCCCAACTGGCACAGCGCCTGCGCTTGCGCGAGCGGCGGCATCTTGCCGGGCGGCTCCGCCAGCACCCCTCGCGCGTTGCAACGCCTGGCCTCGTCATGGCGCTCCTGCAAAAGCAAGGCCTGCGTCAAAAGATAAAAGGCGTCGGGGCACTGCGGGTCCAGTCGCTCCGCCTGGAGCAAGGCTTGCTCGGCATCGATGCCGCGCCCCATGCGCAGCAACTGCGCGCCTAGATTGGTCCAGTAGAAATAACGCGTCGGGTCGAGCTCGGCCGCCCGCCGCAAGGCTGCCGCGGCCGGCTCGTCCATTCCCCGCCGCGCGCGGGCGAGCCCCAGATTGAAATGCCACTCGGCGTGGCTGCCGTCGGCGGCGACCGCCTGCTCCAGCAGCGGCAGCGCCTCATCCAGCCTATCCTGCTGCGACAGCAGGAAACCCAGCCAATGCCTGGCGGACGCGCCCAACTCCGAGTCGTCCAGCAAGCATCGATAGGCCCGCTCGGCCGCCTCCGCCTCGCCGGACAGATGCAGCCGCTGCGCGCGGCTCAGCCTTCCATCCTCATCCAGCCCCATGGCGCTCCCTAGTAGATAAAGACAAGGCCGAAGCAGTCACCGCTTCGGCCTTGGATGATCGCGCGCGCCGCGAATCAGGACTTGTCCTTGTCCTCCGCTCCCGGATAGGCCGGGAAACCGAAGCCGCCGAACAACTGCTTGGTCTGCTCCTGCATGCGGTTTTGCATTTCCAGGAACATGCCGGTGCTCTGCTCCATATAGCTGGCCATCATGTTCTGGATGGCCGGGCCTTGCAGCTTCATGAACTCGCCCCACAGCGGCGCGTTGAGCATGGCGTTTTCGCCGTAGATCGCCTTGGTCTGTTCCTGCATTTTTTGCTGCAGTTGCGAGAACAGTTGCAGGTTTTTCTCCAGGAACGGCCCCATCATGCCTTGCATCGCCTGGCCGTAATAGCGGATGAACTGGGTCAGCACCTCATAGCTGAACATCGGCATGCCGCCGTTTTCTTCTTCCAGAATGATTTGCAGCAGCACGCTGCGGGTGATGTCTTCCTGGGTCTTGGCGTCCTGCACCTGGATGTCCACATTGTCCAGCACCAGCTGCTTGACGTCGCCCAGCGTGATATAGGAACTGGTGGCGGTATCGTACAAGCGGCGGTTCGGATACTTCTTGATGACCCGTTTCTCAACACTCATTTAGCGCTCCTGGTTTATTGTCGTGGTGTTGTGCGGTGGCAATCTAACATAAATACAACAGACTAGAGTAAATCTTCTATCAACTAGCAATCGCCTGTGCTACATTTCCGCGTCATTGTGCAGCGCACAACACCTGTAGAAGTCCGTCTGACCCCATTTTCCACGTAATGGAGGTTTTACACCATGTCCTTCAACAATGAACAGCTGAACAAATTGTCCCTGACCGGCATCGAATCCACCCTGCGCTTCGCCCAGATCGCTCTGGACAGCGCCGAGCGCCTGGTCAAACTGCAACTGGACGCTTCCAAGCAATCGCTGGAAGACAATACCAAGGTGGCCAAGCAACTGTCTGAACTGAAAGACGGCCAGGAAGCGATCAACCACCTGAACAAGCTGGCGACTCAATCCATCGACAAGCTGGTCAGCCACTCCCGCGACGTGTACGAAGTCGTGTCCGGCGCCCAGACCGAACTGAGCAAGCTGGTGGAAGACAGCGTCGGCCATTTCAACAAGTCGCTGATCAGCTCCATCGAGTCCGTGGCCAAGAATGCCCCGGCCGGCTCCGACGCCACGCTGAACGCGGTCAAGACCTCGGTCGCCGCCGCCGCCGCCGCCGTCAACACCTTCAGCAAGGCCGCCCAGCAAGTGGCCGAGTTCACCGACAGCAGCGTCAAGGCCGCCACCAGCGCCACCGCCGACGCGGTGAAAAACTCCGCCAAGCGCGGCGCCACCGTGTAAGGATAGGCGATCGCCATGCCATAACCCCGCCTTTCACGGCGGGGTTTTCATTTTGACGGGTGCGCGATGCCGCCGACAGGTTTACAATCGCGATTCCAAAGATTGAGCAAGCACTACGGACTCTCCGCATGAAAATCAGCAGCAACTTCGACGCCGGCAGCATCGAGATCGTCTCTTCAGAAAACCTTGACGACATCCAGCTGCGCATTCGCCGCGACAACGCGGCCGAGTTCGCGCAATGGTTCTACTTCCGCGTGCAAGGGGCTGCCTACCAACATTGCACTTTCCGCTTCCTCAACGCCTCCGAATGCGCCTACCCGCAAGGCTGGGTGGATTACCAGGCGATGGCCTCCTATGACCGCGTCAATTGGTTCCGCGTGCCGACCCACTACGAAGACGGCGTGATGGTGATCGAGCACGTGCCGCTGTCGGGCAGCATTTACTACGCCTATTTCGAGCCCTACTCCTACGACCAGCACCTGAATCTGATCGGCCAGGCGCAAGGCTCCGGCCTGTGCCAGGTCTCCGACCTCGGCTCCACGGTGCAGGGCCGCGACATGAACTTGCTGACCATAGGCCATGAAGTGGAATCGGATCTGAAGATCTGGATCACCGCGCGCCAGCATCCGGGCGAAACCATGGCTGAATGGTTTGTGGAAGGCTTCCTCAACCGCCTGCTGGACCCGCAAGACCCGACCAGCCGCGCGCTGCTGGACCGCGCCACCTTCTACGTGGTGCCCAATATGAATCCGGACGGCTCAGTGCTGGGCAATCTGCGCACCAACGCGGCCGGCGCCAACCTGAACCGCGAATGGGCCAACCCCAGCCCGGAAACCAGCCCGGAAGTGCTGGTGGTGCGCGAAAAGATGCTGGAAACCGGCGTGGACCTGTTCCTGGACATCCACGGCGACGAGAACATTCCTTACGTCTTCCTGGCCGGCACCGAAGGCGCGCCGTCGTGGAATGAAAACCTGGAACAGGTGGCCGACAGCTTCCGCCATCACTTCCTGCTGGCCAGCCCGGACTTCCAGACCGAACACGGCTATCCGCGCAACGAGGCCGGCAAGGCGAATATGGGCATCGCCACCAACTGGGCGTGCGAGCAGTTCGGCTGTCTCGCCTTCACGCTGGAAATGCCATTCAAGGATAATCACAATCTGCCTGACGACGACTTCGGCTGGAACGGCCAGCGCAGCCTGCGCCTGGGCGAAGCGGCGCTGTCGCCGATCTACGCCGTGCTCAACGACCTGGAACGCGAATAAAACCTGCGCCTCCATGAGAAAAGCCGGCTTCAAGCCGGCTTTTTTGCCATTCGGCCAAACGCGCGGGCTACATCGCCACCGGCAGCTTATCCAAGGTTTTAACCAACTCCACCTCAGCCATGCACCAGTCGCTGCCTTTTTCCAGCACCTTGCCCAAGGCGATCTGGAAATGCTTGCCGCGCGCAGTCATATAGAACTGCTTGCCCAGCATATATAAAGACAAAGCCAGCACCAATGCATTGACCAATTTCCCGCCGCGCCGATACGGCATGAACAAGGCGATATGGCCCGCCAGCCAGACTTGCTCCGGCGGCAAGGTGGGGTCGATCAAACGCGCGTCAGTGGGCCGCAAGGAGGCCGCGAGCGGCCGCGTGCTGAGCGTCTCCAGGCCCAGATAAATTCTTTCGCGCCCGGTGCGCTTCACCCGGCGGATGATGCCCAGGCTCCAGTTCTCTTGTTCCCGCTCCCGGTAAGCGATCAAGCCTCCCAGCCCCACCCACTCATTGCCCATCACGTCGATGGAAACGCCAAGCCCGGTTTGGCTGACATTTTCCAGCGCCCAGCGGGGAAAAGCCGGCTCCGGCGCCGGCTCCGCCACCTCCCCCGCCAGCGAAAGCCCCGCAGACAAGGGGGGCGCAGCCTTATCCCGCTTGCGGCTGGTCACAAAGCCGTAAATCCGGATATTGGCCGCGTCATCGAAGCTGTCTTTATCGCCGCCTCTTTGATTCTGCATGGCCTCTTCGTCAGGCTTGCGGATCAGCCTATGCAAAACCGTCAGCCTGTGCGCGACTTCGATTTGCCTGTTATTCACCGCCACCCGCTCGGAGCGCTCGAACATAACCTGCTTGGCCGCCCATTCGCGCGTCAGCATGCGCATCAGGCCCGCATCGATGCCCGGCTCGACCAAGCGCTTCAATTCCGAAGGCACCCTGCCCGCCTCCATCATGATGGCCCAGCCATGCAATATCTCGACCAATTCCGCGGAGCTCCAGTATCGAGCCCACTCGCCGCACGCTTGCTGGCGGAAGCGCATCGCAGGCCTGGGCTCAATCAGGTCGACGACGAAACTCGCGCCGTCGAAACCCTTCTTGGCCATCGTCATGCGGTTGCTCAGCAAAACCAACAATTCATGGGAGAAATTGATTTGGCGGACAGTCAAATTGCCATTGCCCAATACTGACAGCATTTGCAAAATCAGATATTGATCCTGGATTGTCGTGCCGCCGGCTTTGTCATCAAACAAAAATATTGGTTTGGAATCCAAAGCCCGTAATTCGGAAAATCTGTAAAGCTGGTTTACATTCAACCAGAAAACTTCATCCGGTTGAAAATTTCTGACGTATTGCCATATGGCATATTCCGTCAGATAGTACATTATTCTTGCCAACGCCAGCGGCAATCGCGAGTGGACTTTCACTCCATCCGGAGTGTCCGCCTGAATCGGCAAGGCGTATTGATAAAAGTCCGCAAAGTGCTTGCCATAGCTGAGAATCTGCCCGCGCAATTGATTCTCCAGCACTTTCGGCATTCTGCTGTTCATCAGATATTGCACGCATAGCGCGGCGTGCAGGGGCTGGGTTTCCTGATTCAATACCAGCACCGCCTCCAACAGATCCGAGGATAGCTCCAGCGGCTGGGCGCTCAAGCGTCCCAGCAACTCAACAACCTTGTCGTGCGCGGCGGAGCCATGCTCAAGCTTCAAGGCATCGACATACGCCTTGGCCGCAACCGCGTTCGCCAAAGGATCTGGCTTACCTTTGGCTCCCCTTGAAAAGAAATCCAGCATGCGCGTGTCCACTTTCGTTCATGGCAAGCCCCTGCTTCCCGCCCCAGTCCAGCTATGCTACAAGTATTTATAGCAAGGGGGGAATGCCCCCGCTGACACAACTTGCGCGCAGAAAAAAGGCGCCGTTTCGGCGCCTTTTCTTAATGCTTGGCTAAATCAGATAGCCAGTTGTTCCAGCGACTTGCCGCCGTCAACCCAAGCTTGCACCCAAGCCGGCTTGCGACCACGACCGGTCCAGGTCAGCTCCGTGTTTTCCGGATGGCGGTATTTAGCCTCAACCGGCTTGCGAGCTACGACGGTCTTGCTCAAAACTTCTTCAACGCTCAAGCCATAAGCGCGGGCCAGCTCGATAATCTGCTTCTTGGCCTTGGCTTTTTCTTCCACTTCGCGGCGCTTGATTTCGTTTTCAACTTCCGACTTCAGCTCAACCAGTTTGGTAAATTCCAGCGTGGACAGATCCATGTGATGTTCCTTGATTATTGATTTGCCAATTACAGGCTGTAATGTAGCCAATACGATTAGCACAAGTCAAGGTTAAAAAAGGAAATACTACCGCCTATTAGCCTGTTACCGATTCAAGGCTATAAGGCAAATCCAGCATGCGCAAAGGGATTTTATGAAGCTCATCGCCAAACACGCCCGATTCCCAAGTTTGCGCCTGCACCACCGCCAAGCCTTGGTAACGCCCCTTGCCCACTTGGCAAACCGCAGCCAGCATGCCTACGGACTGATCCGGCAATTCCGGGCTATATAGTTTTGTCGCATTCGGCAATGCTTGATCAAATTCAACGCGGAACATCCGACGCTTCATCTTGCCCAAATACTGGCTGCGCGCGACTATCTCCTGGCCAGGGTAGCAACCCTTTTTGAAATTCACCGCGCCTATCAATTCCATATTGGCCATCTGCGGCACAAACTGCTCCTGCGTGGCCAAGGCCACCCAAACGATGCCGGCCTGTATATCGCGCAACTGCCAGGCCTCAGCCGAAATCGGCGTCAAGGCGGCATTGCCGGCGATCTTGCCGCCCCACTCGCTTTCATTCCGCAGCGCGACAAGCCACCCCGCCCCAGGCAAAGCCATCGCCATGAAGTCCGCGCCGAAAACCGGCTTCAACGGTTCGACATTGGCCAATTCGGCCTGAGCTTCCCGCAATACGGCGCCGGCGGCATCGCCGGCCAAACCCAGCAACGCCCAGTCCGCCGCCAGCTCCACCTTGACCTTGGAGCGCAAAACAAACATCTTCAGCCGCTTGGCAATCGCTTCGGCGATATCGGCGGAAACCATCAGATAATAAGCGCCGTCCTTAAACCACGCCAAAAAGCTGGCCAGCATCCGGCCCTTGGCCGTCGAATATGTGCTGTATTGCGCGCGCCCTTCAAGCAGTTCGCGAATATCGCTGGATAGCTGCCCCTGCAAAAAGGCGGCGGCGTCCTCGCCTTCCACCCGAATCAACGCAAAGGTATCCAGGCACGCCAGCGCGGAACCCTCTCGCAAAGCAGAGATCTGCTCCAGATGCGCATCCTCGGATGCGCGCCGCTCCCCGCTCGGTTCCAGCCCATTCTTCAGCAACCACTCTTTCCAAAAACCTTCCATCGGCCTCGCTCCTGACAATTTGCAATTTGCGATCTTACCGCCAGCCTTTTTTCCTCGCCAGAGGTGTCCGGATGCGATAAAAATACAAATTCTTTAATAACAACAGGATAGCCACACCCCAGCCAGGCTCCCTCAAAAAAACAAAAGAAATTTGCCACAGAAGCTTGACAGCCCAATGGCTGCGATATATAGTTCGCCCTCACTCAATTCCCTGATAGCTCAGTTGGTAGAGCGACGGACTGTTAATCCGCAGGTCGCAGGTTCGAGCCCTGCTCGGGGAGCCAGTTCACCCTGGCTAAATTGAGTATGTTTGTTCCCTGATAGCTCAGTTGGTAGAGCGACGGACTGTTAATCCGCAGGTCGCAGGTTCGAGCCCTGCTCGGGGAGCCAACACCGCCCTTAGGGCCACAATTCAAAGTTTTGTTCCCTGATAGCTCAGTTGGTAGAGCGACGGACTGTTAATCCGCAGGTCGCAGGTTCGAGCCCTGCTCGGGGAGCCAGAATACGGCAAAAGCCGCAGCCCACGCTGCGGCTTTTTCGTTTTCTCTTTCCATCTTACAATCGTTCCAACTTTTGGAGGAACGATGCCACCCACTTCCATTCTGCTCGCAGCCGGCGCCATCCTGCTTTGGGCCTCGCTCGCCACCCTGGGCGCGCTCACCCGATCCCTGCCGCCCTTTTTCGTCGTCGGCGTCTGTCTCAGCGTAGGCAGCCTGTTGTCATTGCATCGCATCCGCGACTGGCGGATGCCGCCCGCCACCATGCTCATCGGCGTCTACGGCCTGTTCGGCTACCATTTCCTGCTGTTCTTCGCCTTCCGACACGCGCCCACCATGGACGCCAATCTGCTCAACTACCTATGGCCGCTGCTGATCGTCATGCTGTCGCCGCTGGCCCAATCCGGCGCCAAGCTGACGCCTCGCCATCTGGCTGGCTGCCTGCTAGGCTTCGCCGGCGCGGCGCTGATCGTGACCGGCGGCAAACTCTCGCTTTCGCAGCAATATCTGCCCGGCTATCTGCTGGCCATCGCCGCCGCCGTGGTCTGGTCCACCTTCAGCCTGGCGCTGAACCGGCTGGCCAATCTGCCCAAAGGCGCGATGGGAGGATTCTGCCTAGCCTCCGGCCTGCTCTCCCTGCTTTCCCATGCGCTGCTGGAACCCGCCGCCCAGCCCAATGCGCAGCAATGGCTGACGCTGCTGCTGCTGGGCCTTGGCCCGATGGGCGGCGCCTTCTTCCTATGGGAGCGCGCGCTCAAGCTGGGCGACCCCAGGCAAATCGGCTCGCTATCCTACGCCACGCCTTTGCTGTCCACTCTGCTGCTCGCCGCCAGCGGCCAAGGGCAGCTCAACCAGATGGCCATCTACGCCATTGCGCTGATCCTGGGCGGCGCGCTGCTCGGCACCTTGCCGAGCCGCAAGGCCCGAGCCGCGACAGTCTGAATGATTTGCAATGATAATGGAAACAGTTAACATGTTTTCTTATGAATAAGGAAAAGACCATGTCCGTACTGAAGGAATTCAAGGAATTCGCCGTCAAAGGCAATGTGATCGACCTCGCCGTAGGCGTGGTGATAGGCGGCGCCTTCGGTTCCATCGTCAAATCGCTGGTAGACGATGTGATCATGCCGCCCATCGGCCTGCTGATCGGCAATGTCGACTTCTCCAACCTGTTCTTTGTACTGAAGGAAGGCGCCAAACAAGCCGGCCCATACGTGTCCGTCGCCGCCGCCAAGCAAGCCGGCGCGGTGACGCTGAATCTGGGTTTGTTCATCAATTCCCTGGTCAGCTTCACCATTGTCGCCTTCGCCATCTTCATGCTGGTCAAGGCCATCAATCGCCTGAAGCGCGAAGAAGCGCCGGCGGAAGCGCCTGCCGCGCCCGCCACCACAGAATGCCGCTACTGCCTCTCCGCCATCCCGGAGAAAGCCAGCCGCTGCCCTTGCTGCACTTCGCAACTGGACTGACGCCCTTGCCGGCACCGGGCTTTTCCCCTACAATCCGCTCCGTTCTGGGGGAGTAGCCTCGGCGCGCGACAGCGCCGGCAACGGTCAACATACTTGGCATTCGCCATGGCCGTCGCGACGAATCCCGTTTGGCAAGACCCATGACATGCTTGCGCATCGCGGGGCCGCGGCGCAGGTTTGTCATGGCGCATGCGCGGCCCCTGGAGTATCCATGGAAGCTTTTCTGATTTCCACCGGCGTGGTGGCTCTGGCCGAGATCGGCGACAAAACCCAATTGCTGGCGCTGCTGCTGGCCTCCCGCTTCAAAAAACCCGTCCCCATCATCCTGGGCATTTTCGTATCTACCCTGGTGAATCACTTCGTCGCGGCGGCGGTTGGCCAATGGCTCATGACCAAGGTCGGTCCGGACATCATGCGCTGGGGGCTGGGCATTTCCTTTGTGATGATGGCCGTCTGGATGCTGATTCCGGACAAGCTGGATGAAGACGGCGGCCTGCGCGAGCGTTTCGGCGTCTTCGGCACCACCGTGATCGCCTTTTTCCTGGCCGAGATGGGCGACAAGACGCAGATCGCCACCGTGGCGCTGGCGGCCCGCTTCCACGAGCTGCCGATGGTGGTGGCCGGCACCACGCTGGGCATGATGATCGCCAACGTGCCCGCCGTGCTGCTGGGCGAGGTGGCCGCCAAGAAGCTGCCGCAAAAGCTGATGCACGGCATTGCCGCCGTGTTGTTTGTCGTGCTCGGCGTCATCACGCTGCTCAATCCGCTGACACTATAAGCGCCAGCAAAAAGGGAGGCCCAAGCCTCCCTTTTCCAACTCCGCCTCGCCCCAAGCCTAGGTCGCCAATAAGCTATTAGGATCGAACCCCACCCGCAGCGCGCCCCAATGCCGGCCTCGCAGCTGCAGCGGCAGCACCACCTCGGACAACACCTCGCCGGTATCGCGGCTATAGGTTTGCAGCAAGAAGGGCTGCTGATTGCGCGCCGCGCGCAAGCCTGCCGGATCATTGAAAATGCGCTTGTCGCGACTCTCTTTCAAGTCCTTCTCCGCATCGCCGCTCAGCGGCCGGCTATACCAGCTGTTATGCGTAGGCGCGTAGCCATTGCCGTCCACCGCCACGCAAAATTTGCCGCCGGGAATCCGCTGCACCATGCTGTCCAGCACCGGCTGCAGCATCTTCTCCAATTTGCCGTCGTAAACCGTTCGGTACTTGGTCGGCTTGCTGCCGGCGATCGGCTGATAGCGCTGATCGAACAAATCGATGCCCCGCTGCAGCTCGCCCTGCAGCAAAGTCAGCACCTGGTCGCGCGCTTCGCGCGCCTGATTGACCGCCTGGTCGAATGCGCCCTCGCCGATCACGAACTTGGAAACCAGCTCCTGCACCCGCTCCGCCGCCGCCGTCAGCTCGGTGGCCGCCTGCTCGGTCTGCCCCAGGCGATCATTCACCTCGCGGCCCAGCAAATGGATTTCCGCCACGTTTTGGTTCACCTGGTGATTCGCCGAAGCAAACTCCTGCATCGTCGAAGCGATCTGGCTCAAGCTGCTGGAGGTGGCCTCGAAGTCGCCCATCATCTTGCTGAAATGCTCGGAAGCGCGCGAAATCACCTCGCGGGCCCGATTGGTGTCTTCGGTAATCGCCGTCGTTTCCTGCTGCGTATCCGAAACCAGGCCCAGCATGCCGTCGATATTATGAGAGATCTCGTCTGTGGCCTTTTTCACTCTTTCAGCCAGCTTCCTCACCTCATCCGCCACCACGGCGAAGCCGCGGCCGCTCTCGCCCGCCCGCGCCGCCTCAATGGCCGCGTTCAGCGCCAGCAGATTGGTCTGCTCGGACACATCCTTGATCAGATCGACAATGGCCTTGATGCTGATGGAGCGTCGGCTCAGCTCATCCACCGTCAGATTGAAATGCCCCACCTTGCGGCTGATGTCATGGATGCTGTCCGTCACCATGCGCAGCTCTTCGTAGGATTCGCGCGCGACATCCAGATTCTCGCCCGTGGTCGAGGAGATCGCCTGCGTCTGCTCGGTAACCTGCTCCACGCCGCGCGTGGATTGGTCGCTGGCCTGCTTCACCTCGCGCGCCAGCTCGTCCTGCTGCCGCGCGCCGTCCAGCGACACGCCCACATTGCGCCGCGTCACCGCCGAGTCCATGGCGATGCGCACGGTCATCACCCTGACCTTGCTGATGATTTCACGCATCTTGAGCAGGAAGCGATTGTAGGACATCGACAGATCGCGGATTTCGTCATAAGTCACCGCCGGAATGTCCCGCGACAGATCGCCGGCGCCCGCGCCTATCTCATTGAAGATATCGATGATCATCTTCAGCGGCCGCACAATCAGGTAACGCAGATACCAAACCATGAAAGCGATGAAGGCAAAGCTCAGCGCCCACAAGCCCAGCGTCCAATACAAGGCGCTGTCTATGCGCGACTCCATTTGCGCCAGCACCTGCTGCCCCATGCCTGCAGATCGCGCCAAGGAACGGATATCGCTAAGCGCGTAATAGCAGTAGGCCACCATCATCAGCTGGAATACGCTGATGAAGAAAAAGCTGCACAGCTTTTTCGTTAAGCTATTCCAGAAGGTTTTTTCAGAAAACGTATAAAACCGCCCAAACCACTCCATTATTTCTCCTCCCGACCTGCTGCGCCGCTTCTTAAAATCGGACGCTATTTTTTATGAAAAGCGGAAGAATTGCCAGAACGTTACACGGCAAAAGCTTGATCAAGATCAACACTCCTCCGCTTCCAGACCATCCACCGCTCCATTCCGCGGAAAACCGGCAATCCATCCGGCAAGGACTGCTCGAATTCCAGAGAAAACCATTTTCCAACAAGGGCTTCCAACTCCGATTCGGCGATGCCGAACGGCGGCCCGCGATCGCTTGCCGCGACAAAAAACACCCCAGCCAGCAAACCGCCGGGACGGATCAGGCTAGCCATTTTGACAGAATATTCCATTCTCATTTTTATTGGCAATGCGCACAAAAAAGCCCGCTCGAACACATAGTCGAAAGCGGGCTGCTCCAGCTTGAAAAAATCCTTCAATAATAATTTGTCCGATAGATTCGGCCACCGGCTGCGCGCATGCGCCAATGCCGCCTCGCTGAAGTCTATCGCCAGCACCTCATGCCCGGCCGCCATCAATTCCGGCATATCGCCGGCGCCACCGCACCCCGGCAGCAATAACCGTCCAGGCGGAGCCTCCCGGAAAAAACGCCGCGCGACATCCGGAAAGCTGGCACCCTCCCAGGGCGTGACGCCTTCTTTATAGCGCTGCTCCCAAAAATCCATCTGCGAACTATCCGCCACTCGCACCCCTCCCCATCAAGCCTGCGACAACCAACCAACCGTTCGCCGCAGATCGCTCCAATCCGCCATGACCGCCTCGCCGCCAACCCCCCTGCGCAGCAAAACGCCATCGTCGCGGATTCGGAACTTCACGCCGGCTGGCAAACGCCCCCACTCCTCGCCTTCTTCGCAATCCAATTCCAACAACACCCCGCACGCCGCGGCAAGCCGCAATAAACGCTGGCGCGCCGGCAAACGCGCCCAGACCAGCTCGCGCTCCGCTTCATCCATGAAGCACCACTGGCTGATTTCTCCAAAAGTGCGCGCGCAACCGCGGCAGACATTATCGCCCAAGGCGGTGGAACACAAGGCGATGCATGGAGAATCTGGGCGGGAATCATTCATCGATTGCTCACTTCAAACAAAACAATAACTTAAAACAAGGCAGGAAACTCAAATCGAGTATATCAGCTAAGCGGAAAAACAGAGGCGGGATATCGCGAGACGAAGCCGCTCGCACAAGGCATGGAAAATTAAAAAGCCAGCACACGCTGTGCCGCGTGATATTGGAAGTTTTTCTAATATCTTCTAAAAGCGCAAACAAAAAAGCCAGCTTGCGCTGGCTCTAAATGCTTGGTACTACAGTGTTTTGTTGGTCGGGGTGAGAAGATTCGAACTTCCGACCCTCTGCACCCCATGCAGATGCGCTACCAGGCTGCGCTACACCCCGACTCAAGAGAAACGTATTCTAACCGATTTATTATTCTTTGCCAACACCTGAATCCAACCATTCCAGGATAGACTCCAATTCGGCGCGCACTTCCTGCGCCGTGATCGGACGATCGCCGGTATCGCCCATTCCCAGGCGCTGGCGGGCGCCCTGAATGGTAAATCCGTCGTCGTAAAGCAATTCACGGATTTTCCGCACCAGTAAAACTTCATGGTGCTGGTAATAACGACGATTGCCGCGCCTTTTTACTTGGCGCAGCTGAGCGAATTCCTGTTCCCAATAACGCAGCACATGCGGCTTCACGCCCGCCAGCTCGCCAACCTCGCTGATGGTGAAGTAACGCTTGGGCGGAATCGACGGCAAATCAGCCTTGCTTGTCAGCATGGTATTGCTCAACCATTCCCTTGAGTTTCTGGCTTGCGTGGAAAGTTACCACACGACGCGCGGTAATAGGAATTTCTTCCCCGGTTTTCGGATTGCGGCCCGGACGCTGCGGCTTGTCGCGCAGCTGGAAATTGCCAAATCCGGACAGTTTCACCGAGTCGCCGGTTTCCAGCGCCAACCGGATTTCCTCGAAAAACGACTCAACCATGTCCTTGGCTTCGCGCTTGTTCAGACCTACCTGGTCAAACAGCAAATCGGCCAGTTCAGCCTTCGTCAAAGTCATGACATTCCCCTCAAACTTCAAAAACATCCAGCAATGGGCGAATTCTAACGCGAATCGCCCATCCAAAACTTGATTAAACGCGCAGTTGCGCGCCCAGCGCCGACACGGCTTCGAGCAAGGCCTGAATGGCCGGCTCGACTTCTTCGTCGGTCAGGGTGCGGCTATTGTCCTGCATCAGCACGCTAAAGGCCAGACTCTTCTTGCCTTCATCGACGCCTTTGCCGCGATACACATCGAAAATCGAGATATCGGTGACAATTTCGGCCTTCTTGGCATCAAAAGCGGACAGCAGTTGCGCCACAGTCACTTGCTCGTCCACCACCAGCGCCAGATCGCGGCGCACCGGCTGGAACTTGCTCACCGGCTTGGCCTTGATGCGGTCGCGGGCGATGGCGCAGGACAGATCCAGCTCGAACAACACCGGCGCAGTCGGCAGATCGTAAGCTTGCGCCCACTGCGGATGCAGTTCGCCGATCACGCCCACCGTCTTGCCATCCACCAGCACCTCGGCGCAGCGGCCGGGATGGAAGGCGGGATGAGCCGCCTTGCGGTAGGCCGCCTTGACCGGGTGCAGCAGCGCCTCGACATCGGCCTTCACGTCGAAGAAATCGACGCGCTCGGCCTTGGCCGCCCACTGCTCGGCCAGACGCGGCCCCCAAGCCAGACCCGCCACTTTTTCCGGCTGCTCGAAGCCCTGCTCGCCGCGCAGGAACACGCGAGCCACTTCAAACAGACGCACGCGCGGGTGCTTGCGGTTGATATTGCCCACCAGGGTGTCGACCAAGCCGCCGATCAGCGTCGAGCGCATCACGCTCATTTGGCTGGCGATCGGGTTCTGCAAGCGGATGGCATTGTCGTTGCCGGCGAAATCGCGTTCCCAGCGCTCGTCGACAAAGGCGTAGCTGACCACTTCCTGATAGTCGCGCGCCGCCAGCAGATGGCGCAGCTGATCCACCGGACGCTGTTCTTCCGGCTGCTTGAGCATGCTCATGCCCGAACGCGGCGCGTCGGACGGGATGCTGTTGTAGCCGTAGACGCGAGCCACTTCCTCGATCAGGTCTTCTTCAATCTCGATATCGAAGCGGAACGACGGCGCCTGCACGGTGAATACGCCGTTCTCCAGCGTATGCGCCAGGCTCAGGCGCGACAGAATGTCGGCGATCTGCTCCGCATTCAAGCTCACGCCCAACACCTTGGAGGCGCGCGCCACGCGCAGCTTGACCGCTTGGCGTTTCGGCAGCTCGGCCACCTCTTCCACCACCGGGCCGGCTTCGCCGCCGCAGATGTCCAGCACCAGACGGGTGGCGCGCTCCATCGCTTCGCGTTGCAGTTCGAAATCCACGCCGCGCTCGTAGCGGTAGGCCGAATCGGAGCCGAAGCCCAGCTCGCGCGCGCGGCCGGCGATGGCGGCCGGCGCGAAGAACGCCGACTCCAGGAAAATGTCCTGGCTCGCGGTCGTGACGCCGCTGTGCTCGCCGCCCATGAAGCCGCCCATCGCCAACACCTTGGCGTCATCGGCGATCACCAGATGATGCGGCTTCAGCTCTACAGTCTTTTCATTCAGGCACAGCAGGCTTTCGCCTTCGCGCGCCATGCGCACGGCGATGCCGCCCTCGACCTTGGCCAGGTCGAATGCGTGCATGGGCTGGCCCTGCTCCAGCAGCATGTAATTGGTGATGTCGACGATGGCGGAAATCGAACGCAGGCCGGAGCGCTCCAGGCGGCGGCGCATCCAGTCCGGCGTCGCCGCGGCGGCGCTGACGCCCTTGAGCACGCGGCCCAGATAGCGGCCGCAAGCCTCGCGCGCCTCGATCTTCACCGGACGCACGTCGTCGATGGACGGCGCCACCGGGGCGACGGCCACCGGTTTCTGCTCGGCGCCGGTCAAGGCCGCCACTTCGCGGGCGATGCCGCGGATGGACAGGCTGTCGGCGCGGTTAGGCGTGATCTTCAGCGTGAACAGCTGGTCGTCCAGGCCCAGGTAATCGCGGATGCTCTGGCCGATAGGCGCGTCGGCCGGCAGCAGCATCAGGCCGTCCACGTCTTCCGGCACGCCCAGCTCCTTGCCGGAGCACAGCATGCCGTTCGATTCCACGCCGCGCATCTTGGTCGGCTTGATTTTGAAATCGCCGGGCAGCACCGCGCCCGGCAGCGCGCACGGGATGCGCACGCCGACGGCCACATTGGGCGCGCCGCAGACGATTTGAATCAGTTCGCCGGTGCCGGCATCCACCTTGGTGACGCGCAGGCGGTCGGCGTTTTCATGCTTGGCGCACTCTTTCACCTCGGCGATGACCACGCCGCTGAAAGCCGGCGCGGCGGCTTGGGTTTCTTCCACTTCCAGGCCCGCCATGGTCAGCAGGTAGGACAGTTCATCGGTGGTCAGCGCCGGATTGACCCAGCTTCTCAGCCATTGTTCGGAAAATTGCATAGTCGGCTCCGTGCGCGATCAGTTGAATTGCTTCAGGAAGTTGAGATCGTTCTCGAAGAACAGGCGCAAGTCGTTGACGCCGTAGCGCAACATGGCGAAACGATCCAGGCCGATGCCGAAGGCGAAGCCGGTATAAGTTTCCGGATCGATGTTGGCAATACGCAACACATTCGGGTGCACCATGCCGCAACCGCCCACTTCCAGCCAGCGTCCCTGCTCGTCCAGCACGTCGATTTCGGCCGACGTTTCGGTGAACGGGAAGAAGGACGGACGGAAGCGCACTTGCAGATCGTCGCGCTCGAAGAAGCGGCGCAGGAAGTCGATCAGCACCGCCTTCAGGTCGGCGAAGGACACGCCCTCGTCCACCCACAGGCCTTCCATCTGGTGGAACATAGGCGAGTGCGTGGCATCCGAGTCGACACGGTACACGCGGCCCGGCGCGACGATCTTGATCGGCGGACGGTGGCTTTCCATGAAGCGCGCCTGGATCGGGCTGGTATGGGTGCGCAGCACATCGCCGTTTTCAACGTAGAAGGTGTCCTGCATCGCGCGGGCCGGATGGTTTTCCGGAATGTTCAGCGCCTGGAAGTTGTAGAAATCGCTTTCGATTTCCGGGCCGTCGGCCACTTCGAAACCCATGGTGCGGAACAGGCCGGCGATGCGCTCCAGCGTCAGCGCCACCGGATGCAAACCGCCGCCCACAGTACCGCGGCCCGGCAGCGTCACGTCCAGCGCCTCGGCGGCCAGCTGGGCTTCCAGCTTGGCGGCGTTGAGCCGGTCGCGCTTGTCGTTGTGCGCGGCTTCAAAAGCCTGCTTGGCCAGGTTGATGGTGGCGCCGGCTGCTTTGCGCTCTTCCGGCGCCAGCTTGCCCAGCTGCTTGAGGAGTTCGGTCAGCTCGCCGCTCTTGCCAAGGTAGCGCGCCTTGACTTGCTCGAGCTCGATCAGATCGGCCGCGGCGGCTACTGCCTCCTGGCCGGCTTGGAGAATCGCGTCAACGTTGTTCATCTTGTCCCACACCGCATGCGAATAAAAGGCTGATCGAATCAGGCAGGAGCCTGCATGATTGGATAAGCGTTCTACAAAGCGCGAATAGAAAAAAAGGGAGGCGATTGCCTCCCTTTAAGTTCGTCCGGGCGATTAAGCAGCGAGGCTTGCTTTCGCCTTTTCGACGATCTGAGCAAAAGCGGCCTTTTCGAACACGGCCAGATCGGCCAGGACCTTACGGTCGATTTCGATGCCGGCTTTCTTCAGACCGTTCATGAACTTGCTGTACGGCAGGCCGTTTTCACGGGCAGCTGCGTTGATACGAGCAATCCACAGTTGACGGAACTGACGCTTTTTCTGACGACGGTCGCGGTAGGCGTACTGACCCGCCTTCATCACCGCCTGTTTGGCGATGCGATAGACGTTCTTCCGGCGGCCGCGATAGCCTTTCGCCAGGGCGAGGATTTTCTTGTGACGAGCACGTGCGGTTACACCGCGTTTAACGCGTGGCATATATCAGTCTCCTTATGCGTAAGGCATCATGGCTTTTACGGAAGCCATGTTGGTTGCGTGCACCATGGTGGTACCGCGCAGTTGGCGCTTGTTCTTGGTGGTCTTCTTGGTCAGGATGTGACGCTTGAAGGCCATGGAACGCTTAACGCCGCCGTTGCCCAGCACTTTGAGACGCTTTTTCGCGCTCGACTTGGTTTTCATCTTCGGCATGGAAATGCTCCTGCTGAATTTTGTCTAGATTCGACACAGGGTGGCCGTCCGGCAAGCCTTTCGGCGCTTGATACCACTGCGTCACGCTTTTGAAGCAGGTCGTTGCCGACCTACAAAATCAACACGGCAGAGCGCACTCTGCCGTGTCGGAATGGCGATTATACCGATTATTTCTTCTTCGGCGCAATCATCATTACCATCTGGCGACCTTCCAGACGCGGGAACTGTTCCACAGTGCCCACTTCCGCCAGGTCGGCCTCTACGCGCTTGAGCAGCGCCAGACCGATATCCTGGTGAGCCATTTCACGGCCGCGGAAACGCAGGGTGACTTTGGCCTTGTCGCCTTCAGACAGGAAACGCACCAGGTTGCGCAGCTTGACGTTGTAATCGCCATCGTCTGTGCCCGGGCGGAATTTGATTTCCTTGATCTGAACTTGTTTCTGCTTCTGCTTGGCCTCGTGGCGCTTCTTGGACATTTCGTACTTGTACTTACCGTAGTCCATCAGCTTGCACACCGGCGGCTGCGCGGTCGGGGAAATTTCCACCAGATCCACATCGCCTTCTTCCGCCAGAGCCATTGCTTCACGCAGACTGACGATGCCAATCTGCTCACCTTCTTTACCTACCAGACGAATCTCGCGAGCGGTAATCTCGCCGTTGATCCGTGCTTCGCGTTCCTGAGCTATAGCCAAATCTCCTAATGAATGATAATTGCGCCGCCGCTGGATCAGGCCTCAGGCATCTCAGCCTTGAGGCGCGCGATGAACGCATCCAGCGTGAGCTGACCCAGGTCTTCGCCACGGGCGCGCACGGCAACCAGTCCGTCTGCCTTTTCCTTGTCGCCGACAATGATCTGATACGGCAACTTCTGCAGACTGTGTTCGCGAATTTTATAGCCGATCTTCTCGTTTCTCAAGTCAAGATCGACACGGAAGCCTTGTTTCTCAAGCGCTTTGGCGATGTCCGATGCATATTCCGCCTGCGCTTCGGTGATATTCATCACAACCATCTGCACCGGAGCCAGCCACAGCGGGAAAGCGCCGGCATGGTTTTCGATCAGAATGCCAAGGAAACGCTCCAGCGAACCCAGCGCCGCGCGGTGCAGCATCACCGGACGCTTGCGGCTGTTGTCGTCAGCCACATATTCGGCGTCCAGACGCTCCGGCAGCATGAAGTCCAGCTGCAGCGTGCCGCACTGCCAGGAGCGGCCTAGCGCGTCCTTGATGTGGTATTCGATCTTCGGACCGTAGAAAGCGCCCTCGCCCGGCAATTCCGTCCACTCCACGCCGCAAGCGCGCAGCGCCTCGCGCATGCCTTCCTCGGCCTTGTCCCAGGTGGACTCTTCGCCGATGCGCTTGTCCGGACGCAGCGCCAGCTTGATCGCCACCTTGTCGAAGCCGAAGCGGTCGTACACTTCCATCACCAGGCGGTGGAAATCCTTGGCCTCCTGGTTGATCTGGTCTTCGGTACAGAAGATGTGGCCATCGTCCTGCACGAAGCCGCGCACGCGCATGATGCCGTGCAGCGCGCCGGACGGCTCATTGCGATGGCAGGAGCCGAACTCGGCGTAGCGCAGCGGCAGATCGCGATAAGAACGCAGGCCGCTGTTGAAGATCTGCACGTGGCCCGGGCAGTTCATCGGCTTCACCGCGTAATCGCGCTTTTCCGACTCGGTGATGAACATGTTCTCGCGGTAGTTGGCGGCATGACCGGAACGCTCCCACAGATTGGCGTCCATCATCATCGGCGTGCGCACTTCCTTATAGCCTTCGACATTCAGCTTGGCGCGCATGTATTGCTCGACGTTCTGCCACAGCTGCCAGCCCTTGGGGTGCCAGAACACCATGCCCGGCGCCTCGTCCTGCAGATGGAACAGGTCCAGCTGCACGCCCAGCTTGCGATGGTCGCGCTTTTCCGCCTCTTCCAGCATATAGAGGTAGGCTTCCAGGTCTTCCTTCTTAGCCCAGGCGGTGCCGTAAACGCGCTGCAGCATTTCGTTCTTGCTGTCGCCGCGCCAGTAAGCGCCGGCCACCTTCATCAGCTTGAACACCTTCAGCTTGCCGGTGGACGGCACGTGCGGGCCGCGGCACAAGTCGGTGAACTCGCCCTCGCGGTACAGACTCAGCACCTCGCCCTGCGGGATCGATTCGATAATCTCGGCCTTATAGGCCTCGCCTATGCTCTTGAAGTAGGCGATCGCCTCGTCGCGCGGCAGTTCGTAACGCTCTACCGGGATATCCTTCTTCGCCAGCTCGGCCATTTTCTTTTCGATGGCGGCCAAGTCTTCCGGCGTGAACGGACGCTTGTAGGCGAAGTCGTAATAGAAGCCGTTTTCGATCTCCGGCCCGATGGTCACCTGCGCCTCCGGGAACAGCTCCTTGACGGCGTAAGCCAGCAAGTGAGCGGTGGAGTGGCGAATGATGGACAGGCCGTCGGCGTCCTTGTCGGTGACGATAGCCAGATCGGCATTGCGGTCGATCAGGTAGCTGGTATCGACCAGCTGGCCATCCACGCGGCCCGCCAGCGCGGCGCGCGCCAGACCAGTGCCGATGGATGCGGCCACTTCATGAACCGTTACCGGTTTGTCGAATGAACGGACCGAGCCGTCCGGCAAGCGAATGTCTGGCATATCAACTCCAACGAGGGCGAGAGGTTTGTGTGAGCGATTCTAAAACGTAAGGATAAAAAAAAAGTGCGGCCTGAGCCGCACTTCTTTTTTCGCATGGTACAACCCGCAAGGCTCAGCTTCCGTGAGTATGTCGGGTTGTGGTAGTTCGCAAAGCTTTCACTTGTTCACTCCATGCATTGAATTTGGTAGGCACGATTGGATTCGAACCAACGACCCCCACCATGTCAAGGTGGTGCTCTAACCAACTGAGCTACGTGCCTGTCGTCGAGGTGTGCATAGTATAAGAGCCTACCCGTCTTGGCAAGCACTATTTTGCATCCTCGGCGCAGGCCGCGCGCTTGCTGTATACTAGCGGACTGATTTTGCTAAACAAACCTTGAAGCGACACTTCGAATAATGTTGAAGTTTACCGTACACAAAACCTCCGGCGGCGCGCGACGCGGCACGCTGGAGCTGAACCACGGCACCGTGGAGACCCCGGTCTTCCAGCCGGTGGGCACCTACGGCTCGGTGAAAGCGATGAGCCCGGTGGAGTTGAACGACATCGGCGCGCAGATCATTCTGGGCAACACTTTCCACCTGTGGCTGCGCCCGGGCCTGGAAATCGTCGAGCAGTTCGGCGGCCTGCACGAGTTCATCGGCTGGGACAAGCCCATCCTCACCGACTCCGGCGGCTTCCAGGTGTTCAGCCTGTCCGACATGCGCAAGCTGACCGAAGAAGGCTGCACCTTCCAGAGCCCGATCAACGGCGACAAGTTGTTCCTGAGCCCGGAAATCTCGATGAAGATCCAGACCGTGCTCAATTCGGACATCGTGATGCAGCTGGACGAGTGCACGCCGGGCCAGGTGGACCACGCCACCGCGCAGAAATCGCTGCAGATGAGCCTGCGCTGGGCCGAGCGCTCGCGCCGCGCCTTCGACGATCTGAAAAACCCCAATGCGCTGTTCGGCATCGTGCAAGGCAACCTTTATACCGATTTGCGCCAGGAATCGCTGGAAGGCCTGATGCAGGTCGGTTTCGACGGCATCGCCATCGGCGGCCTGTCGGTGGGCGAGCCCAAGCCGGAAATGTACCGGATGCTGACCGAACTGAAGGACATGCTGCCGGCCGAGAAGCCGCACTATCTGATGGGCGTGGGCACGCCGGAAGACCTGGTGCACGGCGTGGCCAACGGCGTGGACATGTTCGACTGCGTGATGCCGACCCGCAACGCGCGCAATGGCTGGATCTTCACCCAATGGGGCGACGTCAAGATCAAGAACGCGCGCTACAAGGACGACAAGAAGCCGCTGGACGAAGAGTGCGCATGCTACGCCTGCCGCAACTTCAGCCGCGCCTACCTGCACCACCTGCACCGCGTGGGCGAAATCCTGGGCGCGCGCCTGAACACCATCCACAACTTGCATTACTACCAGGAATTGATGCGCGAAATGCGCAAGGCCATCGAAGAAGACCGCTTCGAGGACTTCCGCCTGGAGTTCGCCGCCAAGCGCGCTCGCGGCGTCAATTAATTAAAGCTGTGACAACGGGAACCTAGCGGCGTCGGGCACGGTCCCACGCCGCTGCCGCGCGCCATGGTTGGAAAAGCCATGGAGCATGGATACAATGGCCTGTTTGAATGCCAGTCATACATAATCATTAGGAGTCTTTCGATGTTCATTACTCCCGCCTTCGCCGCCGGTGGCGCCGCCCCCGCAGGTTTCGACCTGATGGGCTTCCTGCCGATGATCGTGATCTTCGTGCTGTTCTACTTCCTGATGATCCGTCCTCAGCAGAAGCGCATGAAGGAAACCCAGAAGATGCTGTCGGAAATCCAAAAGGGCGATGAAGTCGTCACCCAGGGCGGCATCATCGGCCGCGTGGCCAAGGTCAGCGAACAATACCTGACCGTTGAAATCGCCAACGGCGTGGAAATCAACGTACAGCGCGGCGCCGTCAGCGCCAAGCTGGAAAAGGGCACGCTGAAGTCCCTGTAATGCCAATCACGGCCGCCCCCGGACCCTCCGCAGGCGGCCTGTTCATTTTCCATCCCAGAACTAGAACATGAACCGCTACCCTCTCTGGAAATACCTCGTCATCGTGGTGGCGCTGATCATTTCGGCGATCTACACGCTGCCCAACTTCTACGGCGAAACGCCCGCGGTGCAGGTGTCCAGCTCGCGCCAATCCATTCCGGTGGACACCGCCGTGATGGCGCGCGTGGAAAACGCCCTGAAGTCGCAGAGCCTGAGTCCCGACGGCGTATTCCTCGACAACAACAGCCTGAAGGTCCGCTTCAAGGACACCGACACCCAGCTGAAGGCGCGCGACGCCATCCAGCACGAGCTGGGCGACAACTACATCATCGCACTGAACCTGCTGCCGGCTTCCCCGGCCTGGCTGTCCTCGCTGCACGCCAACCCGATGTTCCTGGGCCTTGACCTGCGCGGCGGCGTGCACTTCCTGCTGGAAGTGGACATGAAGGCCGCCATCGACAAGGCGATGGACCGTTACTCCGGCGACCTGCGCCGCGAGCTGAAGAACAAGCAAGTGCGCTACGGCAACATCCGCCGTACCGGCAACACGCTGGAAGTGCAGCTGCGCGACAACGACACGCTGAAATCGGCACAGGACGTGGCCTACCGCATGCTGCCCACCCTGGCCATCCGCGCCGATGACTCCAGCAACAAGCTGATCCTGACGCTGAAGCCGGAAGAAGTCATCAAGATCCAGAACGACGCGGTCAAGCAGAACATCACCACCCTGCACAACCGCGTCAATGAGCTTGGCACCACCGAGCCCATCATCCAGCAGGCCGGCCCGAACCGCATCGTGGTGCAGCTGCCCGGCATCCAGGACACCGCCCGCGCCAAGGACATCATCGGCCGCACCGCCACGCTGGAAGTGCGCATGGTGGAAGACGACCAAGGCAAGGTGGCCGACGCCATGGCAGGCAATGTGCCGGCCGGCTACGAGCTGCTGGACGAAGTCACCTCCCGCGGCCAGAGCAAGATCCTGCTGAAGAACGACGTGGAGCTGACCGGCGACAATATCAACGACGCCCAGCCTAGCTTCGACCAGTTCGGCGCGCCCGCCGTCAGCATCACGCTGGACAGCACCGGCGCCGCCATCTTCCGCCAGCTGACCGGCGAAAACGTCGGCAAGCGCATGGCGATGGTGCTGGTGGAAAAAGGCCGCAAGGAAGTGGTGACCGCGCCGGTGATCCGCACCGAAATCGGCGGCGGCCGCGTGGAAATCTCCGGCAGCATGAACAATGCCGAAGCCAACGACACCGCCCTGCTGCTGCGCGCCGGCTCCCTGGCCGCCCCGATGAACATCATCGAGGAACGCACCATCGGCCCGAGCCTGGGCAAGGAAAACATCGAGAAGGGCTTCCATGCCACGCTGTGGGGCTTCGCCGCCATCGCCGCGTTCATGGTGATCTACTATGGCCTGTTCGGCGTGTTCTCCGCCCTGTCGCTGGCCATCAACGTGTTCCTGCTGATCGCCATCCTGTCGATGCTGCAAGCCACGCTGACCCTGCCCGGCATCGCCGCCATCGCGCTGGCGCTGGGCATGGCCATCGACGCCAACGTGCTGATCAACGAGCGCATCCGTGAGGAGCTGCGCAACGGGGTGCCGCCGCATTCGGCGATCCAGGCTGGCTATACCCATGCCTGGCACACCATTCTGGACTCCAACGTCACCACGCTGATCGCCGGCCTGGCGCTGATGATCTTCGGCACCGGCCCGGTGCGCGGCTTCGCCATCGTGCACTGCCTGGGCATCATGACCTCGATGTTCTCGGCGGTGCTGGTGTCGCGCGGCCTGGTGAACCTGTGGTACGGCCGCCGCCGCAAACTGACCTCGCTGGCCATCGGCCAGGTGTGGAAACCGGAAAACAAGGGTTAATCCAATGGAGCTTTTCCGCATCAAACGGGACATCCCGTTCATGAGCTACGGCAGGCTCACCACTGCGATCTCGCTGGTGACCTTCATCCTCGCCGTGTTCTTCCTGGCCACCCGCGGCCTGAACTTCAGCGTGGAGTTCACCGGCGGCACGGTGCTGGAAGTGCAGTATCAGCAGTCGGCGGACCTGGACAAGATCCGCGACCGCGTCGACGGCCTCAAGCTGGGCGAAGCCACGGTGCAGAACCTGGGCAGCAGCCGCGACGTGATGATCCGCCTGCCGAACAAGCCGGGCACCAGCTCGGCCCAGCTGTCCGACAAGGTGATGACGCAGCTGAAGGCTGACGATGCCGCCGTGCAATTGCGCAAGGTCGACTTCGTCGGCCCGAGCGTGGGCGCCGAGCTGGTGTCCAGCGGCCTGACCGCCGTCATCCTGGTGTGCCTGGGCATCATGCTCTACCTGGCCATCCGCTTCGAATGGCGCTTCGCCGTGGCGGCCATCATCGCCAACATGCACGACGTGGTGATCATCCTCGGCTGCTTCGCCTTCTTCCGCTGGGAGTTCTCGCTGACCGTGCTGGCCGGCATCCTGGCGGTGCTGGGCTACTCGGTGAACGAATCGGTGGTGGTGTTCGACCGGATCCGCGAAAACTTCCGCAAACCGGGCACCCGCGGCCTGCCGGTGAACCAGGTGATAGACAACGCCATCACCTCCACCATGAGCCGCACCATCATCACCCACTTCTCCACCGAAATGATGGTGGTGTCGATGCTGGTGTTCGGCGGCCCGGCGCTGCACGGCTTCGCCATGGCGCTGACCATAGGCATCGTGTTCGGCATCTACTCCTCGGTGCTGGTGGCCAGCCCGATCGCCCTGTGGCTGGGCGTGAAGCGCGAGCACATGATCAAGCCGGTGAAACCAAAAGAAGAAGCGGTGGTCTGACCTCCGCACCGCATCAACTGGCCGGCTTGTCCGGCCAGTCGGCTGTTGATAGCCCCCTCGCCTTCTTGAAGGCGAGGCTCCCTTGCAGGGCAAGGGCGGGGGGATTGGGATTCAAATAGGCAGGCTGCCGAATGAGCCGCTTATTTGGCGAGGCCCGGCTGTGCCGGGTCCTCTAGAATCGTACCGATTCACCATGTCAGCAGCCAGGCCGGCTTGTCCGGCCAGTTTTTTGCCCTCCTTCGCTCAACCCGAACCACTACTACGTACCGGAAAGCTCATGGAAGTCCTGACATTCCTGATCGATTTCATCCTGCACATCGACACCCACCTGGCGCAGCTGGCGGCCAATTACGGCCCGTGGATCTACGCCATCCTGTTTCTGATCATCTTCTGCGAAACCGGCCTGGTGGTGACGCCCTTCCTGCCGGGCGACTCGCTGCTGTTCGTCGCCGGCGCGCTGGCCGCCATGGGCAAGATGGACGTGCACGCGCTGGTGGGCACCCTGATCGTCGCCGGCATCCTGGGCAATACCGCCAACTACACCATAGGCCGCTACCTCGGCAAGGCGCTGCTGCAACGCTTCCCGCGCTTGATCAAGCAGGACTATCTGGACAAAACCCACGCTTTCTACGCGCGCCACGGCGGCAAGACCATCATCTTCACCCGCTTCGCTCCCATCCTGCGCACTTTCGCGCCGTTTGTGGCCGGCATCGGCGCCATGGGCTATCGCCAGTTCATGGCGTACAACGTCATCGGCGCCATCCTGTGGGTGGCCAGTTTCAGCTACGCCGGCTATTTCTTCGGCAACCTGCCCTTCGTGCGCAAGAATCTGGAACTGCTGATTTTCGGCATCATTTTCGTTTCCTTCCTGCCGGCCATCATTGAATTCCTGCGCCATAAACGCGCGGCCGCCAAGTCTTAATCCGTAGTAAAATCGACAAGGCCGCCCCCACCGGGCGGCCTTATTCGTTTTCCGACACCAGACCTCGCCGCCCATGAACCGCATCCAAAAGCTCCCCGACCACCTCATCAACCAGATCGCCGCCGGCGAAGTGGTGGAACGCCCGGCCTCCGCCTTGAAGGAGATGCTGGAAAACAGCCTGGATGCAGGCTCCAGCCGCATCAGCGTCGATCTGGCCCAGGGCGGCATCAAGCTGATACGCGTGACCGACAACGGCGCCGGCATCGCGGCGGAAGACTTGCCGCTGGCGCTGGACCGCCACGCCACCAGCAAGATCGCCTCGCTGGACGATCTGGAGTCGGTGGCCACCCTGGGCTTCCGCGGCGAGGGTCTGGCCAGCGTGGCCTCGGTGTCTCGGCTGACGCTGGTGAGCCGCCCGCAAGACGCCGAGCATGCCCACCAGATCATCGCCATCGACGGCACGCTGCATCCGGTGGAGCCGGCCGCGCATCCGCATGGCACCAGCGTGGAAGTGGTGGATCTGTATTTCAACACCCCGGCGCGGCGCAAATTCCTGAAAAGCGAAAACACCGAATACGCCCACTGCGAGGCAACCTTCGAGCGCGTGGCGCTGGCGCACCCGGACGTGGAATTCCTGCTGCGCCACAATGGCAAGGTGATCTGGCGCCTGCCCTCGCAAAGCGCGGAAGACCGCGTGGCCGCATTGCTGGGCAAAGACTTCGTCGCGGCAGCCATTCCGCTGGCCAGCCAGGCCGGCCCGCTGGCGCTGTCCGGCTTCATCGCCTCGCCCACCTATTCCAAGGCCAGCCGCGACGCCCAATATTTTTACGTCAACGGCCGCTTCGTCCGCGACAAGACCGCCCAGCACGCGCTGCGCCAGGCCTATCGCGACGTGCTGCACCACGACCGCCACCCGGCTTACGCGCTGTTCTTCCAGCTTGAGCCGTCCGGCGTGGACGTCAACGTGCATCCGACCAAGATCGAGGTGCGCTTCCGCGAAAGCCAGGCCGTGCACCAATTCCTGTTCCACAGCGTGCACAAGGCCTTGGCCGGCACCACCGCCGGCGCCGCGCCGACAGTCCAAGTGGAGGATGCGGCGCCCGGCGTGGCGGCAGACGCACCCGCCGGACTCTCGCGCGGCGAATCGGCCTCGCTGTTCGCCAATGCCGCCCCAAGCCCGCGCCCGGCCTCGTTCTCTTCGCCCGCGCCGCCGCCCTTCCGCTACCAACAGCAATCCATCCCGCTGAACGTGGCGCGCGAGGCCGTGGGCGTGTACGACAAAATGTTCGGCGGCCTGCGCGACGAAGAACGCGCCCAGTCCCAGCCGGAGACGGGCGCCAGCCCCGCCCTGCCCCACCCAGCCGTGCTGGCCATGCCGGCGCACGACGAAAACGGCATCCCGCCGCTAGGCTTCGCGCTGGCGCAACTGCATGGCGTCTATATCCTCAGCCAATGCGCCGAAGGTTTGATCTTGGTGGACATGCACGCGGCGCATGAGCGTATCGTCTACGAAAGGCTGAAAACCGCGCTGGAAGCCGACGCCATCCCGCTGCAGCCCTTGCTGCTGCCGGTGTCGTTCGCCGCCGACCGCATGGAGGTGGCCACCGCCCACGAGCACGGCGAAGAGATGAAAAAGTTGGGCGTAGAGCTGGCGCCGCTGTCCCCCACCCAGATCGCCGTGCGCGGCGTGCCGGTATGGCTGAAAGACGGCGATCCGGTGGAGTTGGCGCGCGCAGTGCTGAAGGACGTGCGCGAGTTCGGCCTCAGCCAGGTGCTGACCGAACGCCGCAATGAACTATTGGCCACCATGGCTTGCCACGGCGCGGTGCGCGCCAACCGCCAGCTGACCTTGCCGGAAATGAACGCGCTGCTGCGCGACATGGAGGCGACGGAACGCTCCGGCCAGTGCAACCACGGCCGCCCCACCTGGAGCCGGTTGACGATGCGCGATCTGGACAAGCTGTTCATGCGCGGTCAGTAAGCGCCGTTTCTGTCATCCATTATTCTTAGCCGTGGCGTCTCAACGCTGAAGACGCCGCGGCCAAAGCGACAAGGTTTGAAGTGAAAGTCAGCGTATTAGTGGAAAACCATAGCCACCGGCCCGAGTTGAAAGCGGAAGCCGGTTTGTCGCTATGGATTGAACGCGGCCCTCATCGCGTGCTGTTCGATACCGGCCGCAGCGGCCTGTTGCTGGAAAACGCCGCCCAGATGGGCATTGATTTATCCAGCCTCAGCCATCTGGTGCTGTCGCATGGCCATTACGACCACAGCGGCGGCCTCGCCCCGCTGGCGGAGCATCTGCGCCCAGCCGCGCGCCCGCAGCTGATCGCCCATCCAAGCGCGCTGCTGCCGCGCGTCGCCACGCTCGGCCCCTGGCCGCTGCGCCGGCTGGGCATTCCCGCTATCCCTGAGACTTTGGCGTCGCAGTTCGATCTGCGCTTGCAGACAGAGCCCTACCCCTTCGCCGACGACTTTGTGTTTCTCGGCCAGATTCCGCGCGAGCGCTACGCCGAAGGCCGCGGCTCGCTGGGCAGGCTCAATCCCGACCAAGCGGACAGCGCGCCCGACATGGTAGAAGATGACTCCGCCCTGGTCTGCAAGACCAGCAAGGGCCTGATCATTTTCAGCGGCTGCGCCCACTCCGGCATCCGCCATATCGTCGACTACGCCAAGCTGGTTTGCGGCGGCGCGCCGGTTCGCGCCGTCATCGGCGGCTTCCATCTGCGCAGCGCCAGCCCGCTGCGGGTATGGCAGGTGCGCCGCTATTTCCAACGGCAAACCGAGCCGCAACTCTTCGCCTGCCATTGCAGCGGCTACGCCCGCCATCTGCTGCCCAAGCAAATGCCCATCGCCACCGGCAGCCGGCTGATCTTCGACTGAACCCCATCTCATTTGGCAAGACTGCGCGCGCCGTTGCATACAAAGGCCGCGCAATCATTGCCAACATTTTGATGCCGCCGCCCATTCATTGAAATGACAGTTAAATGCTCGGCGCTTTATGATGGCGACTCCAGCCAAACAGGAGATCAGCGCATGCGTTTCCCCACATTCGCCGTGCTGGCCATCGCCGCCTTATGCGCAGGACGCGCGTCTGCCGCCGTCGATCAAGCCATTGAACTCAATACCGCCACCGGCCGCATCGCCGGCTCGCTGATGTTGCCGGATCACGCCGACAAACCGCCGGTCGCGCTAATCATCGCCGGCTCCGGCCCCACCAATAGAGACGGCGACAACCCCGGCCTGCCCTATGGCAGCGGCGGCTATCTCAAGCAACTGGCCCAGGCGCTGGCCGAAGCCGGCATCGCCTCGGTGCGCTACGACAAGCGCGCCATAGGCGAGAGCCGCGCCGCCGGCCTGGACGAAGCGGCGCTGCATTTCGACGATTACGTGGGCGACGCCGCCGGCTGGGTCGCCAAGCTGAAAACCGACGCCCGCTTCTCCAAGGTGGCCGTGATCGGCCATAGCGAGGGCTCGCTGATCGGCATGCTGGCGGCGGAAAAGCAAAACGCCGCCGCCTTCGTCTCTCTGGACGGCCCTGCGAGCAACGCGGCGGATATTCTTCGCCTCCAACTGGCGCCCAGGCTGCCGGAAGACTTGGCCAAGCAAAGCGATCGCATCCTGCAAGCGCTGCGGCAAGGCCGCGAAGCCGACAACGTCCCCGGCCCGCTGATGGTGGTGTACCGCCCCAGCATCCAGCCCTACCTGATTTCTTGGTTCCGCTACACCCCCAGCGAAGCGCTGCGCGCGCTGAAAGCGCCCGCTTTGATCATCCAGGGCGGCGCCGACCATCAAGTAGCCAAGAGCGAGGGCAAAACGCTGCATGCCGCCAAACCCGACAGCCAGTTCCTGCTGATTCCCGGCATGAACCACCTGCTGCGCGACGACGAAGCGAACGTCCAGGCCTCATATGGCGCCGCTCCGCAGCCGCTGGCGCCGGAGCTGCCCTCCGCCCTCATCCGCTTTCTGAAGCAGAGTCTGTAAACGCGAAAGCCCGGCCAAGCCGGGCTTCCTGCCGCGCCCAGAGCTGAAGCCAAAACAATATAGGGATCCGAATAAGCGGGATGCGTGCCACCCCGCCGTAGTCCGTTGCAGTCAGACCATCGCCACCGACAAATATTCCAAACAAATACGAAAGATAGTAACCTTATGCCTGACTGACTCGACTCCGTAAAGGCAGATAAAAAATGAAGAGAGTGTTATTACTGATCATGCTGGCAGCGTGCTCGCTAACATCTCACGCCACATCCACTAACGAGCTATTTGCTGACAAACCATACACTCTGAATCTGGATCTGCTACAGGCCTTGGATCCAAAACCTCTTCAAGTCAGCAGCTTCAAACCCGAACCGGCAGAGCCTGAGCGCGTTCAAGGCATACACATCATCTCAGGAGGCCGAATTTACCCCTTCACTTACGAAGTGATCAGTGTCCGCAACCCCAAGCCGGGCATCTTGGAAACTCTGTCGAAAACGCTAGATGGTAAAAGCGATATCATTCTGAAAAACATTGCACCATGCTCTCTCGCCGAACAATGCCTGCACTATTTCGAACGCATCAGTGTGGATGGCAAGCCTCACCATGCCACTTCAAATTATTTGCTGGTTAAAAACCAGACGCTGTATCACTTTTCGGCAGCCAACTACGCCGCATTGATCAATGGATACGAAAGCTGGGGGGCGCCGACCGAGAACAAAAATGCCGAGCTTGAAGTAGGGCGCTTGCTTCAAGCGATCAGCTTCAAAAATACCAAAGCGCCATCCGCCTCCGGCCCGAACTAGATGCTATTTCAAGCTTATTTTCCTGCTTGATTGATAGTGCCAAAATATCTTGAAAACTGAAGCGGGATTACACCGCCAATCACTAAAACCATGAGATTGGCCGCTAGCCGCTGACCAAGCCGGCCTTTTACATCCGGCAATGCGACGCAGCGCGCTAGCGGTCAATAGTCTGCCCGAGCATGCAACTTAAAGCGGCCCAAGCCAAATTGGCGGATATGGCATTAAAGTAAATCCCGCATCCGGTAGTAAGCCATCCCCAACACCAGCGCCGGGGTGCGCAATAATTTGCCGCCGGGAAAGTCGCGATGGCGGATCTTGGCGAACAGGTCCAGCCGCGACGCGGTGCCGGCGATAGCCTCGGCTACAATCTTGCCGGCGATGCCGGTGATATTGACGCCATGGCCGGAAAAGCCCTGCAGATAATAGATATTGCCGTCCAAGCGGCCGAAGTCGGGCGCGCGGTTGACGGTGATGTCGCAGAAGCCGCCCCAGGCGTAATCGACGCGGGTGCCCGCCAGTTGCGGAAACACGTGCAGCATGTCGGCGCGCATCGAGGCGGCCAGATCGCGCGGCTCGCGCCCGGAATAGCTGACCTTGCCGCCGAACAACAAGCGGTGGTCGGCGGACAGCCGGTAGTAATCGAGCACGAAATTGGTGTCGCACACCGCCATATTGTCGGCGATCAGCGCGCCGGCGCGCGCTGCGCCCAAGGGCTCGGTGGCGATGACATAGGTGCCGGCCGGCATAATGCGCCGCTCCAGCTCCGGCGCCAGCGCGCCGATATAGGCATTGCAGGCCAGCACCAGATGTCGGCTGCTCACGCTGCCGCGCTCCGCATGCGCTTTGGGCTGCTGGCCTTTTTCCAGCCTCAGCACTGGGGTCTGCTCGTAAATCCTCACGCCCGCGGCCAACGCCGCCCCGGCCAGGCCCAAGGTGTAATTAAGCGGGTGCAGATGGCCGGAGCGTGGATCGAACAAGCCGCCGACATAACGCTCGCTGCCCACCTTGCCGCGCAGCGTCTCCTGATCCCACAACTGCTGGTCCGCGTAGCCATACAGGCTCTCAGCTTCCCGCCGCCAATCCTCCAGCTCCCGCATCTGGCGGGGCTTGACCGCCACGCTGACGTAGCCTCGCTGCCAATCGCAAGGAATGCCATGGTGGCGCACCCGCTCATCGATGATCTCCACCGCCTCCACCGACATGTCCCACATCGCCTTGGCGGCTTCGGCGCCCACTTGCGCCCGGATGCCGGCGATATCGCTGGCGAAACCGGCGATCACCTGTCCGCCATTGCGGCCGGACGCGCCGAAGCCGACCTCCGCGCCCTCCAGCAAGATGACGGAGAAGCCCTTTTCCGCCAGATTCAGCGCCGCGGACAACCCGGCCAGGCCGCCGCCGACCACGCAGACATCGCAGGAAGCATCCTCCTGCAGCGGCGGCTGTCGGCCCCAGGCATGAGCCGTAGCGGCGTAATAGGATGGCGGATGCGGTTGATGCGCGAAGCTCAGCATACTTTTCCCATGGGTGGTGAAAACGAAAGAGAGTCCAGGCGGTAGCGGGCGATGCGCTCTCCTTCATTGGCAGGCCGAGGCCGCCCTCCGCATGAGAGACGCTGGATTGGCCCCGCGCGCCAGCTTAAGCCGGGAGCCGGCTTGCCATAGCAGCCATCTCCCTATCGGGCTGGCCGCATGGCAAAAGAACCGCCATGCCGGTCGAGGATGCTTGGCGGCGGAATAAAAAGCTTATTGCGTCAGCACCACCGGCGTGTCGGCGCGCCAGCTGATGTAAACCGGCTCATCCCAGGTGGGCGGCGTTTCATTGGCGTCGCACCAGCGCGACGACGGCACCACCGATTTGACGATTTTGCCGCTGGCCAGCTTGACGTGATAAATGGAATAACTGCCCAGATAGGCGATGTCTTCCACTTTTCCGGCGGCACGGTTGGGGCCGGCGGCCAGCGCCTGCTTGTCCAGCCGCACGTCCTCCGGCCGCACGCTGGCCCAGACATGCATGCCCTTGGGGCCGGTGATGCCGTGGTCGATATGGATCAGCCCGCCCAGCTCGACGGACTGGATTTCCACCTTGTCGGCTTCGTCCACCACCACCGCGCCTTCGAAGATATTGGTCTCGCCGATGAATTCGGCGGTGAAGCGACAGTTGGGGTATTCGTAGATTTCGGTCGGGGTGCCCACTTGCAGCAGCTTGCCCTCGCTCATCACGCCGATGCGGCTGGACATGGTCATCGCTTCTTCCTGATCGTGCGTCACCATGATGCAGGTCACGCCCACCGCCTCGATGGTGTTGACCAGCTCCAGCTGGGTCTGCTGCCTGAGCTTCTTGTCCAGCGCGCCCAGCGGCTCGTCCAGCAGCAACAGCTTGGGCCGCTTCACCAGGCTGCGCGCCAGCGCCACCCGCTGCTGCTGGCCGCCGGACAACTGGTGCGGCTTGCGGCCGGCGAATTTGCGCATCTGCACCAAGTCCAGCATCCGCGACACCCGTTCGGCGATCTCGTCCTTGGGCGCGCCATCCTGTTTCAGGCCGAAAGCGACGTTCTGCTCCACCGTCATGTGCGGAAACAGGGCGTAGTTCTGGAACATCATATTGACCGGCCGCTCGTAGGGCTGCAGGCCGTGCATGTCCTGGCCGTCCAGAATGATCTTGCCCGAGGTGGGCGACTCCATGCCCGCCAGCATGCGCAGCAGCGTGGACTTGCCGCAGCCGGAGCTGCCTAGCAAGGCGAAGATTTCATGCTTGCGGATGTCCAGATCGATATGATCGACGGCCACGTGGTCGCCGAACTTCTTCACCACGCCTTGAATGCGCAGATAGGTGGGAGCGGCCGCGCCCGCGGCGCTGGCGGCGGCGAGATGGGCCGCGCCTTGGGTGGCTGCAATAGCTTCCGACATGTCGTTTCCCTTTCCCTTTTGCCCGAGGCAGGCGCGCTTGCGCGCGCTTCCAGCATGGCAAATAGCGGATCGCCCTGCTTGAAAAGATGAAAGCGGGATGGATGGCGAAGAAAACCAAACAACGCCCTGCCGCGCCTCGCGGCCGGCTGTGGCGGCTCTCCTCTTCTCACCCGTCCCCTATGGCACGGAATTGCCGCCGTCTGCTGCGGCGGTGACAGGTGTCAGACTAAGCGATGTTTAAGAAAATTGACAAGCCCCGGCAATAGATCCGGTTAGAACATTCCATCTGCTTGTGGCTTCGACGCCTCAGCTGTTGAAGAAATCAAACAAGGCAGGGCTCATCGCCCGCATGCGCAGGCTGAAGACTTGGACGATGGCGGCACGCGGCGCTCGATGAACAGGCTGTTGCCCGGCATTTTCTTGGCCTGTTTCTTGGCGTCGGCGGTGGCGGCGCCGATTTCATGATGGTTCAAATACCGGCCGGGCTGGATTTTCACCACGCCCAGCGACAAGGTCGTCAGCGGCAAAAACAGGATTTCGCCGGTGCGCGCCGCCACCTCGAAACCGCCGGCCTCGCGATGCCGCTCGGTGAAATGTCCCGACGCCAGCCGGCCGAATTCCGCCAACGCCCGGCGCAGCCGCTCCTCCCAATCCTCGGACTGCATCAGCACCACAAAGTCGTCGCCGCCGACATGGCCGACGAAATCGCGCTCCGGATCGGCAAACTCCTGCAGCAAACGCGCCAGCAGCAAGATCAGATCGTCGCCGGCTGCGTAGCCGTACAAGTCATTGAAAGGCTTGAAGTGGTCCAGATCTGCGTAGGCCGCCACAAACGGCGCGCGCATGCCCAGCAGCCGATCCACCGTTTCGTTGATCGGCACATTGCCCGGCAGGCCGGTCAAGGGATTGGCGTAGCGCGCCGCCGACAGCTGCAGCTCGGTGATTTTGCGCATCAGCGCGAAACCGGTGCCCATGCCCAGATAGCGGCCGCCCTCAGTGATGATGAAGCCATCCACCAGATAGCGCTGCTCGGCGGCCACCACCAGGCTGGACAGCTCATGGACGGTGATGTCGGCATTCACCACCAAGGGCTGCTTGTCCATCATCAGGTGGCAGGGCTTCTTGCCATACAGCTCGCGGTTGAACGGTTTGGCGAAACTTTCCAACAGATGATGGCGGCGCAGCAGGCCCACCGGCACGCCGTCTTCCACCACGGGAATGGCGAAGCATTCCGGATGTTCGGCGAAACGCCGGTAAGCGGCCTCGTTCGGTACCCGCGACTCCATCGGCGCCACGTCCATCAGCAAATCGCGGGCCAGCGCCTGATTGCGCAGGGCATGGCGGCGGTTGCCGGTCCAGGGCAGGCTGTCTGCGCTCAAGGGCAGCTCATGCGCGGGATGAGCCTGGGGCCTGGCCAACAAATAGCCCTGCCCATAACGGACGCCGAGTCGGCACAAAGTTCGCAGCTCCGCGGCCGACTCTATGCCTTCCGCCACCAGCTGGGCGCCGGACTCGCGGGCGATGTCCACCATGGAGCGGACGAATTGTTCTTTCAGCGGATCAAGATGGATGTTCTGGACAAAGTGCTTGTCCAACTTGACGAAATCCGGCCTCAGCTCGGACCACAGGCGCAGATTGGAAAACCCCTCGCCCAGATCGTCCATGGCGATGCGCAAGCCGCCTTTGCGGCAGCCGCTGGTCACCTCGCGCAGCGCCAGATAGCCGCCATTGGGCCTGGTTTCGGTCAGCTCCAGAATCACTCGCTTGCTGTCCAGGCCTATCTGAGCCAAGAACGCCAATATCGAGGCGGCACGCTGTTCCTGCACCAGCAGCGTTTCCGGATGCAGATTGACGAACAGCATGCCGGGCAGCGCCAGCTCGGTGAAGCGTTCCGCGCAGGCGCGCAAGCAGGCGATATCCAGCGAGATCGTCATCTGGCAGCGCTCGGCAGCTTCGAACAGCATCATCGGCGAATGCAGCGTGCTGTCCGACGGCCCGCGTATCAACCCCTCATAGCCAAGAATGACGCCAGCATCAAGATCGACAATAGGCTGAAAAACCGGCTGCAGCCGGCGCTGCCCGATGATTTCGTCCAATTCCTGGCACCAGCCCGCCACGCCCTGCAAAGGAGAGGGCTCGACGCAGATTTGCATGATTTCCTAAACGACCCCGCAAAAAGTCCACCGGCGAATCTACCTCGCCAATATGTCAAAGGAATTACGGTCGTCTTTTTCTCCGCCATGCTGTTCAGACCGACACCGGCAGTTCTAGAATGAAAACATGACAGCCAGGAAGAGAAAGCGCCATGCCCTATGCCCAGATCAATGGACATCAAGTCTATTACGAGGAAAGCGGACAGGGCGCCTCTCCCCTGCTGCTGATGAACGGCATCACCATGTCGACGGTAGGCTGGACCTTGATGCTGCCGATGCTGGAGCGTTATTTCCGCGTCTTGAGGCTGGACTTCATCGGCCAAGGCCAGAGCGATCATCCGCCCGCAGACCATTACGCCCTGGCCGATCAGGCCGACTTGGCTTGCGGCCTGCTGGATCTGTTGGGTATCGATCAGGTCTATGCGGCCGGCCTTTCCTACGGCGGCATGGTGGCGCAGCATTTCGTCCATCGGCATCCCGCGCGCGCCGGCAGGCTGTTTCTGGCCGGCACGCTGGCTTGGTCGGACAGCGTCAATCACTACATCGGCGACAGCTGGATCGCGGCCAATCGCCAGGGCGGCCTGGACTTGCGTTACGAAGTCAGCATACCTTGGCTGTTTTCCAGCCGGTTTCTGGCCAGCAGCGCGCCCATGCTGGATGATCTGAAGAAAATGGCCGGACTGGTGGACTGGGAGGCGGTGATCCGCCTGATCAATGGCGTCAAGCAGCATGACGCCAGGACCTGGCTGCCGCAATTGCAACTCCCGACGCATATCCTGGTCGGAGACGAAGACAGGTTGACGCCGCTCTACCAGGCGCAACTGCTGCATGGCCTGATTCCGGGGGCCACGCTGGAAGTGCTGCCCGGCGCCGCGCATGTGCTGCACATCGAGTCGGCGGAGGCTTTCGCCCGCGGCATCGTGCGTTTCGGCCAGGCATAAGGCATCTTAATCACTCGGCAATGCCGTATTGAGGCTTCTCGCTTGCGGATGACGGCTCCAGGCCGGCGGAAAAACATGTCCGCCATCCGCGCGCTCCAAGCCTCTCAAACGCTTATTGCCGGTTCAATCATTGCAGGTTCAGTACCGGCACAAGGGGAAGATTAGCGATGAAAGTTGAATCCGTACTGCTCAGCGTAGACAAACAAGGCGTGGCCACCGTCACGCTCAACCGGGCCGACCTGCACAATGCGCTGGACGATGAAACCATCAGCCTGCTGGCCGCCACGCTGGAAACCGTGGCCGAAGACAACACCATCCACGCCGTGGTGCTGACCGGCAGCGGCATCAGCTTTTCCGCCGGCCATGATCCGGATTGGCTGCGCCGGCTGTCGCAGTTTTCGGCCAGCGAACTGAACCGCTACGCGCAACAGACCGCGCAACTGCTGCATACGCTGGACACGCTGCCCAAGCCTACCGTGGCGAAAGTGCAAGGCTCGGCCTTCGGCCTGGGCGTGGCCCTGGTAGCCTGTTGCGACATCGCCATCGGCGTGTCGGAGGCGCTGTTCAGCTTGTCGGAAGTCCGCTTCGGCCAGATCCCGGCCTTGTCCACGCCCTACCTGATCCGGGCCATAGGCGAGCGCGCGGCGCGGCGCTATTGCATCACCGCGGAGCGCTTCAACGCCGGCAAGGCCAAGCGGCTGGGCCTGATCCATCAAGTGGTGGAAAACGACGAGATCGACGCGGCGGTGCGCCACATGCTGGGGCAATTGCTGCTCAACAGCCCCGCCGCGATGCGCGCGGCCAAGCACCTGATAGGCGAAATCGGCCACCAGGACATTTCCTTGCCGGTGATGCAGCGCTGCATCGAACACAGCCTGACCATGCGCATGAGCGAGGAAGGCCGCGAAGGCATCAATGCCTTGATCGAAATGCGCAAACCTGGCTGGATGGACTGAGGGCTGGCCCAAGCGGCTGCCGCGATGCGACAATAGCGCCCTTCCCATCCGCCGCCGCAGCCGCCATGTCCCACACTTTCTTCTGGCACGATTACGAAACCTTCGGCGCCGTGCCGCGCCAGGACCGCCCCTCGCAATTCGCCGGCATCCGCACCGATGCCGAGCTCAATGAAATCGGCGAGCCGGTGATGCTGTACTGCTCGCCCGCGCCGGACTACCTGCCGACGCTGCAAGCCTGCCTGCTGACCGGCATCACCCCGCAGCTGTGCGCCGAGCGCGGCGTCGCCGAGCATGAGTTCGCCGGCGTGATCGAACGCGAGCTGGCCACGCCCGGCACCATAGGCGTGGGCTACAATTCGCTGCGTTTCGACGATGAAGTCACCCGCTTTCTGTTCTGGCGCAATCTGATCGATCCCTATGCCCGCGAATGGCAGAACAACTGCGGCCGCTGGGATTTGCTGGACCTGGCGCGCGCCGCCTACGCGCTGCGGCCCGAGGGCATCAATTGGCCAAAACACGATGACGGCCGCCCCAGCTTCAAACTGGAGCACCTGTCCGCCGCCAACGGCCTGGAGCACGACGCCGCCCACGACGCCCTGTCCGACGTGCGCGCCACCATCGCGCTGGCCCGCTTGATCCGCCAACACCAGCCCAAGCTGTTCGACTTCTACCTGACGCTGCGCAAGAAAGACGCGGTCAAGGTTCAGCTGTCGCTGCACGACCCCAAGCCGGTGCTGCATGTTTCCGGCATGTACGGCCCGGAGCGCGGCAATCTGGCCGTCGTATGGCCCTTGGCCCAGCATCCGACCAATGGCAACGAGGTGATCGTCTGGGATCTGGCGCGCGATCCTTCCGAGCTGCGCGGCCTGTCGGCGGACGCCATCCGCCAGCGCATGTTCAGCCGGACAGAGGACTTGCCGGAAGGCCTGGAGCGGCTGCCGATCAAGACCATACACATCAACAAATCGCCCTTCGTCGTCGCCAATCTCAAGGCGCTGAGCGAGGACAAGGCCGCGCGCTGGGGCGTGGACTTCGCCGCCGTCCAGCGGCATGCGGACATCGCCAAAACCTTGCCTGACTTGAATTCGCTCTGGCGCAAGGTATATCAGCGCGAGGCCGGCGAACCGCAGGACGTGGATCAAAACCTGTACGGCGGTTTCGTTTCCAACAATGACCGCCGGGTCCTGCAGAAAATGCGCCGCCTGTCCGGACCGCAGCTGGCCGGCGAGATGGCGCTATTCGAAGACCCGCAGCTGGCTGAACTATTGTTCCGCTACCGCGCCCGCAACTTCCCCGACACCCTGGCCGCCGCGGAGAAACAACGCTGGCAAACCTTGTGCCGCAGCCGCGTGGAGGCCGGCATGCCAAGCTTTCTGCAGGAGTGGGAAACGCTGCAAGCCACCGAGCTGTCCGAAACGCAACAACAGCTGCTGCGGCAAGTCGCCGACTACGCCGACCAATTGCGGGCTTGATCCGCCTGAGCCGCCAGGCCGGCCTGGCGCGCGCCTTCGATTCCGGATGCCCCATCCAAGCAGGCATCCGGAATCGCCAAGGCAAATCCACCGCCCGAATCGCCCTTTCCCGCCTCGCTACGCATTTGCCCTTATGAATTTCCACTATGTATTGAGCTAGAACCATTTATATGGGAATCAATATGTAAACAAGGGGGCGACGATGCTGCATCAGTTCACCGTTCGACAGAAACTGCTGGGCGGATTCGCCATCCTCATCATGCTGCTATGCGTGGTGATAGGCGTCGCCTATCTCAAACTGCAGAATATCCAGGACAACATCAACGAGATCAAAAACGACCGCTATCCCAAGATCGCGCTGTCTCACCGCATCTCGCTCAACCTGCTCAATATCGGCCGCGAGGTGCGCGACGGCGTGCTGGCCAATCGCCCTGAGGCGGTGGAGGAGCACATCCGCAAAGCCAACGAAATCCGCGCGCAAAACATAGACGACATGAACAAAATGGAGCCGCTGCTCTCCACGCCCGAAGGCCGCGTCATTTTCGGCAAGATACGCGAGGCGCAAACCCGGCAACGCGCGCTGTTCGAGCCGCTGTACGCTTTGCTGCGCAGCCATCAGGTCGAGGCCGCGCGCGACTTTCTGGATAACAAGTTCGCCCCCGCCAATAACGATTTCATAGCGGCGCTCACGCAATTGCGCGAACGCCAGCAAGGCCGGCTGGAAAAATCGATGGACGAAGCGCTGACCGCCAGCCAGGCCGCCATCGCCATTCTGATTTCCACCTCGGCCCTGACCCTGCTATTGGCTTTAGGCGTGGCGCTGGCCATTTCCAACCTGATCACCAAGCCGCTGCGCAAATCGGCCGATCTGGTCCATCAGATCAAGCAAGGCAATCTGGCCGGCGCCGATGAGCTCATTCCCCCAGCCCGCGACGAGGCGATGATCATCGCCCGCGACATTCAGGAAATGCGCGATCAACTGCGCCAGATGGTGCAAAGCATCCAGGACAACGCCCATCAGGTGTCCGACTCCGCCCGCGCCCTGTCCGGCATGGCGCAACAAGTGGCGACCGGCGCCCAGACCCAGGCCGAGGCCACCTCCTCCGCCGCCGCCTCGATCGAGCAGCTCACCGTCAGCATCAACCATGTGGCGGACAACTCCAGCGAAGCCTCCGAGCAGGCCCATGCCGCCGGCCAGCTGGCCAGCCGTGGCGGCAACGAGGTGCTGGAATCGGTGGGCAAGATCCGCTTCGTCACCACGTCTGTGGACGATACCTCCAAACAGATGAACAGCCTGACGCACGAGGTGCAGCAGATCGGCCATATCGTCACGGTGATTCGGGATGTCGCCGACCAGACCAATCTCTTGGCGCTCAACGCCGCCATCGAGGCCGCCCGCGCCGGCGAAACCGGGCGCGGCTTCGCGGTAGTGGCGGACGAGGTTCGCAAGCTGGCGGAGCGCACCACCACATCGGCCCAGGAAATCACCACCATGATAGGCTCGATCCAGAAGGGCGTCGGCCAAGTGGTGCACAGCATGGGACAGAGCCTGGATTGCGTGGAAGGCGTGTCCAGCACCGCGGAACAGGCTTCGCAGTCGATGAAGGAGATCGAATCCAGCGCGGACACCATTCTGCGCACCATTCAGAACATCACCGGCGCCTTGTCCGAACAACGCAGCACCAGCCAATGCCTGGCGCAGGACATGGAGAAAGTTTCGCGGATGGCGGAGGAAAACAACGCCACCGTGCAGGAGCTCGCCACCACCTCCAGCCAACTGAGTACCCTCTCGGCCAATCTGCAAAGCGTGACCACCCGCTTCCGCCTGTAGCGGGTTAGCTTGTCGGCCTGGCTGCGCCGGTTTCGGCGCAGCCGTTTTTTTACTCGGCGCGGCGGCAATATGCTGCCAACAAACGTCATGCTTCTCGCTTATAATCGCGTCCATTGCCCTTTGCATAGCCAAACTGGACGTCACATGGACCCGATTCTGCTGTTTCACTCGCTGATCATGGGCTTGGTGGAAGGCATCACCGAGTTTTTGCCCATTTCCTCAACCGGCCACCTGATCCTGACCGGCGATCTGCTGCATTTCCTCGATAAGGAAAAACGCGACGTCTACGAGATTTTCATCCAGTTGGGCGCCATGCTGGCCGTGGTATGGGAATATCGCCGCAAGATCGGCGCCACGCTGGCTGGCGCCATCCGCCCCGGCAGCGAGCGCAATCTGCTGCTCGGCATCGTCATCGCCTTCATTCCGGCCGCCATCGCCGGCCTGTTGTTCTCCAAACAGATCAAGGCCGTGCTGTTCAACCCGGTATGCGTGGCCATCGCCTTCATCGTCGGCGGCTTGATCATTTTGTGGGCGGAAAAGCGCGAACATAAGATCGCCGTGGAGACAGTGGACGACTTGAGCCTGAAGGACGCGCTGAAAGTGGGGCTGTGCCAGTGCCTGGCGCTGATTCCCGGCACCAGCCGCTCCGGCGCCACCATCATAGGCGGCATGTTCTTGGGCTTGTCCCGCAAAGCGGCCACCGAGTTTTCCTTCTTCCTCGGCATTCCCACCTTGGGCGCGGCTTCGCTGTATAGCCTGCTCAAGCATCGCGATGCGCTGAGCGGCGACGATATCGGCGTATTCGCGGTCGGCTTCGGCGCGTCATTCATATTCGCCTTCCTGGCCATCCGCGCGCTGCTGCGTTTCATCTCCACCCACAGCTTCGCCGTATTCGCCTGGTATCGCATCGCCTTCGGCCTGATCGTGCTGGCCAGTTGGCAGAGCGGCCTGGTGAACTGGAGCGCCGGCTAAGCGCTTGCGATGCGCAGCCCCTGCGACACACCGCCGCAGCGAGGCTTGGCCTAGCAGGCCTTTTCCGAGGATGGAGTGAACAATCGGGCGCATTGCCCCCCTTTAAGCCTGCCAAGCGCCGCTACGGGCCTGGCCGGAGAGGCCAGGCCGCGCTGCTCGCCTAAAAGCTCGCGCTGAACACCACGCCGGCAAAGCGCAGGCAGTCTTCGACCCGCTGGCGTTGCACTGGGCTCAAATCTTCCAGCGGAAAGAAGCGCCAAGCCGAGTGCTCGGCGCTGAGGGACAGGATAGTGTCTGGCGGCAAGACGCAACGGAAGATGAAAGCCTGGGAATTGTACGTCCGGTGATAGTAGACGCCGGTCAGCCATTTCACCTCGACCTCCAACCCCAGCTCCTCCCGGCATTCGCGGACAATGCACTCGTGTATGGTTTCGCCCGGCTCCAAAGCGCCGCCGGGCAGCCCCCAAGCCAAACCGCCATAGGTGGCCTTCAATTGCAGCACCGCCCCAGCGCCATCGGTGATCACCGCATGGGCGCTGAGGCGGAAAACATCGTCGAACGCCATCCTACGGCTTGGCTTGATGGCTGACCCGGTCGAAGAAGTCGTAGATGCCGGTTTCGCTCATCCGGCGGGCATCGGCCAGTTCGCCGGCGCGGGTCGCGTACAGCACCTTATTGTCGGACGACAGCACCACGGCGGCCGGAATGCCTTTGGCGATAGGGTGGCCGTAAGCGGCATCGATGTCCAGGTTATGATCGAAATTGCCGACATCCACCTTGATCACCTTGAATTCGCGGTTCACCAGTTCGGCGCTCTTGCCGGTCTTCAGCGCCGCGTCCAGCGCGCGGCAGTCCTCGCACCAATTGGCGCCCAGAATCAGCAACACCGGCTGATGGCTTTGCTGAGCCGCGGCCAGCGTCTGCTGCAGTTCCGCCTTGGCATCGGCCTGTTCGTTGTAAGGCAGATCGGCGGCGACCGCCGCTACGCTCGCCAGCAACAGCGCGAGCATCAAAAAGTATTTTCGCATGAGAAGCTCCTGCGGCAAGAAAGATCAAATCAATTTGGGATGGCAAACAATCTCGGTCTTCACCGAGTTGGCGATGAAGCACTCTTCATGCGCGGTGTGATGCAGTTGCTGCAACTGCTCGAGCGTCGGCTGCTTGTCTCCGGAAAACGCTGTCGCCGGATGCAGGGCCGCCTTGGCTACCCAAGCTTTGCCCTTGTCGTCGCGCCCCATTTCGCCGACCGCCTCATCATGGTAGCGATCCACCCGGAAACCTGCGCGGGCGGCCAAATCCAGAAACCACAGCATATGACAGGCCGACAAGGCGGCGATGAACGCTTCCTCCGGATCCACGGCGGCCGCGTCGGAATACGGCAGCGGAACGACATGGGGAGAAGATGAGCCCTTCACCTCCACCCCGCCATCAAACCTCAACACATGGCTGCGGCTATAGCGGCGGTCCAGAAAATCCTGCTCACCGCGCTGCCAAATCACTTCCGCAAGGTGCTGCGCCATCACGGCCTCCAGAGGGAAATCCAAACCGGAACATGATAGCACGGCAATGACAAACAACTATCAGCGGTAGCAATCCGGCCTCAGCGCCTGCGTCCCCCACACCTCGTCCTGCTCCGTCCGCCAGCGCCGCAACTCGCTCAAATCCAGATCGGCGAACAAGATGCCGGCTTGATCATCGGCCAGCGCCAGCAAGCGGCCGCGCGCGTCTATCAGGCAACTGGCGCCATCCTGCAGCGGCGCGGGGTAATTGCATAGGGCGACAGCGAATCGGTTTTCCAATGCCCGGCCGCGCAACTGCTGCAGCCGCGCATCGCCCAGCGCTTCGTCCTCGCGCATTCGACAGGCATTCGGCGTCAAGACCAGCTCCGCGCCTTGGCGCATCAAGGCGCGGCCCGCTTCGGGAAACTCCCTGTCGAAACAAATCATCGCGCCTATCCGCACCGTTGCGCCGCCCAGCGCCACATCGGCGCATGCGAAACCATCGCCGCCCTGCAGCGCCGTTTCCGTACCATCGGCAAAGTCGCAGATATGGACCTTGTCGTATTGCAAGGCCAGCCGGCCATCCGCGCCGTACAGTCGCAAGCGGTTGCGCAAAGCGCCCTGATGGCGCGCCAGATAGGTAAAGCCTACCGCCAGCCGGCGCTCCTGGGCCAAAGCCGCGATGGCGGCCAGCGCCGGATGCCCATCATGCCAGGCGTGCGCCTCGTTCATTTTGTCTGGCCGATAGCCGGTCGACCACAATTCCGGCAACAGCAGCAGATGCGCGCCGCCTGCCGCCGCCTGTTCGCACCAAGCCTGCAGCCAAGCCAGGAAGGCGGCCTCCTCCGGCGCATCCCCTTGCTGGGCCAAGGCCAGGCGGATCCGGCTCATACCAATGCGATCCGCACGTAAATCGGCTGGTATGGCGCGTCCTGGCTCACCTTGGCCAAACCTTCCTTCACCAGCTCCAGCACCGCGATGAAGTTCACCACCAGATGCGCCACGCCCTTGTCTAGATCAAACAACTCTTCGAAGGGCACGTACTCCTTGCCTTCCAGATAACGCAGAATCCAGCTCATCTGCTCGCGCACCGACAATTCGTCCTTCTCCACCTTGTGATGGCGCTTGTGCTTGGCGCGGGACAGGATGGCCATCCAGGCTTGACGCAGGTCGCCGCTGCTGATGTCCGGCAGGCGCTGCTCGGCCGATTGTTCCACCAGCACCGCCAGCCAGGCGAAATCGCGGTCGGCCTGCGGAATTTTGTCCAATTCCAGCGCGGCCAGCTTCATCTGCTCGTATTCCAGCAGGCGCCGCACCAGCTCGGCGCGCGGATCGTCGGGCTCGCCGTCCTCATCCAGCTGCGGCCTGGGGAGCAGCAAGCGCGACTTGATTTCGATCAGCAGCGCCGCCATCAACAGATATTCCGCCGCCAGCTCCAGCCGCCCATGCTGCATAGCGTCGATATAGGACATGTACTGCGCGGTGATGTCCGCCATCGGGATATTGAGCACGTCCAGATTCTGCTTGCGGATCAGATACAGCAGCAGGTCCAGCGGGCCTTCGAAGCTTTCCAGGATCACTTGCAGGGCATCAGGGGGAATGAACAGATCCTGCGGCAGCTCCAGAACAGGCTGGCCGAAAACATGGGCAATCGGTAAACTGTCGGACAATTCATCCGTCGCCGACGGGACCTCGCCGGGCGCAGGGTTGTGGGATTCGGAATTCATGCCGGCAAGGATACCAGTTCCCTACTGCGCGCGCGGTTGAACTTTTCCATGTCCGAGCAGCCAAAATGGCTTTATATCTGATGCAACGCCGCGTGTTAACGAATTCCGCACACCTTGTTTCGATGTTGATCGCTGGCATCATTCTGGCCAGCTCAGCCACAGCCGCCACCGCTCATCCCACCCCAGCGGCACCCGCCGCAGCCAGCCAGCCGGAAAACAATTCCGACCATTTCTGGCGCAAGCGCAAAATCCAGGAAACCAGCCGCCGCATCATTGAAATCGATCTGGGCGTCACCGACAAGCTGACGCTGGACGAAAACGACCACAGCCAAGCAGGCAATATCTATCGTTTCACTTGGCGATTGCCGGCAGGCAAGACCTCCGCGGCTGGCTATCAAGCCTATGCCATCCAGGGCGATGTGGCGCATGGCGCCATACTGAGCATTCGTTGCCAACGCGCCAACGGCTCCATTGAGAAGTGCTACCCGCGCTAGGCTCAGCGCCCCTCCTTCGCCTCCGCCTCATGCGGCTCCGCCAGCCGGACTTCCATCAACTGACACGCGCTGGTCTGCAATAACAGCCGCTGCGCGCGCACTTGCCACGCTTGCTCTCCCTGGCGCACTTCAAATAAGCGCAGCGCTTGATATCGCCTGCCCGGCAAGACCAGCACGCCCCGCTGCTGAAACTGCCGCTCCGCGCACAGCAGCAATCCTTTTTCCAGGCCGCCGGAGGGGTGGCTGCTATGCGGCGCGACCAGCACAGCCGCCGGCCGCTTGCCGACAAACTCCACGCCGCAATCCGCCAGTTCGCCATTTCTGGGAAGGCAAATCCACCTCACCACGCCTAACTGCCAACTGGACCCCTGCCGTTTAAGCATGGCCAGCGACCCCGCCTGCAGGTCCTGATCGGAGAAATCGCCCGCCAAACGCATGCCTGATGCGCTGAGATTGCCGATCTCCAAACGGCTAGCGCTCTCCCCCAGCGCAAGCTCGCCGCTCGCCAAACGCCAGCACGAATCGAACTTCCCCAATAAGACAGCCGTCTCGCCATTATGCAGCGATTGGCGGATATGCCTGCGCCGCGGCGGATGACGCCATTCCCGCTCCAGCCGGGACAGCAGCATCCAATCCCCCGCGGCCGCGTCTGCCTGCCGCTGCAGCCCGCTCAAAATGCGGCGCAAAACCTTTTCCGCGTCGGCGCGCCAGCTGATGCCTTCTTCGCCATCCGATTCCGCGGCGAAACGCCCCGGCCCGTCCACCCGCTCCGCGATCAACCAACCGCCGGATGTCCTGCCTTGCGGACTCAGCTTCAATAAAGGGCCATACCGGCATATCCATTGCATCAAGCGTATTTGATTGACGCCGTCCAAGCGATTGCAGGAGCAGAGCCCCAACAGCAGGACACGTCGATACCAGGCGCCCAACGCGCCCTCCCCGCCTATGGGACGCCGTCCCTGCCAAGACCGCTGCGCCATTTCACGAAACAGGCCATGGCAGTGCAGCCAGAAGCCCTGAGGCAGCGGCGCATAGGATTTAACATACTCGCGCAGCAACAGCCACGCGCTCATCAGCGCCAGCAACAGCGCCAATTGATGCTGGCTTCTGCGGCCAAACCAACCTGAAACGCGCAAGCGCTCCTCATCCAGGCAGCGCTTGGCGTTTTCCCACAAGGCAAGCCACAGCTCGCCGGCCAAGTCTGCATCTTCGACGCCATATAGATTAAGCGACTGCGCGCATAGCAATATTTCCCGCAGCGCCTGCAAGTCCAGGCCATGCTCCGGATGGGCATGGTGCCTTCGCAGCATCCGCAACTCTGCCAGGGCGATGGCTGGCGCCAGCCCCTCAAGCCGGCTCAGGGCGGCAAGCCAGGCCGCGCGCGGCAGGGATGCGCCTTGCATGTCTAAAGGGGGCGACGGAACGGTTGTTTCAAGATGAGGCATGGTCATTCAAATTAAACGTGTCAGGGCTGGCCCTGCTTACCGAGGAACAGCGCTCAAGGCCGCCAGCACATCGCCGCTGCCGCATACTCGGCAATACTCGCCATCCAGATTGGCCAAGCTCATCGCATGCACTTCTTCCGCGCTGCGCCAGCGGCCTTGCCAATCTTGCTTGTCGAAAGTGAAGCAAGCGTCTTCCGCCAAGCAGACATCAAAGCCCAGATTGCCGGCCATCCGCACCGTGGCCTCGACCGAGTTGCTGGTGCTCACGCCAACAACTACCAGCTCCAGCCAGCCCTTCTCGCGCAATAACGCTTCCAGACCGGTGCCGATGAAGGCGCTATTGGTTTGCTTGGCGATCACCGTTTCGCCAGGCAAGGGCATCGTCTCCGATTTGAAGGCATGGCCGGGCCGATCCGGACGAAAGGTGGAGGCGGGCTCGACGGAGTCATGACGGATATGGATCAACGGCAAGCCGCGTTCGCGCCAGGCGGCCAGCAGCCGCGCGCAAACCTGTTCGGCTTGAGGGTGATTGCGCGGGCCCCAGCTCGGGTCGTCGACAGCCTGTTGCATATCGATCAGCAATAACAGCGGCGGGGCGCGAAATGAATGGGGAGCCGGCATATCAGTCTTCAATGCACAATGAGAACGGCATTATGCCATGCTCCCTCGTTTCGCTACAGCGCGGATAATTTAAATCAGAAGCATGGGATTTTTACCAATAGCCGCCCGGCACATAATCGCCGAAGTACCAGCGGTGGCCTTCCAGATCCAAGGCCAAATAACCGGTTGCGCCGTACTCTTCCCGCTTCAGGGCTTGCAGAATCTCCACGCCCTGCGCCCGCGCCTGTTCATAGTGCGCGGCTGGATCCGGCACGTGCACATACAAAGCCTGCGACCAGTTCCGCTCATTGCGCGGCCCGGTCCAGTCATGCGCGGGGTTGGGGCTGGAAATCATGAAAACAGCATTGCCAAGCGACAGCTCGGCATGCATCACCTTGCCATCTTCAATCACGGCGAAACGGCGCTGAAACCCAAATGCGCGCTGCAGCCATTCCAAGGCCGACACCGCATCTTGGTAACACAGGCCAGGGTAGACGCCCGGCGGAACTTGATTCGCACTCATCACTGCCTCCTGGTGGGTAAACCTAAAGGCCTAATGTTAGGACAATGGCAATAAAAAAACCGCCCTACTAAAGGGCGGTTTCCTGATTGCATCAAGATGCGCTAGCCAGAGGCTTAGGCCGACAATTCCAGCATCAGCTTGTTGATGCGCTTGACGAAGGAAGCCGGATCTTCCAGCTTGCCGCCTTCCGCCAGCAGTGCCTGATCGTACAACACGGCGGCCAGATCGCCGGCGCGGGCTTCATCGGACTCCTCGGCCAGCTTTTTCACCAACACGTGTTCCGGGTTGATTTCCAGCGTCGGCTTGCTGCCTTCCACCTTCTGGCCGGCAGCCTTCAACATCCGCTCCAGGTGGGCGCTCATGTCATGCTCGCCGGCCACCAGGCACGCCGGGCTCTCGGTCAGGCGGGCCGTGGCGCGCACTTCCTTCACCTTGTCGCCCAGCGCCTTCTGCACCTTTTCCACCACAGGCTTGGAGGCTTCCTCAACCTGCTTTTGCGCTTCCTTGTCGGCCTCGTCCTCCAGCGAGCCCAGATCCAGCGCGCCCTTGGCCACGGACTGCAGCGACTTGCCTTCGAACTCGAACAGCGACCCCACCACCCATTCGTCGACGCGATCGATCAGCAGCAGCACCTCCACGCCCTTCTTCTTGAACACTTCCAGGTGCGGACTGTTCTTGGCGGCGGCCAGCGTGTCGGCGGTGATGTAGTAGATCTTGTCCTGGCCTTCCTTCATGCGGCCGATGTAGTCGGCCAGCGAAACGGACGGCTCCGCGCCTTCTTCCGACGCGGTAGTGGTGAAGCGCAGCAGTTTGGCGATGCGCTCCTTGTTGGCATGGTCTTCGCCCACGCCTTCCTTCAGCACTTGGCCGAATTCCTTCCAGAACGCCGCGTATTTCTCAGCCTGGTTGGCGGACAGGTCTTCCAACAGGCCCAGCACCTTCTTGACGCAGCCGGCGCGGATGGCGTCGATATCCTTGCTTTCCTGCAGGATTTCGCGCGACACGTTCAGCGGCAGGTCATTGCTGTCGATCACACCGCGCACGAAGCGCAGGTAGTGCGGCATCAGCTTTTCGGTGTCTTCCATGATGAAGACGCGGCGCACGTACAGCTTCACGCCTTGCTTGCGTTCGCGGTCGTACATGTCGAACGGCGCGCGCGACGGGATGTACAACAGCTCGGTGTATTCTTGGCGGCCTTCAACGCGGGCGTGGCTCCAGGCCAGCGGATCGGTGAAGTCGTGGGCGACGTGCTTGTAGAATTCCTGATACTGCTCTTCGGTGATGTCGCTCTTGGAGCGGGTCCACAGCGCGGAGGCGGAATTGACCACTTCCAGCTCGTCGCTATTGCTTACTTCGCCGTCTTCGCCGTAACCGGCGCCCTTCTTCATCTCGATAGGGATGGAGATGTGGTCGGAGTACTTGCGGACGATGCCTTTCAGGCGCCAGTCGTTCAGCAGCTCGTCCTCGCCCTCTTTCAGATGCAGCACGATCTCGGTGCCGCGGCCGGCTTTCTCCACCTGTTCCAGCGTGTACTCGCCCTCGCCTAGCGACTCCCAGCGGGTGGCGGCGACTTCGCCGGCGCGGCGGCTGGTCAGCGTGACCTTGTCGGCCACGATGAAGGCGGAGTAAAAGCCCACTCCGAACTGGCCGATCAGGTTGGCGTCCTTCTTGGCGTCGCCGGACAGCTGGTCGAAGAAAGCCTTGGTGCCGGACTTGGCGATGGTGCCGATATTGGCCACCACTTCATCGCGGCTCATGCCGATGCCGTTGTCGGCGATGGTGAGGGTGCGGGCGTCTTTGTCGAAGAAGATGCCGATCTTCAGTTCCGGATCGTTTTCAAACAGTTCCGGCTTGGCCATGCCCTCGAAGCGCAGCTTGTCGGCGGCGTCGGAGGCATTGGAGATCAATTCACGCAGGAAGATTTCCTTGTTGGAATACAAGGAGTGGATCATCAGCTTCAGCAGCTGTTTCACTTCGGTCTGAAAACCCAGGGTTTCTTTCTGTGCAGTCATGGTCATCAAGATGATTGAAGTTGCCGATAGCGCCAAGATGGAGGGCATTCGGCGCTTTTCAAGCCCCTAAATGCAAAAAGCCCTGTCGATGGACAGGGCTTTTAGACGCACAGCCGGGGATCAAGCCTCGGCGTTGCCTTCCGCTTGCGGAGCCGCGCTCGGCTGCTCAGCTGCGGGAGCCGCCGCCTGCTCGGCCTCGGCCGCAGCCTTAGGCTGGATCTGCAACTCGGCCGCGCGCTTTTCCTCCACGCTCACCTCGCCTTGCGGCTTGCCGTTCAGATCGAAGCGCTTGCCGCCGCGCGACAGCGATTTCAAGTAGCGCGGCTTGCGGCAGTGGTTCGCCACCACGCGGGAAATCAGAGCGGAATCAAACTGGGGAAGCGCGGCGATCAGGCTTTCGTGAATGCCGAGCGCCAACGGGCGGAACTGACGAAACACGTCGAACTTGCCGTAAATATGATCCGCGATCATCTCGGTCTGCTTTTTCTTGGACAGGCTTTGAACAGCAGACTTGAGAGCAGCACCGAGTGCCGTTTCAGTATTTGGCTTCATGAACTTCTATCTAGATCCGTTAATGCTAAAAGACAGCGAATGCTGCCCACTCAAGAGGCTTGATGCAACCGGCCACTTGTCCAGTGTAGACGATGCGCGCCGAATCATGCCATTTTAATATGCCGGTATCGGGACTGCCCCGTCAAAAATGACCAACGATAGGACATTTGCTCTAAATCGTCGTGGTGCCCCGGGCCGGAATCGAACCGGCACAGCCGAAGCCGAGGGATTTTAAGTCCCTTGTGTCTACCAATTTCACCACCGGGGCGACAACAGAGCTGGCGATTGTAGCCCAGACCCGCCGGACTGACAATGCATTTTAAATAAGAAGAATCCCTAGTTGAAGCAGGCCGGCGATTTGCATTTCTACAGACAAACTGCCACGCATTGATAGATGCGCTTACAAGCCGCCTCGCAACGGCAACAGCTTGATTCCAAACAAGCCCCCGCTCAGGAGCGCTGCACTTTAACGATAAAGCGCCAAACTGTCAATGCCGCCTCAGCAAAACACCTGTCAATTCAGCCAACATTTTAAACCCATCAACATATTGCAAATAAATTATTATCAAATATTAGCCGGGTTACACACTGCCCATCCGTCAGCGAAATATGTTCACCATACACATTGCGGCATTATTACATTAGCGCCAGATCCCATCCCAATGAACACATCCTGCTAAAACCTATCCTTTGAAAACATCTCGCCAAACATTCTTTCACAAGCAAGCCATTAAGCAATCCCGTAGCCAGTTTAAATTGAACAGCCATTCCATGCGCCCATTAGCCCACCTGGGCAAATAGCTATACAAAAAGAGAGAATGCTCAATAACCACCACTTATGTCAAACATCCCACTCGCGGAATATTTAATAATGCCCGCCACCCAACTTTTCAATGCGCAGCATGCCCAGGCCATAGCCGGATAGTGGGAGTGAATGATGCAAGTCGGCGGGCAATGCATGCAGGCGATAATTCAAAACAAACAAGCCAGTAAACTCTTGAGTTTACTGGCTTAATTCCGGAGGCGGGGGTCGGAATCGAACTGGCGCAAACGGATTTGCAATCCGTTTATTCTATATATTTTTCAATTACTTAAAAATAAATCCACTCCACCAAACATACTTTCCTGAGTTATCCATATATAAGGAATCGCTGTGTTGCACTTTCGCCCCTCCTCTACGCGCATGAAAGCGCATGAGTGCTGCCACCCCGCCAGCCGCTACGAGCGCCGCGCCTGGGGCGTTTGAGGGGCATTCCTGCAGGTGCATGATTTCCCGCACATGAAGCACGGGGGCGAGGCGGGGCTTCGATGGCGCGCGCTGGGGGCTAGTAGACTGCTGCACTGTCGGACAGCTACCAAAATTAGACTTTGTTCATATAATTTGAGTTTTGCCTTGTCATCAATATGAAGCGAGTCATTCGGATCGGCGACCCCACTGACCATGGTGGGAGTGTGACCAGCGCGAGCAGCACAACAAGCATGTTCGGTAAGGCCGTGGCATTGGTAGGCGACAGCGTCAGCTGCCCAAAACAAGGTCACGTGAACTGCGTAATTGTGGAGGGCGACCCATCATGGACTATCGGGGGAAAAGGTGTAGCCCTTGAGGGTCACACGGTCAGTTGCGGCGCAAAGTTGATTTCGACCATGGGCGAAGTCGGTCGGGATTACAAGAGCAGCAAGGCTGCCATCACACTGCCACCCATGCCATTGTTCCCGGTTCCTGGTGACACTACAGCCAAATACGGCCGCCGGTTTGTACTGGCTGACTCTGAAACAGGCCAACCTCTTGCCAACCGTGCATACACGGTTACGCACGCGGACGGCAGGGTCGAAAATGGGACAACCGATGGCGACGGCTACACTCAGCCCATCGAAGCGGAAGAGGTTGGCACAGTCTCAATTCATGCGGGTTTCATGGCCCCTGCGACCGACTTTGACAAGGAACATCTCGCATGACTAAAACCTACGAAACAAAAGCCCAATTGGTCCAAGCGGTCAACGGCACCATTCCAACCACGGTTATCACCATCAACGACCGAGCCGCCACGCGCGAAGCAATCATCACCGCCACCCGTCGCAAAGGTATGGACTTCGTGCCTCGGTCAGACTGGGCCGCTCACAAGAACCGCTCCGACAAAATGGTAGATGACTGGAACTACACACAGATCGCCATCCACCACGCCGGGCGAAGCTTTTCATGTGGTCCAGCAGCATTACAGCTGCAGCAAATCCAAGAGATGCAGATGGACAAGCCCAAGGCTGCGGCTGACGACATTGGATATCATTACGCAATCGATTGCTTTGGCACCGTGTACGAAGGCCGCGACATCCGCTTCAAGGGAGAGCACGTCCACAAGTACAACACCGGAGTCATCGGTATTGTGCTGCTGGAAAATCTCACCGCGCCTGAAGAGGGCGGCGATATGGTAGCCAAAGTGCGAACAGCTCTTGATACTATCGGGATAAATCAGACACCAACAGTTCCGGCGGCCCAAGGCGAGACATTGGAAAAATTTGTTTCTATCCTCAAGCAATACTTCAACATCGCCAAGCTAGGCGGCCATCGTGAGTTCCCCGGCCAGTTGGGAGAAGGCAAAATCTGTCCCGGAAACATCGGTCTGGCATTCGTCCATACGTTACGTGCCAAGACTGGTCTTGCGGCCCCCGGTTAACGCAGGAATTAGACCAGTATGAAATTTACAGTAAACAAGCAAATGCCTGTGGCCATCAGCCTCGGGGTGATGCTATTGGCTTGGCTTTACGTCGGGTATTTCAATTCCTACTTGGATGAAGAAGTACAGACACACGTCTTTCTTAAAAAACACCCGACGTTTCAGGTAAAGTTCTACGACATGTACGCAACCGAGGCTGACGACAAACCGTTCGAACTGCTAGCGCCAGATGAGCGAAAAGAATACTTCGAATATTGCCACTCTCGGTTTGGGATAGAATCAGATGGAAACGCAGACCTGTCTAGATGCAAGAAAATCACGCCCCCCTATTTGAAATAGAGTCCAGCACAGGCTCAGTTACTGGCCATGCGCAACAAGGAAAAGAGCCATCCGAAGATAGCTCTTTTTAAAAGCGAAAACTAAGCCCCTGTCATCGCCAATTGGTAGGTATCAAAGCTAATCACCTCCTCGCCCAGCCAGTCGTTGACCTCCTGCAAGCGCAGCTGTAGCGGCCGGATCTCGTTTTCGTAGAACACCCCCGCCGCCTTGGGCGCATCGCCGAAGCCGCCGACATTGCCGGGAATCACGCCCAGCAGCTGCGGCGGCACCCGATGCGCGGCCAATACATCGTCGCGCGTCACGTTCGGGCGTGTCCGAATTTTTGTGTAAACGGGGTTTGGGTTACGCCTGTGGAATGCGTTCCTCGAACTGAATGGTAAAGCGAGTCAGCGCTGCCTTCCAATCCCGAATCGGCATGGTCCACTTCTGACTGATGTTCCTTAGCGCCAGATAGAACAGTTTCAGCAATGCCTCATCACTCGGGAACGAGCCCCGATTCTTGGTCAGCTTTCGCAGACTCATATTCACCGACTCGATGGCATTAGTGGTGTAGATCACTTTCCTGATCTCCGGCGGGTAGTCGAAGAATGGCGTCAACCGAGCCCAGTTGCGCCGCCAGGACTGACCAATTGGCAAATACTCGTCATCCCACTTGGCCTCAAACTCACCTAGCCGCTGCTCAGCTTCGTCGAGGGTGGCCGATTGGTAGATTCGCTTCAGGTCGGCGGCTACTTCAGCACGCCGCTTCCACGACACGTAGTTCAGGCTGTGTCGCACCATGTGCACGATGCACAACTGCACCGCTGCTTTCGGGAAGACCGCCTCGATCGCTTCCGGGAAACCCTTCAGACCATCGACGCAGGCGATAAAGATGTCCTGTACGCCCCGGTTACGCAGCTCGGTCACGACCTGAAGCCAAAACTTGGCTCCTTCCGTCTGAGCCAGCCACATCCCCAGAACCTCCTTCTCTCCAGCCAGGGTAATACCGATGGCGAGATAGACGGCTTTCACACGTACAGCTCCCTCACGTACTTTCACGTGGATGCAGTCGAGGTAGATGATCGGATAGAGCGAGTCCAGGGGGCGAGCCTGCCACGCCTTGACCTCTTCTGTGACGGAATCGGTGATGGAGGAGATCAGGCTGGGCGAGACCTCGGTGCCGTACATCTCTTCCAGATGGGCCTGGATTTCCCGAACAGTCATACCACGGGCGTAAAGCGAGATGACTTTGTCGTCGAAGCCGGTCCAGCGGGTCTGGTGCTTGGGAATGAGTTGCGGCTCGAAGGTACCCTGGCGGTCTCGTGGCACTTCGATAGGCAATTCGCCGAACTCGCCCTTGAGGGTCTTGCGGCTCTTGCCGTTCCGGGTGTTGCCGGCTGGATTGAGCACCGGCTCGTGTTTGCTATGGCCGAGGTGTGCGGCCATCTCAGCATCCAGTGCTTTCTCGACCAGCAGCTTGGTCAGTTGCTTGAGTAGGCCGTTCTCACCGATGAGGTCTTCGGGCTTCTGATAGTCGGCCAGCAAGCTGTCCAGTAGTGTGTCAGGTACGTCGTGTTTCTTTGAGCTCATTGTGTCTCCAGACTAGGTGGCAGTTTCCTGCCAAATGTCCGTTTACACAAAATTCAGTACACGCCCACAACATTCCCATCCTCTCTGCTAGACCGTATATCAATAGAGGACTTATCAGCAGAAATCTCCAATGTACCATTTAATGACTTATACTTAGGTATCTTATTTCTGCCTCGAATTCGCTTCAAAGTTCTCTCTACGCCTATATAGTTAGCCAAGTCATCTTCAATTACTCTGCTGAATAATTCATTGCAAGAATCACATTCATCGCTAGAAAATAACGAATTATTACCAATAAATCCAGGAAATGCATGCGCCTCAGTTTTGAAACTAACTTCAGGGCTCTTTTTACCGCAATAACGACACAACCCACTTTCAGCTGAAGGAATAACGACCTTCTTTCCTTTCACAAGAGAGCCATATTCGATAGTTAAATATGAACTATCTATCTTTTCCTTTCTCTTCCAGCCTATTTGATCCATTTTTTCACCATAGCAATTGAGCAAGATCTGACCCACGTAAATTTGCATATCTTGAAAGCATGCGCGGGTCTTTATGACCAGTGATCTTTGCAATTTGCAAATCTGAAAGTTGAGTCCGTTCAAAAATACGGCTGGTAGCTTCATGCCGTAGATCATGAAAACCAAAGTCCTCGCAGCCGGCCGCATCGAATATTCGCGCGTACTGACGTGAAAGTAGCGCCGTGATCTTCTTCAGCATAATCGGGCTGTCATCGCCATTCCACCACGGCAGCAGCCTGCCACCGTCAAATTGCCAGCCTTCCATGCCGCGCTCGCCGGCTTCCACCTGCCGGCGATAGCGCTCTAGGGCGGCCAGCGCCACAGACGTAAGCGGCACCTGACGCTTGTCGCCGTTCTTGGTCTTGTCCAAGAAAATGGTGCGCCTCTCGATGTCGATCTGCTCCAGCCCCAGCGTGTACATCTCGCGCATGCGCATGCCGGTTTCTATGGCCAGATCGAACAGCAGCTCAAGCGCGCCTTGCCAGCGCAGTTCCAACGCGCGCTGGCGGCCTACTGGCTTGTGGCCATCCAGAATCAGGCGAATCGCCTTTTCTTCATCCGGCGCCAACCGGCGGTCGCGCCATTCGTCTACCGGCACTTGAACCAACGCGCCATCTGGCGCAGTAGCACGCAACACCGCGGCGTCGGCATCGTTATAGGTGGCGTAACGCTTAGGCAGCAGGCGCAAGGGGTTGGTGACAAAGGTGGAGTTAGGCAGGCGCGTGAGGTGGTCAAAACAGCGAGCCAGCGAGCCCACGTAATGGCGAATGGTGGACGGAGCCAGCTGTTCCTCATGCTTCATGGAGCGCACCCAACTTTCGGCCCAGGAATAGTTGATAGTGCGCAGCTCGATACTGCCCAGCTTACCGGCCAGGGCGGATAAAACCGGCTTGTCGGATTCAGCCACCGCCACATTGACCAGATATTCCCGCAGCGCATCGCGGATGGTGGCAATGTCCGGTTTTTGATTGAGCAATTCCGGCGGGACGATGCCGCGATCCAGTAAGGCTTCCAGCCTGGCGCAGTAATTGTCGCCCTCCTCCTCGCGTTCAAAGGTCATGGAAACCGGGCGCGGCAATACGCCTTTGCGGCGGACGATAAATTCCCAGGAGCCGCTGGGCCTTTGGCGTTTGGTGGGCATGCAATACTCGCGTAGTCGGCAAAAACTATAGTCTACGCGTGGTTCACCTATTTTTCCGCGTGGCTGGAGGCAGAAAATGCCGGTAAAAGTGGCAGTTTTGAGGAAATCAAACCTAAGAATTAAGACGCGAAAAAGCCCGTAAACTCTTAAGTTTACGGGCTTTATTCTGGAGGCGGGGGTCGGAATCGAACCGGCGTAGACGGATTTGCAATCCGCTGCATAACCACTTTGCTACCCCGCCGTAATCGGCGTTCAACCAGATGAAATCTGATCGATTATGTTTGGAGCGGGAAACGAGGCTCGAACTCGCGACCTCAACCTTGGCAAGGTTGCGCTCTACCAACTGAGCTATTCCCGCGTAAATACTGCTGTGAAACTTTATGCTGGAGCGGGAAACGAGGCTCGAACTCGCGACCTCAACCTTGGCAAGGTTGCGCTCTACCAACTGAGCTATTCCCGCATTCATATTGTTTCTGGCTTGATGCTGGAGCGGGAAACGAGGCTCGAACTCGCGACCTCAACCTTGGCAAGGTTGCGCTCTACCAACTGAGCTATTCCCGCATCTAAACTGCTTCAAGCTTGTGTGGAGCGGGAAACGAGGCTCGAACTCGCGACCTCAACCTTGGCAAGGTTGCGCTCTACCAACTGAGCTATTCCCGCATCACAAATTGTTCTGGTCTTGCTGGAGCGGGAAACGAGGCTCGAACTCGCGACCTCAACCTTGGCAAGGTTGCGCTCTACCAACTGAGCTATTCCCGCAGTGCTTAACTTTCACAACTCTCTTCAACTTCGCTGCCGGTTTCGGCTGCGTCGTTAAGAGACTGCGAATTATAGAGATTTGATCGACGCTGTCAACACCTCAAACATCAATTTTTTTACCCGCAAACTCCTTGGCGGCCATTTGCAGATAGTAAACCATTGACCATAAAGTCAATATCACAGCAACATACATCGAAAAATTTCCTACAAATCTCGCATCAAATGCCCTAAGCAGCGGGCCATCGTACAAAAGCAGGGTGATGGCCAGCATTTGCGCCGCGGTTTTGAGCTTGCCGATATAGGCCACCGCCACGCTGCTGCGGCTGCCCATGCCCGCCATCCACTCGCGCAGGGCCGAGATGGTGATCTCGCGGCCGATGATGATCATCGCCATCCAGCCTTCGGTTCTGCCCAGCTGCACCAACAGGATCAAGGCCGCGGCGACGATCAGCTTGTCCGCCACCGGATCGAGAAAGGCGCCGAATGCCGAGGTTTGGCCCAGTTTGCGCGCCAGATAGCCATCCAGCCAGTCGGTGAAAGCCGCCAATGCGAAAATGCCGGCGCCCACCGCGTTGCGGCTATGCAGCAGCAAGATGGAATCCGGCAGGAAAAACACCGCCACGCAGATCGGGATCAGGGCAACCCTGAGCCAGGTCAGGAAAATCGGCAAATTGAAGGGCATCGGTTTTGGTCTTATCGCTACAGGCTCGTCTAAACAGCCAGCCGCCGCCCCGAGCCTGAATCAGGGACGACAACCGCGTGGATGCGTCAACACGGCATTGTACAGCTTGATGGCTGATCGCGGACTTGCCGCTTGCCCGCGGCGGCATCCATCACGCCATCAATGCAGGGCATTGTAAATCTTTTCCGCCAGCGTGCGGCTGATCCCTTCAACTTGAGCGAGATCGTCCAGGCTGGCGGCCACCACGCCGCGCAAGCCGCCGAAGCGGGTCAGCAATTGCTGGCGGCGCTTGGCGCCGATGCCGGGTATTTCCTCCAGCGTGGACGCGGTGCGCGCCTTGGCGCGCTTGGCCCGGTGCCCGGTGATGGCGAAACGGTGCGATTCGTCGCGCACGGTCTGGATCAGATGCAGGGCCGGGTCGTCCTGGCGCAGATTCAGCGTTTTCTGCAGATAAGGCAGAATCAGCGTCTCCAGTCCAGGCTTTCGCTCCTCGCCCTTGGCGATGCCGACGATGGGCAGGCTCAGGCCCAGTTCGCCCAGCACCTCCAGCGCCACTCCCACCTGGCCTTTGCCGCCGTCGATGAACACCGCGTCCGGCAGCCTGCCATCGCCCTCCGCCAGCTTGCCGTAACGGCGGGTCAGCACTTCGCGCATCGCGGCGTAATCGTCGCCCGGCGCGGCGGTGGTGATGTTGAAGCGGCGGTATTCGGTGGGCTGCATTCCGCCCTTGTCGTATACCACGCAGGAGGCCACCGTAGCCTCGCCCATGGTATGGCTGATGTCGAAGCATTCGAAACGGGCGGCGTCCTCCAGCTCCAGCACCTCACTGAGCCGCGCCAGCCGCTGGTTTTGCGTCGCCTTGCTGCCCAAACGCTGCATGATGGCCAGATCGGCGTTTTTTTCGGCCATTTCCAGCCAGACGCGGCGTTCGCCTATCGGATTGCTGACCACTTGCACCCGCCGTCCGGCGCGCGCCAATAGAAACTCCAGGATCGCTTCATCCAGCACGCCATTGACGATCAACACCGCCGGCACACCGGCATGCTGATAATGCTGCGCCAGGAAGGCCTCCAGAATCTCTTGCGCGCTGTCGGCCTCGCCGCCCACCGGGAAATGGCTCTTGTCGCCCAGATGGCGGCCGCCGCGTATCATCACCAGATTGACGCAGGGCACGCCGTCTCGCAATACGGCCGCCACCACGTCGCAATCCTGCTGGCTTTGATTGCTGGCGACGAACTGCTTCTCCTGCACCCGCGCCAGCGCCTGGATCTGGTCGCGCAGCTCGGCGGCCTGCTCGAAAGCCATCTCCTCGGCCGCCGCCATCATGCGCCGGGTCAGTTCGTCTATCAGCTCGCTTTGCCTGCCGTTCAGAAAGGCGACCGCGCTGGCCACATCGGCCGCGTACTCTTGCTTGCTGATATGTTCCACGCACGGCCCGGAGCAACGCTTGATCTGATACAGCAGACAGGGGCGGGAACGGTTGGCGAACACCGCGTCCTCGCAGGTGCGCAGCCGGAACACCTTTTGCAGGATCTGTATGCTCTCGCGCACCGCGTAGCTATTGGGATAGGGGCCGAAATACTGGTTGGGCTTCTTAGGCTCGCCGCGGTAATAGGCCATCTGCGGAAAATCATGGCCGCTGAACATTAAATAAGGATAGGACTTGTCGTCGCGGAACAGGATGTTGTAGCGCGGCGCAAGCGCCTTGATCAGATTGTTTTCCAGGATCAGCGCCTCGGCCTCGGAACGGGTGACCGTGGTTTCGATGCTATTGATCTGCCGCACCATCAGGCGGATGCGCGGGCTGAGATCGTTTTTCTGGAAATAGGAGCTGACTCGGCGCTTCAGGTCTATCGCCTTGCCCACATACAGCACCTTGCCGTCCTCCCCCAGCATCCGATAGACGCCCGGCAAGGAAGGCAGGTTCTGCAGCACATTTTGGTAATCGAAAACTGGTTTAGCCACTATTTTCCGCACCATGTCTGCATGTCTTTTTCAGCCTGGCGGATCAGCTCCTGCTTTTGCGCGTCATTGGCGATGGCGGTGGAGCCCGGCATGCGGATGCGCCCGTTCTGCTGCAAGGTGGCCAGATTGGCCTTGGCGGAAGCGCAGTTCTGCGCCTTGACCTTGGCGTTATTGGCGGCGATGGCCGCGTTATCGGAGGCGACCTGCTTGTTGTCCGGCTGCTTGGCGGCTTTCTTTTCCGCCATCGGCGCGGAAGACGCCGCCGCGGCAGGCGCGCGCACGTTCAGCTTGCGCGCGGCCACATTGGGCGGCGGCTGGTCGGAGTAGACGGTCTGGCCGTTGGCGTCCTTCCAGCTGTATACATCGGCCATGGCTGCCGCGGCGGGCAGCAAAGCCAGCAAAAACGTCCATACTATATAAGACTTCATTATCCGCACCCGACCCCAAAAGCTGTACTCCCGATTGTAAAGCCTGCCCCCGCGCCACGCAAAAAACGCGGCCCTTCCGATACTTTTGCAGAGGAGTACGTGAACCGGTATAATGCGGCTTTGCCGCCTAAGGAAATGCGATGCGCATCATCGAGAAAGCCTACACCTTCGACGACGTCCTCCTCGTCCCGGCCCATTCTGAAGTTCTGCCGCGCGATGTAGCGCTCAGCACCAAACTCACCCGCAACATCACCCTGAACCTGCCGCTGGTTTCCGCCGCCATGGATACGGTGACCGAAGCCCGCCTCGCCATCGCCATGGCTCAGGAAGGCGGCATCGGCATCGTCCATAAAAACATGGGCGTGGAAAAGCAGGCCGCCGAGGTTTCCAAGGTCAAGCGCCATGAAAGCGGCGTGGTGAAAGATCCCATCACCATCGCCCCTGACATGCTGGTGCGCGATCTGGTGCTGCTGACTCGCCAATACAAGATTTCCGGCCTGCCGGTGATCGAAGACGGCAAGGTGGTGGGCATCGTCACCAACCGCGACCTGCGCTTCGAAACCCGTCTGGACCAGACCGTCGGCTCCATCATGACCCCGCGCGAGCGCCTGATCACCGTCAAGGAAGGCGCCAGCATCGATGAAGCCCGCGAGTTGATGCACACCCACCGCCTGGAGCGCGTGCTGGTGATCAACGACGCCTGGGAGCTGAAGGGCCTGATCACGGTCAAGGACATCATCAAGACCAGCGAACACCCGAACGCCAACAAGGACAGCCAGGGCCGTCTGCGCGTAGGCGCGGCTGTAGGCACCGGCGCAGACACCGAAGCGCGCGTGGCCGCGCTGGTGGCAGCCGGCGTGGACGTGATCATCGTCGACACCGCCCACGGCCACAGCCAAGGCGTGATCGACCGCGTGCGCTGGGTCAAGCAGACCTACCCGCAAGTCGACGTGATCGGCGGCAATATCGCCACCGGCCAAGCCGCGCTGGACCTGGTCAAGGCCGGCGCCGACGGCGTCAAGGTCGGCATCGGCCCCGGCTCGATCTGCACCACCCGCATCGTGGCCGGCGTGGGCGTGCCCCAGCTGACCGCCATCCATAATGTGTCCGAAGCGCTGAAGGGCACCGGCGTGCCGATGATCGCCGACGGCGGCATCCGCTTCTCCGGCGACATCGCCAAGGCGCTGGCCGCAGGCGGCAACGCGGTGATGCTGGGCGGCATGTTCGCCGGCACCGAGGAAGCCCCGGGCGAAGTGGAACTGTACCAGGGCCGCTCCTACAAATCGTACCGCGGCATGGGTTCGCTGGGCGCGATGAGCCAGGGCTCGGCCGACCGTTACTTCCAGGACAGCTCCAACGCCGCCGACAAGTTCGTGCCGGAAGGCATCGAAGGCCGCGTGCCGTACAAGGGCCCGATCTCCCAGGTGATCCACCAGCTGGTGGGCGGCCTGCGTTCGTCCATGGGTTATCTCGGCTGCCCGAGCATCGCCGAACTGCATGAAAAAGCGCAGTTCGTCGAAATCACCTCGGCCGGCATCCGCGAATCCCACGTCCACGACGTGCAGATCACCAAGGAAGCCCCGAACTACCACGTGGACCGCTAAACCGGTTTCGCCTGGCCAGACAAAAGCCCGCGTCAAACGACGCGGGCTTTTTCACGCCGTCAAACCACGCCGCCTTGCAGCAGCGCCAACAACCGTCCATGCAAAGCCGGGCAGGCCGCCAAAATGCCATTCGCGCCATGCGCCAGCGGCTTGCCGTCCAGATCCGTCACCACGCAGCCGCCCTCCTCCGCGAGCAAAGCGCCCGCCAGCCAATCCATGACTTGGCTGCCCACCTCCCAATAGCCATCCAGCACGCCCGCGCCCGCCTGCGACAGAGAGATCGAAGCGGGCCCCATCCAACGCTGAGCCAAGACGTGGGGCATGGCCAGGCCCAAACGCGCCAGATGGCTGGCGATCTCTTCAGCCGGCCGCTGCGGATAATTGGGAAAACTGGCGCCCAGCACCGCGAGGGACAGTTCCGCCCGCTCGCCGCAAAACGCAGGCTCGCCGTTGCGCCACAATCCTTCGCCGCGGCGGGCGCGCCAGACATCGCCGCTGATGGGATCATGCGTCAGCGCGAACTCGGTCCGCCCCTCCGCCACCAGGCACAGCGACAAGCTCCACAAGGTCAGGCCGGACAGATACTGCACCCCGCCATCGATAGGGTCGCACCACCAATAAGCGGCATGCTCGGCCAGACTTTCCTGCGACGGCGCATCAGAGGCGCAGAACACGGCAGTGCCGGGCGAAACCTGGCCCAATAGCTCTCGCAAACCATTCATCGCCAACTGGCTGGCCGCTCCCAGTTCTGCCCCCATGCCGGCCAAGTCCGGCAAAGCTCGTCGCGGCTGGCGCGCGCGCAGCTGACTCCCCAATTCTCGGACAGCCCGCTCTATCCGCTCGCCATCCAACTCTCTTGCTCGTTCCTTCATAGCCATGCTGTTCTCCATGTGATGTGGCGTGAGAACAGCATGGCGAAGATTTGAATGGCCTGCTAACGTAAGCAGGCCAATCTTTTATTCAAAAGGGTCAACTTGCAGGATTTATTCGCCATCGCGCCGCTCACCCACGACGCGTCATCTTCACAAGCTCCGCATGCGCACTCTGAAGGCCAATTGTTCTGGATCCAACAAGGCTTGATGAGCGCGCATACCGATGCCGGGCAATGGGCGATGCCCATGGGCTGCCTGGGCTGGGCGCCGCCAGGCCATCGCCACGGCGCGGCCTATCACGGCCCGACGCGAGGCCATAATTTTTACTTTGCAGAGGCCTGGAGCCGGGCGCGCATGCCACCAGACATCCGGGTGGTGCGCGCCACGCCCTTGCTCGCCGCCTTGCTGGAGGCGCTGCGGCGCGACGATCTCGATGCCGAGCGGCGAGCGCCCTATTGCCTGACCTTGGCCGACGCGCTGTCGCGCGAGCCCTGCCATCCGTTCTACTTGCCCATGCCTAGCGATGCGCGCCTGCGGAATCTGGCCGCCAGGCTGATGGCGCAGCCGGCAAGCGCCGATGACCTGGATACCCTGGCGCATAGCGCCGGCATGTCGCGGCGCACGCTGATGCGCCGTTTCCAGAACGAAACCGGCTGGAGCCTGGGGCAATGGCGGCGGCAGATGCGCCTGCGCCATGCGCTGCAAGCCCTGGCCGAAGGCGCATCGATCACGGCTGCGGGAATGGAGGCCGGCTACGACAGCCTCGGCGCCTTCTCATCCGCGTTCAAACGTTTTTTGGGCAAAACGCCATCGGAATGGCAGGCCAAAGCCATCAAGCCCGGCTTGCCGGATTGAACAATCAGGCCAAAGACAGCAGCAGCAACGTCCGCAACTGCGCCGGCGGCGTGTCGTAAGGCGAGTTCAGATACTCCTCAGCGCAGGGCACCGTGCCGGGCTGCTCGCCGCTGTCCGGCAGCCAATGCCGGTACAGCCAGTCCCAGCGCTCGGACAATTCGGCATACGGCCCGATATGCTCCAGCACCGCATAACGGCCGGCGGGAATCTCGCCGCACTCGAAGCCGTCCATGCGCGGCTCCGCCAGCCCCTCAGGCAGCGCCGCGCAGGCGATGGAGCGCAGCTCGCTCGGCG